>JALPWY010000033.1 GCA_023271875.1 Nitrospinaceae bacterium | reverse complement strand
TCCCACTCCAACTCAGCCTGTTGCGACTCTTGTTCTAAAATTTTATCGTTATCTTGCTCCATGGAAGACCCAATTGAACGTCGCACCCACATCCCCATCATGTGTGGCTGAACTCCATCCTCACAAACAAATCTACATAAACCACAATGAATGCACGTAGTAAAATCCTCAGCTACTTTGTCGAGCTCGCCAGACCTCATCCTGAGAACCGAATCCATCACCGGTATGGACATCGGGCAAGCTGTAGTACAGCTTCCGCATTTAGTACACCGGTCAAGTTTTGGATAAGCTGCGCGCAACTTTTCTCCAGTTGGGTTTGGTTCGGGTGCCACGGTCAAAGCCGAATCTACTGGACATGGGAAAATTTCCATCCCTTCCTCCACCGGACACATACAGGCCAGATCAGTTCCTCTCATCTGCCCCCCAGGAGACCGGATGGTTACAGTGCAAGCACCGCAGACGCCCCCGACACAACCCGTTTCAATCAACTCTGCCATTCCGGCATTCCAAAGTGCATGAATCACTGTCTCGCCAGCTCTAGCCTGAACAGCTTTGCCTGCTACTTTTATTTCTACTGTCTCCATGAAAACAATTATCAATCAACCTTGAATAATTTTCAATCCCGATTGCCTCTTTTACTTGTCCATGCTAGATTGATCCTCGAGTAAAATAGTTTTTTAAATGGTTTAGTCCTTTAAGTTCGAGATCTATGTCTGGACATTCAAAGTGGTCAACAATAAAACATAAAAAAGGTGCCGCCGACGCTAAACGTGGAAAAATTTTCACTAAAGTGATTAAGGAAATAACTGTGGCGGCGCGTATCGGAGGAGGCGATATAGACGGGAATCCAAGATTGAGGCTAGCTGTACAAAAAGCCAAAGAAGTTAATATGCCTCAAGAGAATGTAACCCGTGCTATTAAAAAAGGGACTGGAGAACTGGAAGGTGTTCAGTATGAAGAAACTTCTTATGAAGGTTATGGCCCAGGAGGTGTGGCCATTTTCATGGAAGTGATGACTGACAATAAAAATAGAACAGTCGGTGAGCTACGAGCCACGCTAGGTAAAAATGGTGGGAATATGGGGGAAAATGGGTGTGTTGCTTGGATATTTGAGCAAAAAGGATTAATCAGCGTAAAAATGTCCGAAAAAGGCGAGGAAGAACTGTTAGAGCTAGCTATCGATGCAGGTGGAGACGATATGCAAACTGTTGACGACTATTACGAAATAACTACATCAGTAGAAAGTTTCGAACCCGTACGGAAGGCCATCGAAGGTGCTGGTATTAAAACTCAATCATCCGAGCTGACCCGTATTCCACAAAATACGGTTAATGTAGAAGAAAAACACTGCAAGTCACTACTCCGGTTGATGGACACACTGGAAGACCACGATGATATCCAAAAGGTTTACTCAAATTTTGACATTACAGATGAGATAATGGCCGCAATCGAGTAAAACCCCCTAACTCAAAAAAGGTAGTCTTTGTCAGTATTTAGCAAGGGTCCTTCTTGATTACAAATAACGAGTGTGCTTTAACATTCAGGACTTGCTTACTCACTACGGAAAAACTCGAACGAAAAATATTGCAGCGCTTTACATGATATCTCGTTATCATCTTTCCTAAGAAGAGTATGTGTAATTCCATAAAACATCCAACTTTTTTAGACTATGCGCGTGATGGGCATCGATCCCGGCAGCAACTGTACCGGCTGCGGGGTCATTGAGGAAATTAATAACGAACTCAAGATGATCTATTGGGGAAGCATTAAAAGCAAAGCACGCCAATCCTTTCCTCAAAGACTAAAGTTTATATATGATGAACTAGTCACGATCATCCAAAACTTCAATCCTGATGAAGTTGCAGTAGAAGATATGTTCTTTGCGACTAATGTCAAGTCAGCTTTAAAGCTTGGGCAAACCCGAGGCATCGCCATATTATCTGCAGTTAATGAAGGTAAACCAGTTGCTGAATATAGCCCGTTAGAAGTCAAGCAATCTGTAGTCGGATATGGACGAGCTGAAAAACAACAAGTACAAGAGATGGTTACGGCTATTTTAAAGCTCAAGGAAAAACCACAACCGTTTGATGCGTCGGATGCACTTGCTGTCGCCATCTGCCACATCCACTCAACCGCAGCAAACTCAAAGTTCAGAACCGAAAAAAAAAGATGATCGCGCACCTTAAAGGAAAACTCACCAATAAATCTCCCGTTGGAATCGCCATTGATGTTAACGGTGTCGGCTACCAGGTTTTTGTTCCACTATCGACATTTTATGTTTTACCGGAATTAGGGAACGAAGTTTTTCTGAACATACACACTCATATGCGTGAAGAATCGCTTAAATTATTTGGGTTTTACACCGCAGATGAAAAAAAAATCTTCGAAAAACTCATCACCATTAACAAGGTAGGTCCTAAACTCGCGTTAACAATTTTATCAGGCATGTCTCCCGCTGAGTTGTTTAGCGCTATCAACTCTAACGACATTGGAAAACTTAGCATGATCCCTGGAATTGGGCGCAAAACAGCGGAACGCCTCATACTTGAAATGCGCAACAAAATAGAAGGACTCTCTCTAGAGTTTGCACCAACAAAAGGTTCTATTCCACAGAACGGGCTATTTGATGATGCTCTTTCAGCACTGGTTAACCTTGGATACAAAAAAACTCAAGCGGAACAGACATTAAAAAAAGTGTGCGAAGAAGAAGAAACAGAGAACTCAGTAGAAGGCTTAATCAAGAAAAGTTTAAATATGCTATCTTGATTTTTTAATCAAAAGTATCTAGCACCTACTTTAAAGTTAGTCCAATGGATGATTCTATTACAAACACCGAGGCCGACAACGACGAGACTCTGTTCGAAGCAACACTGAGACCAAATAAATTCGAAGACTATATCGGACAAGACAAAACAAAGCGAAACTTAGAAATCTTTATTGAGGCCGCAAGTATGCGTGGTGACGCATTAGACCACGTTTTGTTTTATGGACCACCTGGCCTCGGGAAAACTACCCTAGCAAATATAATTGCCTCAGAAATGGGAGCAAACATAAAAAGCACTTCAGGCCCAGTTATAGAAAAATCCGGTGACTTGGCTGCTATCTTAACCAACCTAAAAAAAGGAGACATCCTTTTTATAGATGAAATCCATCGTTTATCTAATGTCATTGAGGAAGTATTGTATTCAGCGATGGAAGACTACAATCTAGATATTATGATCGGACAAGGTCCAAGCGCACGGTCAATAAAATTAGAACTCCCTCCTTTTACTCTAGTAGGAGCGACAACAAGAGCAGGGCTACTTACTTCTCCACTAAGAGATCGGTTTGGCGTCGTACACCGTCTGGACTATTACAACCCAGAAGAACTCGAAATAATCATCGCGCGCTCAGCTTCAATCCTGAAAATTGAAACTCATTCTGATGGTGCAGGAGAAATTGCACGTCGTTCTCGGGGCACTCCCCGTATTGCCAATCGACTACTCAGACGTGTTCGTGATTACGCGCAGGTTAAAGCTGAAGGCATTATCACAAAAGATGTGGCCAAAAGATCTTTGGAGATGATGGAAGTGGATTACCTGGGGCTCGACAAAATGGATCACAAACTAATACTGACCCTCATTGAAAAATTTAAGGGTGGGCCAGTCGGGGTCGAAAGCCTTGCCGCTTCTATCAGCGAAGAAAAAGATACAATCGAAGACGTTTTAGAACCTTACCTTATGCAATCCGGATTTATTCAGCGAACTCCACGAGGAAGAATCGCAACCGAAATCGCCTATCAACACTTCGGCATAACACCACCAAAACAAAACCAGCAGGAAAAGTTATTTTAAACAATGTGCCCCACAGGAAAGATCACCGACGAGAAAGATATAAACCAAGCCGATCCATTAAACAATACTAACAAAAGGTACCCGCAAACAAAAAAACGTTTTATATAGTAACCAAGGAAACCAGACAAAAAAGATTGCTGGTAACTTCTAAAAAGAGAAAAATTAAGCCGCCCAGACTTCTTTAAATTGTTCCAAAAATCGAGTGTCCATTTTAGTCGCACCAAGAAGGTGCTCCGATTGATAGGTAGAAGACCCGTGAAAATCTCTACTCCCTGTGATAATTAGCCCAAATTTTTGCGAGAGATCTTTATAGTATTCCACTTTCCCCGTGCGCTCGTGGTAGGGATAAACGCACTCCATTCCTAATAGCCCGAAGGATTTCAACTCTTCAACCATCTCAGGAGCATCTTCGTACGGTCTTCCTTTCGCAGGGTTGCATAAAGAGTAAGATCTTTCCCCAGGGTGAGCCAACACCGGAATACCATTACACTCACGAATTAGCTTGCAAGCATTCTCCATTCCTAAGTTTTCTCTCTCTACGTTGTATTTTACAAGGTACCGATCAAAGGCATCTCGAGTGCTGGGAACAACCCCAAGGCGAACCATCTCTTTAGCCAAATGAGGTCTTGCAAGAACGCCCTCAGCAGCGCGGCGAACATTTTCATATTCTATAGTTCCGCGAAATTTTTCAGGAATCACTTCGTTGACGCGGTAGATTAATTCACGCATGCGTCGCTCTCTCTTAGATGCCATTTTCGTGACCTCATGCGACAACTCATCCGACAGGGATTCTATAGACTCAAAATAAGCGAGGAGGTGAAGATTAAATCCTCTGTAACGAACCGTTATTTCAATCCCGGGAAAAGCTGAAATTTCCTCTCTCTTCGCCGCTGCCATAAATTCCGTGATACCCTCAAAAGTATCATGGTCTGTTAAACACAGCACTGAAACCCCATTTCTCCTAGCAATATCAACCAATCGAGTCGGAGAAAACTCTCCATCAGAAAAAGTTGAATGCATATGAATTTCAAATTTTTTCATAAGAACTATTGTATCCCTATTTACATTTTTTAACAAAGTTATAGTAACTCAAGAAATAATACATGCAGTAATCCGAATACTAAAGCCCAAAGCTTAATTGCCTTGTTAATATTTTTTCGATATTCTTGGATAATGCACAGATATCAAATACTCAAAATGTGGATTTTGACTTTTATTTTTCTAGGAATAATGGCTGACGCACTCTCGTTTTCTGTCCCCTCCTCGCGTGAACTCGTTATAGTGTATTCCGGAAATACATTAGGCGAACTTAAGCCATGTGGGTGTGCTAAGGAAGAAGATCAAGGTGGGTTCGAACGCCGCTTGACCTACCTCAAACAAGTCTTCGCGAATTCAAAAAATATACTATTGGTTGACACTGGTGACAACTTTAAAGAACCCTCTACGCAAGGCAAAATCAAAGCGCGTTACATCATGCAGGCAATGTCTAAGTCAAAGTACGACGCGGTGATTCCAGGAGATAAAGACTTGGTTTACGGAGAACTTTTTCTTAACGACGACGCGTCTGTACCTTGGCTTCTTAGCAACGCCGAACTAAGAAAAATCAACCCACCTAAAATAAGAATCAAAAAATTAGAGAATGGTCTAACTGTCGCTATGTTAGCCCTAATCGATCCAGACCTATACTATGACGCAAAACATAGCGGCGGGAGTATCAAAGATCCAATAGAATCTGCCAAGAAATTAATTAAAAAACTCAAAATATCGGAACACCCAGATGTAATTGTTTTGTTAACACACATGAAGCGGGAAAAAGCAATTTCTATGTTGGATTTAAGCGGAGTCGATGTGGTGATCAATGGACATATCGAAAAAGACACGGATATCATAGACATGACCCATATAAAACGTAATGGGAAAGTATTTGTTCAACCCGGTCCCAGAGGGCAAAAGATGGGCGAGTTAACTCTCCGCATTGATCACAAAGGAGAAAAATCATTTAAGCAACGTATTATTCGTTTAGATTCGAATGTTAAATCTGATCCTGAAATGATAAAATGGTATGAAGAATATAATAGAGAAGTAGAGGATCTATTTTTCACCTCGTTAGAGTCTCGAAAAAATAAACATGGGAAACAAAAAGTTTTCGCATCAGAGCAGGCATGCGTGACCTGCCATCCGAGCAAACATGAACTGTGGAATCTGTCGCGTCACAGCCATGCCTATGAAACTTTAAATCGCGTCAACAAAGCGTTCGATCCAGAGTGCTTAAGGTGTCACGTCACAGGATGGGGCTATGATGGAGGATTTATTAGTGAAGTAGATACTCCAGAATTGAAGAATGTGCAATGCGAAGTGTGTCACGGGCCACGGCTAGATCACATAAAAGGGTTACAACAAAACCTTAAACTCGATGCCAAAAAGGCCTGCAAGAACTGTCATATTAAAAACCACAGTCCCAATTTTAATTTTTCAAAATATTGGCCAAAAATAAAGCATTGACCTTTGGTAGTAATTTAACAATAAGGAGATTTGGCATGAAACCCTGCAGGAACCCCCTGAAAAGAAATTTGCTAAAAACCTTGTTTTTTTTACTCGCTGGTTGTTCAACTCTTAATAGTTTCGCCTTCGCAGCAGATAAAATCCAAGGAAAATATGAAGTTATCGGTTCAATAGAAAAACTCAAGGGGGTAAAACAGGTCGAGATGACTGAATTTTTCAACTACTCCTGCGGTCACTGCTATCGATTTTTAGAAACCTCTAAAAAGCTACGCGCTAAATTCAAGGACAAGCTTTATCATAAGAAATATCCCATTTACTGGGGACAACAAACCGCTTTCCCAGCTAAAGCTTTTTATATCGCCGATGAACTGGGTCTTGAAGAAAAATTTACCCAAGAACTATTCGATACTAACTTCAAACTCCATGTTAACATTTTCCAACCAAGGGTTATTCAGCGACTTTCACAGCATTACAAGATTGAACAAGAAATCAGAGACGGGATGAAATCCCCTTCGATAGAAGCTAAAGTCAACGAATCCCTCGCCCTGGCCAATAAATATAATGCTAATGAAACTCCAACAATTATCCTCAATAAAGTACTGAAAGTAACGCCAAGTATTTCCGGTGGTACCACCGAGATGATGACTGAAAACCTGGAACTGATTATTGGAGGTATACTTGGTTATAATTAATTCAATTAATTTGCAAAACAACCACGCTAATCAAAGGGAGATAATGTTACCTAGATTCGTATCCAAAAAAATATTCTCTGTATTAACAGCAGCTTTGCTTGGGTTATTTCTTTTATTCCCTCCAGGAGGGATGAATTTGGGTCCCGCTTTTTTTCCCAATGCGGAGGCTGGTTTTTTTAGCAACGACTTGGAGCTTTTTGAGGAAGTTGTGGATCTAGTGGGAGATAAATACGTTTACGCCCCTGATTATAAAAAAATGTTTATGGCTTCTATTGACGAGATGGTCGTGGCTCTTAACGATGAAAACATCTCTCTCAAAAATGAATCGATCGGACAATCCATTTCTAAGTTCGACAAAAATATCCGGTACACACTTGGTTACAATCGAGAAAACGCTCTAGAAACTTTTAAAAAAGCGTATTATTTTCTGCTAGAGGAATCAGAAGGAAAGCTAGGCAAGGATAAACTTGAAATGGCTGCAGTAACTGGTCTCATGGGCTCTTTGGATCCATATTCCAAATACATGAATATCGATAGTTTTAACAGGTCTATGCGCGATACAGAAGGAAAGTACGGTGGACTAGGCATGGTTATTACTATGAAAGACAACCGTCTATATGTTGTAAAAACCATCAAGAATTCTCCAGCTCGACGCGCAGGAATACAACCCGACGATATTTTTGAAAAAGTAAACGGAACCATTATTGAAAAAACTCAGATATCTGAGCTTGCCGATAAACTCCGAGGTCAACCAGGCACTGGGATCACGATAACCTTACATAGACCGTCTGAAAAAAAGGAGTACTCCTACACTCTAAATAGGGAAGTAATTTTACTCGAAACCGTCGAATATAAAACACTAAAAAATAATGTCGGGTCCATAAAAATTACCAGTTTTTCCAAGCAAACCAATAACCAGCTAAAAGAGGTGCTCACAAAGGCAAAACGGGATAAGGTAAAAGGTTTTATTCTTGATTTGAGAGATAATCCTGGCGGTTTGCTCGACCAATCTGTAAAAATAGCCAGTCATTTCCTTCATCGTAATCGCCTTATTGTTTATACCCAAGGACGGGAGCAAACTGATCGCCAAGAATATAAAGCAAAGTACCAGAACAGTTTGCATTCGATGCCAGTGGTCATCCTCATAAACCAACACAGTGCAAGTGCAGCCGAGATTGTTGCAGGTGCCTTGAGGGATTCTGGTAAGGCATTGATTATCGGAGAGAATTCCTACGGGAAGGGTACGGTACAAACCATTTTTCGTACTAGCGATGGATCGGGCATTCGCTTGACAACATCAAAATACTACACTCCCTCAGGAACGGATATTACGTCACAAGGAATCGTTCCTGAAATTCACATTACGGAAGATCATATTCCGAGAAATAGCCTTAGAATATCTGAACAATCCCATACTAAACTCCTTCAAAGCAACTCTGTATCAGAAATAAAATTAAAGGAAACTCAAATCAGCAAGTTTGTCACCAAAAATCACAGCGCGGCTCTGGAAACCCCCGACCCTACTTTTGTGTTCGCTAAAATGCTCATAGAAAACGTGTCGGTCGCTAACAAGAAGAAAACGCTCGAAAAGGCTCGTGACCTAGCAGCTAATATTCATTACTAATTTTAAACAGGAGGCAATGGAACATTTCAATGAACATCATAAACATTGACTACGAAAAACAGACACTACAAAGTGACTTCTTCTCATGGCAAATTATTGCCAACGATAAAAATAAGTTTCTTCTTCTTCAGCGAGAGGAAAAGGGTCGGTATCATGCGGCGGAAGCTGACGTAAAGAAAAAACACCTCTGGGAGGTTAAGGAGATATCATTCCGCGGTCCCGAAGGGGATACCTATTTTTTTGATGAGGAAACGGGTATAGACAAAATATAAACCACCAAAACGAGGCTCTCAAGTTACATGCAGGATGTTTTTGAACCGAGTTTAAAAAAGTTTCAAAGTTTTCAAATAGGCTAAAGATTTTTTAAGTTCTTCCTTGGTTTTGTTAGCAAGAAAATTGCCTCGCAAATCGAGTTTTTTTAGATTTTTAAATTTATCGCTACTTCCAAAAGCTAGTGCACCTGCATCACGAGTTTCTGTCCAACCCAATTGCATTTCTTCTAAGTTGGGGAAACTACCAGACTTAGCCAGAGCCATGGTCCCAGCATCACCTAGAATATTATGACGCAGTATTAAACTCTTCAGTTTGGGTAATGGCGATATCTTCGCGAGTAAATCTGCACCTACAGCAGTGATCTCGTTATATCGCAAATCTATCTTTTCAACTTTTCCCAGATAGTTACTGGAGACCAAACGTTCAACACCTTCGTCTCCGATTTTTTTCCCGGAAAGATTTAATATTTTTCCGCCCCGCTTTAGACTTCCCTTGAACAACACATCATAATCAATCGAACCCTTGTCTGGCTGAAAACTAAATGAGTTAACAGGTGTTAACACAAGCAGGAAGCTAACAAGAGTTATAGATATATTCTTATTGAAGAAATAATTAATCGTCATCGTCGTCAAGGTTTTCTATAGCTCGCGCCTCGAGTTCATCCCAACTATTTATCTGGCCATCATCTTCCTCGTCATCATCTTGATAGATAAAATCCTCTAAATTATCTAAGTGTAAATGGCACAAACGAGTACCGCATTTTGCTTCCTCTAGCGCCTCTATACCCTGTTTCCGGACTCGGTTAGATGTAAGAAATAGATACCTTAGCTTTGACAGAGTTTTAGACTCTGCAATAGCAATCGCTCCCTCATCTTCCACAAGATTTCCATAAAGATTAAGTTTTTTTAAATTAGACATGCTAGGAGACTCTGCAATGGCTTTTACCCCGTCGTCGCTAATTACATTTCCATAAAAATCGAGTTCTATCAGCTTCTTAAATTTTTCTGAGTTAGCGATAGCAATTGCACCTTCATCACTTATATTGTTATTTGCCAAGGTCAATCTCGTAACCCGTTTTAAGTGTTTAGATTTTGCCAGGGCTACAGCTCCCTTATCACCTAAAACCTGATTACTGAGGTCTAAAATTTTTTTATCTTCGGACAAAAATTGTTTGATTAAATACTCTACGCTAGCCACAAAACTCCTTTCCCTTAGTATTAAGCGACGAATGTCACCTTTTTGTAAAGAAGTTGCATTATATCACATTTGTAATCAGCATAAGTTCCCGCAAACTGCTTCAACTAACCGAATACCGAAAAACAAATAAAATAGCTATCAGGTTGGTGAGGTGCCCCTATTTCAGAAACTGTGACTCGACTAAAACAATTTCTTCATCTCGGGATGTTACTTGTCCATTAATTCTTGCATCACGCAAGGCTTTAAAGACGTCATTAAAACTTGACCTAGGTTCCATTCCCATTCCTATCAGATCGTCACCATTGAGTTCAATTTTTGCGGACGCACAATACTTCTTGAAATAAAGTTCCACGTATTCTTTTATTCGCTTGTTCGAGCAAGCGGCAAGTAAAAGAATCACTGCCTCGGAGGACTGCTTCGAAAAAATATCATAAATTTCACTAGGCTTAAGTTCTCTTTCTTCACTTAAATCGTGCATTGCTTCAACAAAACATTCCCTCTCTGAACACATCCTGGAATAAATATTTCTAGGAAAATTAAGACGCATCATCATTCCCTCAAAAGCCTCATCGTCCTCTACCATAAATATCGTATGGAAGTAGACAAACCATGCTTCGGGTTTTTTCGTCAGAGGAATCATATCTGCCCAAGCTAAAGCGCTATCGATTTTTTTAATAATAGTCCAATGGAAGTCATCATTGAAGATTTCCGGAGCAATTGTCTGAAGCAACGAAAGTTCCCGCATACGGTCAACGCATCGCACCGGGTCTACTTCACTCAAAAGAATCTTAATTTCGTTCATGAGGCGATCTCCGCTCAATTTATCGATCAAATTGTTCTCGATCGCGCTCCTCATTAATTGTTTTGTTTGGCCTTTCATACAAAACTCAAACCTCTGCTCAAATCGAATGGCACGGAAAAGACGACACGGATCGTCTACAAAACTTCGATCATGAAGAACCCTGATCAAACCATCCTTTAAATCGATTTCACCACCAAACAAATCAATCAGGAAAAAGGTTCCCCGCTCACTCAATTTAATAGCCATACTATTTACTGTAAAATCACGGCGGGCAAGATCTAGTTTTATAGTACTAGGTTCAACATCTGGCAAGGCAGCAGGACAAGAATAAGATTCGGTTCTTGCAGTTGCCACATCAATATTAGGCCGGCCTTGCAGTATCAAAGTAGCAGTTCCAAATTTTTTATACCTCGAGGTTCGCCCGTCAAATTTCTCTGCTAATTTTTCAGCAAAAACAATACCATCACCTTCTACGGCAAGGTCAATGTCTACGTTTTTAATATTAAGCAGTAAGTCCCTCACAAAACCGCCCACAGCATAAACGCTCACCTGATTATGTGCAGCAACTTCAGCGACTGAGCTCAAAAAGGCTATGTGATCTGTTGTTAACCGCGTCTGCATAAGACTACTTATATCTTTCATAAAATCACTTTCTCCATCAAACACAGTAACTCTCTGGCACTTCATCAATTCTTATCACTCAAAACATCAATCTTTGTCACATAAGAAATCTTCTTGGGGAGATTACACACCTTATTATTACAAGCCCGAAAAACGACATCTCCCCTGATTTGATATGAACCCGAATCAAGCGACTCAACTGGACTGTACCAACGACGAAATTCCACCACTTGCTGATGCGTCTTCACAACTTTTTCCAGAGCTCCATCCCACGCTATCACAGGAGCAGGTTCTTCCCACAGACCATGCGCGACGAACAAGTCTGAGTTGAGGGAAATTTCGGTTGCCAGTGGCTGTTTTTCAACACCTTTTGTATAAAGTGAGTAAATGTGCCAACCCTTACTTAATTCTATTTTGACATATAAAACAAACCGCTCTCCCAGTTTAATACTTTCAGGGTCAACAATGGCCGTCAGTTTAAAATGAATTGAGTCTGAATCTTTTTTAAATTTTTGGAAGGAGGGGACTGCTTCAGCCATAGGAACAGCAAACATGATAACAAGCAAAAAAAAGCTGCCCCACTTGCTTAGGGTAGAAATAAAAACAGAAATCTTTGAGAGAAATCCCTTCATAAAAATTATGAGGGCTTATTGGGCCAGACTAGCCTCAGCACTAGATATGGAAAGATATTTTTCAATAACCTCTTTAAAATTTTCTTCCGACACCGCGCCGGACATTAGCTCTCCGTGCACCAGGCGGGCATCTTTATCATAAGTGCCCAAAATAAAAGTGGGGGTCCCTCGAATACCTAATTTCATTCCCTCCTTCAAGTCATTGAGGACTCTCTCTTTATATTTTCTTTCTTTAAGACAGGTCTGAAACCGGCGTGCATTCTTAACTCCCGCTTTCTTTGCATATTGATGAAGTTTTTCCCTTAAAAAGGAGTCGCTATCAACATATAAAAGTTTTTGCAATTCCCAAAACTTCCCTTGTTCTCTGGCACATTCAACTGACTCAGCCATAAATCTTGCTTCTTTATGAAAGTCTAAAGGAAAATGTCGATAACCAAATTGGACTTCTTTGGAATACTGCTCACGTAACTTGTTCAAGGTACCTTGAACTCTTTTACAAAACGGACATTGAAAATCCGAAAACTCTAAAAGAAAAACTTTTCTAGTTAAACCATCATCCTCATCAAACCAGAGTTTTGCTGTGTCGAGTTGAGCTTTCAATTTGAATTCGAGCGGAGGTTTAAGATAAACCTTAGCCCACCCTTTTTTAATTGCCAACTGGTATCGGTCTTCAATGTAGGTGTTACGAAAAAATTTTTCAAGGTACTCAGTGATCTCCCCTCGCATTTTTTCTAACGTACCCATCTCTTTAATCCCTGGTGTGTTTTCGTAAAAACGAACAATATCACCCTCGCTGGGTAAAGGAGCCTCTTTCTCTAACTTTAACTCGGGGTGGTTTTTGGTAAGCCTAGCAAGGACTGCTTCCTTCAAGACTTGCGATTGAATTTGATGTAACCGAACCAGAACATCGTGAATCTGAGCATTCTTTAAACCCTCTAAAGTTAGAGGCTCTCCGTCAACTATAGCTAAAATAGGGTTATTAGTGTGAGGACGCAGCTCTTCCGTTTCTGCATACGTGTAGAAAGGAAGCAACCCAAAAAGAAAAATAGCAACTGCAAACACTAAAACTTTCAATAACCGGAGCAAGGAAAAATACATGAAGTAGAATCTAATTATGAAAAAATCTAATAGAGACCAAAGTTCATCCTCTAACTGATTGGCGTACACGAAAATGCCTTTACCAAACCACATCCTAGTGAATTCTGGATTTTTTTTCGTAACTCATTCCTTCCCAAACAATTTATCAATTTCTCAACAAGCCTTCACTTCTTCCGGATTCAGAAACTTGTGACAATTATCAGCTAATTGTAAAAATGCCTTAGCCGCTGGGGAGTCTGGTTGCGACATAACTACAGGCTCGCCACGATCAGAATTAGCAACAATATCACTATCAAGAGGAATACCGCCCAAGTAAGGCAATACAAGTTCATCGGCCAGCCTTTTCCCGCCGCCTTCACCAAAAATATGGTACTTTTTGCCAGCATCACAAATAAAATAACTCATATTTTCTATCACTCCCACAATAGGAACATTACTGTCACGCGCAAATGAAATCATTTTTCTAGCATCTAGTAAAGCGAGTTCCTGCGGGGTAGTGACTATCACTGCGCCATCCACATCACCTATAAAATCAATAATGGTGATTTGTTCGTTACCCGTCCCTGGAGGTAGGTCAAATAAAAGATAATCCAACTCTCCCCATTGGATATTGCCCAGTAGCTCAATAATAAAATCATACTTTACAGCGTCGCGCCAGGCGATATGCATATTAGGATCTTCAATCAAGAATCCTAAGGAAGCAACTTTGAGTCCATTGCTCGTTTCATAAGGATCAATTCCTTCATCAGTAGACCGCAAGCGAACTTCTTCCGCTTTCAAGAGCTTTGGAATATTAGGTCCATGAAGATCGGCATCGGCTAACCCTACCTTATAACCTTTTTCAGCTAGAGCTACTGCAAGGTTGGTGGTCACTGTACTTTTGCCTACACCCCCCTTATTACTCCCAACTATAAGTTTAAATTTAATATCACCCATCCGCTTATTGACTAACCAGCGGTTATGTTCGTTTTTATCTGCCTTACAATCTGTTTCATTATTAAACTCGCACATTTCGCACGTGTGAAGGAGTCTGCAATCTCCAGTAACTACCATTTGAACCTCCGGATTGTATAAATCAAAAGCGATCAGAAAAAACTTAGTAACTTCCCTAAAGAGTTCCTGAAAAAGCCTAGATATAAATGAATTTGTTAAGGTTATGGAACTCTCTTTTCGATGTCAAGGGAATACTGTTCTTCCCATGAAGCAAATCATCACAGAATAAATATTAAAAAATTTTAATAGTAGCCTTATTTAAAGAATCCACTAAATTTGTGTAAAAAAACCATAAAAATATTTAAATTTTTGGAATTTTTTTTTCAATAAAAACCCCATTTTTTTACTGTACATAAACATGCTTACAGATTATTCTGAAAAAATATTTAGACTAAGAATAGTTTTAAATATTTGCTTGTCTACATACCTAATTGGGTAATTTTTTTTAATAACTAAATTATAATGGAGTTCTATTTTTATGAAAAAAATTTCAATCAAATGGCTTGTTCTAGTGGCAATTTGCCTCGTTTTCAGTGCATCTACAGTTTATGCTGGCGGTGCGGGGTAGTCATAACAGAGCCAGTAACAGGAAGCACGGTCTCCAGCCCCGTGAAGGTATGTATGGCTGTTGATGGAGTGGAAGTTCAACCAGCCAAAAAGGGAGTTAATCTTGGTAAGGGTCACCACCACCTCCTTATTGACGTTGATCTTCCTAGCGATCTTAGTAAGAGGATTGGTAAAGATGCCAACCACGTTCACATGGGTGATGGTTCAACCTGCAAGGAACTGAAGCTGGGTTCTGGCAAGCATGTAATTCGAACCCTTTTTGCTAATGGTGGGCATGTTCCTTATAACCCCGCTATTACATCAACGGTTATTGTTACTGTTAAATAAATTTTTTTAGAATGCATTTGCCTCCCCTATTTTGGGAGGCATTTTTTTTAACTAATCCTATTCTTAATGTCTTATTTCTTATTCTTCTTAAACCACGCTAAAATTCATTGGATGAAACTCTAAAATACCTATACCATTAAAGTATCCCTTCGCTAATCTTTCGTATATAAGGTCATTCTATAAATAATGCCTTACTTTAAAATCAAAAATACTCTAGTCCTGTTTTTAGTCTTCTGGGCAACATTGGCTATTTTTGCCCACTCCACTCATGCTAATTCAGTCAATAAAAGTGCTGTTGTTCTACTAATTGCAAAAGACTCCTCTGGCGAGATACTTGGGACAGGAACAGGATTTATCGTCAAACCTGAAGGAGTCCTAGTCACTAACTATCATGTACTACTCGATGCCGCCGCGATTGAAGCCATAATGTTTAATGGTGACAGAGTACAGGTAAAATCTATTTTAAAAGTTGACCGAACTAAAGATTTTGCGCTCTTGCAACTGCCTAAGGGAACCTACTCGACTCTTGAAATTGGGGATTCTTCCAAACTTGAAAATTTTAATTTCTTAAGCGCGCTTGGTTTTTTATCAGAAAACATTAATTCTTTAGAACGTTTTTCAGGTCCTAATAAAAAAAATAACCAGAAGGAAAAGGCGGTGCAAACCTTTGGCTTTGTCTTAGGCATCCATCCACAAGCTCAACCAGACTTCCCTTTCATTTATACGACCGCTTCGTTCGGTCCTGGATTTAGCGGCGGCCCAGTCGTAAACAAAAAGAACCAAGTAATAGGTATCGCCACGGTAGAAGGCCGATCAATCAACCTAGCGCTGCCCATTAACTTTATAAAACCGTTTCTTGATACTAAAGTAAGAATATCTCTGAATGATCTTTTAAAAGAAGATAAAACTTCTAAGGAAGCTCACTACTACAGGGGGAATTACTACCTATATGTTAAGGGCGACACGGACCGTGCGATAACAGAATTCCAGTCAGCGCTTAGGCTAGACGATTCCTCCGTGCTTGCGCACTATGATTTAGGTGCTGCATACCAAAGTCAAGGGCTCACTAACCAAGCTATCCAAGAGTATGAAAAAGCGACAGTGCTTAACCCTTTCTTTCCTGAGGGAAATTCAAATCTAGGGGGATATTATTTCCGAACGCAAAAATATGACCTGGCAGTAAAACACTTTAAACAAGCTATCGAGGCATACCCAAATTTCATTCAGGCACATTCAAATCTGGGAGCAGTTCTCAATAAACTAAACCGATCAGAAGAAGCTATACCTCACCTTGAACAAGCTACCCAGCTCGATCCTGAATTCGGTGTCGCCTATTTCAATTTAGGAAATGCCTATATCAATCAGGGTAATCTCGTTGAAGCTCGAAAAGCTTATGACTTGGCAGTTAAAAATGGGGTGAACTTTCTATCTATGCATTGGAAGTTATACGATATATACATCCGCCAAGAAAAAAGGTTAGAAGCAAAGCGGGAACTAGAAATCATTCTTCAAATTGAGCCAGAAAATCTCGCCGCTAAAAAAAAGATACAAGGATTTCTACGGTAAACACAGTTTGCGGACAGTCACCATTCTGATAATACTTTTACCAAAACTGACAAAACAGCGCTGAGACTCTTAGATGAACATTTATCTAATGTATCGGAAAGCTTGTGCCAGTATGGGTAATCAAAGTCAATTAACACAACCGAAGGTATGCCCAGCCTAGCGAACGGAAGGTGATCATCTTGGATTGTATGTTTACTTTTTTCATTAAATTGAAAACTATTTATCCGCTTAGCTACACTATAAATACGATCTAAGACTTTCGGACCACTAGCCATGGAATGAGTCTCTTTGAAAATCTCAAGATCTTTATCCCCAACCATATCAACGATAATTACTGCTAGCGGCCATTCCCCCCGCGAAGTTTTTCTAAGGTGGTCAGCATGATGCTTAGAGCCAAGAAACATTTCATCAGTACCACTTCGACCAAAATCCTCACCATCGAAAAACATGAGTCGAACTGGTTGACTTACAGGGTGTTTTTTTAAATACTGAGCAAGCCCTAAAAGAACCGATGTCCCAGAACCTCCATCATTAGACCCAATTATGGGATGGGTTTGTAATATTGGATCAGATTCTTGGTCTGCAAAGGGACGCGTATCATAATGAGCTCCTAGTAAAACCGGCCGACCTTCTACATTACCATTAAAAACAAATTCAACATTAACCATCTGTTTCTGCCCGCCACCATGTTGTTTGACAAAGAAAGAATGTTCTATAACCTCATCTGCAAACTCTGCTCCTACACGCCTTATCAATTGTAGTGTTTTGCTATACCCTTTTGTTCCCACATACCGTGGACCGAACCCTGACAACACTTCTAAGTAGTTCCACATGATCTTGGAATACTTTTCCCTAGCATAAGACTGCGCATTTACCATCTCAGAAAAGCTAAATAAAAAAACTGCCATGCTCCAGAGATAGATACAAATGTGGGTGCCACGAACCTTTTCCAAGAGTCCTCCTTAAAATCAAGTAAGAGTTTAAATTTTAATTTCTTGAGGTAGTATGACCTTACACCCTGAAAACCTTGACAAAGTAGTATTTTATCAGTAATTTTGTATAGCTTGGAGCTTATAAAAAACCATGAAAATCTTTTTTAAAAATACCTTAAGTTATGTAGCTAATACCCGATAAATTAATTAGCATGTTGGCCTTGAATTGAGCTGTGGAGGCAAAGGCCCTAGCTGAAAAAATAACTTAAGAAATTACAATAGCTTACAATGAATTAGGTATCGTTATGGAAATTCCTGGAAATGATCTTAAGGTCAAAGGAAAAGCAATTCAGGATCGGATCAAGGTCACAGGGGAAAAAACTGCTAAAGCAGATGCTTCTGGCGGCCCTTCCGGAGCTAAAGGAACTCAGGGTGGCGAGCATATAGCTTTATCTTCAAAGGCTAAGGACATCCAAAAAGCTCACGAAGCAGTTAAAAACTCTTCCGATATTAGAGTGGATAAAGTTGATAGAATTAAGGCCGCAATCGCCGAGGGAAACTTTCACGTTGACAGTTACGAACTAGCCGAAAAAATCCTGAAAGATGTTATAACTGAGTCTAAGTTCCTCGAGTAGCTTAGATTAAACCTCAATACGAGGCGTTTAGGCTGGATTTTAAAATTAATCTAGCCCATTTTTTGCTCCCCGAAGGGGTATGACTTAAGTTTTTTCCACACCTCCAGACGCACCAAACTTCCCAAGAGACACATTTCAGGACGGTTTTATCTGTGGGAGGTCTTTACGGTCAATTCTAATTATCAGGCTCAATACTGGTGGAACAAGAAGAAATGAATTGGTTAAGGCGTGTGATTAAATCATCTGCATCCATGCCATGCATCAATGCCCCGTTTTCGAGCGTATCGAATTTGACAGCAAAACAGCTACCACAACTCATCTGAAGATCATTGAAAAATTTCACAGTCTCAGGGCAAGAGCTGATTATCTCTTCAATGGTGGTCTGTTTTGCGATTAACATATTTTATCCAAAATCACTTGCCCCAATTTCGCCTGTGTGCTAGCATGATCCCTCTCGTGAAACAATCGATTTTGTATCTAAGGAGTGAATGAATGGCTCAACGATGTGATGTGTGTGGCAAAGGACCTCTTTTTGGAAATAATGTCAGTCACGCGAACAATAAAACCAGACGCCGGTGGAACCCAAATCTCAAAAAAATAAAAGGAAAATATCAAGGTTCCGTAAAAAACATGAAAGTCTGCACCAGATGCCTAAAGGCAGGGAAAGTAGTGAAAGTAATTTGATCGTTTCATTCGTGCTTCCATCAAAGCCCTCTCTTTATTAAAACGGCTCCACCCTAAACTGCTTGTTTGTCTACTCCCTGTTTTTTTTATCCATACGGTAGTCCTTGACCCGATTCACTTGGATAACTCCAGGCACTTTAGCAACCTCCGAAAACATCCGTTTCAAATGCTCGAGGTCATTCACTTCAATGAAAAAATCGAAATTAGCCCTTTGGTCAGATCCTTGGCGTATATTGGCGAGCGTAATATTAATATCGCATGAAGCTAAGACACGAGTTATTTCTGCCAATTGGCCGGGTTTGTCATCGGCTATGATTGAAATACGAACAGAATGCGCCGCCTTAGCGTGATCACCCCAAACAACATCAACGAATCTTTCAGATTCGTTCCCCAGCGATTGAAGGTTTTTGCAATCAATATGATGAACCGTTACCCCTCGTCCACGGGTGATATAACCTATGATGGGGTCTCCTGGAACCGGATGACAGCACTTGCCCACACGTAAAAGGACATCATCATCAAAGCATTTCAGGCTGACAGCTCCCGCCAGATCAGGAGGCCTCTCGAGTAGCTTTACTCGGTCGACCTCTTTTCGCTCCCTCCCCTCAATTTTTTCTCTAGGCAAAAGTTTCTCAATTAGCTGATGAGTTGAGACTTTACCCAAACCAATGTTTCTTACCAAACTCTCAAGATTTGCAAATCCACTTGAACGAAGTGTCTCGTCAAAAACCTTTCCTTTTAAAAATTCAGAGGGGTCAACTTCATACTCTGCCAAGCTCTTATGCAACAAAGCCATACCTAGACTAAGACTTTTCTCTTTTTCAACAGAGTTGATAAAATGTAAAACCTTACCACGAGCTTTAGATGTTTTTACAAATGAAAGCCAATTCCGATTAGGTTTCTGAGTTTTAGCAGTTTTTATTTCCACCCGATCGCCATTCTTCAGTTCATATTGCA
>JALPWY010000032.1 GCA_023271875.1 Nitrospinaceae bacterium | reverse complement strand
CGCCGTAATAAAGCAGAATTAAGCCAACGAAAATTAGTCCTGAGTTAATAAGCATGAATGATTTTCTGTGATATTCTTGGCGATGGGTTAACTGAATAAATTTTGATAAATATACCTGAGAGTTAATCCAAGAGCTAATAAATAAAAAGACGCCCAACTTGAGCGTCTTTTTTACTTCTATTCTTAAAAGAAAACAGTTATTCGTATAACTTGTAAGGGATATTGTTATCGCATTCCACTTCCTTCTTCATGTAATTCGGGATGTGAATTTGGTGAGTCATGCTCATTTTCTAGATGTTGTTCCCCATCGTGAGCTAAGCTCTGGTGTGGAACGAACAGAATAAATATAAATAAAATTGCAGATATACTCGGTATTATTTTGTTCATTATGTAGATCCCGACAAAGATTAACTGAATGATCTAGGGTTTTAAGCCAGTCTAATAGCTAGATGGTAGATTTTACCAATATTATATAAATAATAAAAGCTTATGTTGTTCTTTGTTTTTGTGAGAAATGATACTTTTTGTCTTAAGCCTTCAAGGTTGATTTTCTTTAAATATAAAGTAGCTAAGACGATTGATTTAAGGGAAATTGGATGAAGCTATTTTTAAAACCAAGATTGATTAGGCTTTTTCTGGTTTGCCGTGCTTTGCTTTCGGTGGAAATACCTTTACTGCGAACGATATACACCTTTTGATTTATTGTAACTATTTTTTGATTTGGATTGAGTCCATTATTTTTTAATTTCTTGGCAAAGATGGTTGCGTCTTTCTTTTTGGTAAATAGTCCTAGTTCCAAGATGTATGCGGGTCCATTTTTTTTAATGGTTGGGTTGAAACCGAGAGTTTTAATTTTGGTAGAACTTGAAGCAGCATGATCTTTTTGGGTAAAGTTTCCTAACGACACTTGATGTTGAGTTGATTTGACGTTTCGAATCAGTATTTCTGCCTTTGACCCTATCGATTTGAGTTTTTTTACAAGTTTTGTCGCATTATCTTTGATAAAAAACGCACCGATCTGAACGAAAAATTCTTTGTTTTGAGTTGGTATTGAAATTTTTTCTAATAGAGGTTGATCGGTAATAGATCGTTTCTTTATGAAGGGAGTGATTTTATCATCTCTCGACTCTATGGTTTGATCTGATTCGGGTTTTTTATTTTTGTTAGTTGTTAGTTGATGATCCGTGGATTCCGTTTTATCTGCAGAAGGTTTTAGTGGGAACTCATCATTAGAAGTGCCGGATGCTTTTTTGCTGAGACTAGAGAGAGGTGAATTAAAATACTGTTTATTTTGAATAGCTATCAGAACAATAAGTGAAATTGTTATAGCAGAAATAATAGTTAGTTTGGAGTTTTTTGTCCTTACTCTTTTCTTGGTTTCCCATACGTTCTTAATTTGCGCATCATCAAGAAGGTTGTTTAGCCGCTTATTGTATTTCTGCCAACCGGCATTAATTTCTTGAGTCTGTGGATCTGATTTTTTAATATCTCTGTCTTCTTGTATTTCAAGCATGGGCTTTTTTTAGTTATAAAGTATTTAAAGGGTGATCTTATCCACTGCTAGTTTTATCAGGACAATAGTAAAACATGATGTTAGGATATCCTTGAGTAGAGACGGTAAGTACCTGAAGACTACAGATATGATCACTCTCATGATCAACCATTTCTCCTTATATATCAATAGCTTTTATGGAATTTCTGACACTAAATTAACCGTAAATAATGAATAAAGATAACAATATTGACCTTTCGGTACAGTTGGGCCCTATGCATTTTACCAATCCGGTTATTGCGGCGTCAGGTACTTTTGGCTATGGAATCGAATTCGATCCTTTTGTGAATCTAAATAAGTTAGGTGGGTTTTGTACTAAAGGCTTGTCTATGAAACCTAAAATGGGAAATCGTTTCCCTCGGATGATAGAGACTGCTTCGGGTATGTTGAATGCTATAGGACTTGAGAATATTGGTTTGGATAGATTTATAAATGAAAAATTGCCATTACTGGACAAATTTCAAACTCGACTGATAGTTAATTTTTTTGGCGATACGGTAGCGGAGTACGTGGAATTGGCTAGCGCGTTGTCTGAGGTAAGTAGGGTAGATGCACTCGAGATGAATGTTTCCTGTCCCAATGTAGAAAAGGGGGGGACACGGTTGAGTTCTGATCCGGTAACACTTAAGCGGGCTGTAGAGTCAGTGCGAAATGTTACCGATAAGTTTCTAATCATAAAGCTTTCGCCCAACGTAAAAGATATAACTGAATTAGCTTTGGCCGCTGAAGAAGGCGGGGCAGATGCTTTGTCACTGATTAATACTTTTGTAGGCTTAAAGGTTGATGTCGAGTCAGGGAAGCCATGGCTTGCGAATATAACTGGAGGACTTTCAGGCCCTGCTATTAAACCTATAGCGCTCGCCATGGTTTACGCGACCGCTCGTGCTGTGAAAATTCCCGTTATAGGGATTGGAGGGATTTCATCAGTAGAGGATGCCTTAGAATTTCTTATGGCAGGGGCGAGCGCGGTACAAATTGGAACCGCTAATTATATAGATCCATCTATTACCATGAAAGTCATTGATGGTCTTCTGGAGTACTGCCAAAAAAATAATTTAAAATCTCTGGTGGATTTACCTTCATTAGAGAAATAATAGGTTTGTGGTTATGAAATATAGATTCTGGGAACGCGTTTGCCGACTCCGCAAAGAATTTCGTAGGGGATGGTGTCCGCTTTGGTAGCTAATTCTTCTACTTTGATTTGGCCCTTTCCTTGACCTCCAAAGATGACAACCTCTTCACCCATTCTTACGTCGGGAAGGTTGGTTATATCAATCAGGCACATATCCATACAGATAGTTCCAACCTGTTTTACTCGTGTTTCCTTTACAAGAAGTTCCATGTTGTTTGAAAGGCGCCGGCTTAACCCGTCAGCATACCCCACGGGAATGGTTGCGATACGAGTTCTGTCATTTTTGGTTACATAACGACCTCCATAGCTTATGGGAACTCCCTTCCGCAATGTTTGAATTTGGATAATTTTTGTTTTCCAGTTCATGACAGGACGCAGTTTGGTAGCCTTATTTTCGTTTGTCAGTGAATCAAATACTGAAGCAACCGTAAGGGATGGAAAAGAACCAAACAGGCTAATGCCAGGTCGAACTAAATCAAATCTGCTTTCAGGAAATCGCAAGAGTCCCGCTGTATTCGCACTATGAAAAAGGATGTGGTCGCTCTTGCTGTTCATTTTGGAAAAATTTGTGGTACGTAATTTCTTTAACAAATTTGAAAAAATAGATATTTGATGATGTGTTGTTTCGAGATTTTCTTCATCAGCGCTGGATAAATGTGTGAAAAATCCATCGATTTTTATATTTTTGCAAGTTATGACATTATCCATTAATTTTGTTAAAGCCTCTGGTTGAACTCCCAGTCGCCCCATGCCGGTGTCAATTTTTATGTGAACACCAACACTTTTATTGGCCTGTTCTGCTTTTTTTGAAATAGCACTCGCAATAACTGAGTTGGAAAGACTTGTTGAAAGGTTGTACTTGATAAGATCTTCAATTTCATTTGGATAAATACCTCCAAGAATAAGAATTGGTGAAGTAATTCCGCTTTCACGAAGTTCTATACCTTCCTGAATGATTCCAACGCCTATATAATCTACTTGTTCTTTGATAGCAGCGTGCGCGCATTGAATCGCTCCATGTCCGTATGCGTCTGCTTTGATAATTGCCATGGTTCCGACATCGGGTCCTATGAGAGATTTGATAGAATGCAGGTTATGTCGAAACGAATCGAGGTTTATTTCGGCAAAAGTGGCGCGGTTTACAGTCATTAGTGAGCTAAATTAGAAATTTATGATGGTTATAAAAGCTCTTAGGGGGGAGTTAAGAAGCTATTTATTTTATCACTCTCTGCGACTCCTTCCAGTTTCAGAAATTCTACCAAATTTTTTAACTTCTGGACCTGATGAACGAACCGGTCTACATGACATGAAACTTTCATCTTTTGTTTTTCGTCTTACTAAATATGCTCGATCGCTATAAAAATTATAAACCATCGCGTTGATGCCCGATTCTTCATCGCACCAATATGTGAAGCCGCATCCTTCAGGAAATTTTAGATCAATATGTACTATGTCTCCATTGAAGTCCGTATTTTTACTTTCATGCTCATATAAATTTCGTGCCTCTGTTTTTTTTGGTAGTCGCCAGTCATCATATCCAGCAAATTTTTCCTCATTAAGTTTTTCTACAAATTTATTGGCTCCTTTCCAGGAACACCACTTACCTTTTACTTGGTAGCTATCTTTTTTTAACCACATCACATTGTAGCGAGTGTCGGTTAGCGTGTCATCGTCATTATCAATAAAGCGTTCTTGTTGGGCCATAATGATATTTAATAATTTATTGTTTGATTTCTAAAATATTTTTATTATGTTATCAGGTTTTTTACTGCGAGAACATATATTGTGAGCTATATTTATGTATGAATTTGTGTTTAGGCCAGTGCTCCTGCTATACAGCCCGTTAGTAGTGTAGCCAAAAATGCTGTCCACAGACCACGTATTCCAAGTATGGATACTTCTTTGGCTCTTGACGGAGCAATAGCAGTTAGTCCTCCAACAAAAATTCCTAGACTTGCGAAGTGAACAAAACCGCACAAAGAATAAGTTAAAGCTGTGAATGACCGCAAAGAAAAAGCTTGTGTCTGAACTGACTGAACATCAGCGAGCTTAAAATAAGCTGATACTTCTGTTTCAACAAAACGTGATCCTAAAATCTTAGAACCCATTTCCCACTCCTCCGGCTTTAAACCAATCAATAAAGTGAAAGGCCAAACAAGCCACCCGAAAACACGATTAATGGAGATGGGTTGCCCAGATATTTTGGGAATAAGTTTAAGGATAAGGTCTACCACTTCTTGAAGTCCTAGTACAATTATAAGTAATGTTGCTATAGAAATAGCAAGTTTCACTCCTAAGGCACCACCCTCCATTAAGATCACCATTACATTCGTAGGTTTTTTTGTGTTTTTATCTATTGAATTATTTGCAAAGGCTTCTTCTGTAATGTCGTTTAAAACAGATCCCGGTGTTTGATGGGATTCATTTTCTGGGAGGGATAATTTGCTGATTAAAACAGCACAAGGTATAGAAATGATTGAAGCGGAAATTAAATGTCCGGCAATTTGAGGGAAAATGTCTCGTAAAGCGATCACATAAACTGCCATTACCGTGGTAGCTACAGTTGCCATCATGCAGGTAATTAAAGTAAGAAGTTCAGATCGTGACATTCGATCAAGGTAATTGCGTATAGTAAGGGAAGACTCGATTCCAAAAAAAATACTAACAGCGGCTGAAAATGATTCGGCTCCTGAAAGCGCCATCGATTTGTGGAAAAACTTTGCAAATCCATTGACACATGTTTGGATAACATTTAGGTAATACAATAAACTTATTATGGCGGAAAAAAAGATTACTGAAGGTAAGACTTGCAACGCAAGAACAAATCCTATAGATTGTGTCCCGTCTGATAAAAATTCACCAGGACCAATAGCTAAAGGTCCAAATAGAAAAATTGACCCTTTCTGCGATGCTTGCAACACAGACATGAGTACGTTGTTTATCCACTCCAAGGCCTTTCGGGTCCAAGGAAACCAAAAGGTCATCCCACCAATAGACCAAGCCAAAATAATACTGCCTGCAATTGTTTTTTTGTTTATTTGACTTTTGTTTCCTGTTATCCAGGCGATAAAGGAAATCATAAAAAACCCAATAAAAGCGACTCCCCTATATGCTATTTCATCCATAAAAATAGTTCTCAATTTATTAATGATGTGATTATAGCGATATAAAAAATATAATTAAATTGAAAAAATAAGTAGATTAGAAAAAATAAAAACGTGTGTTATTATTTTCTTTAATAGGGATTTCTAAAGATAATGAAAGTGTGTTACTCATATATTACTTGTTGGTAAAGTAATAACTTTTTTAATTTTATTCTCAGGAATAGTTATGCCAAGCATTGAAATTCAAAGTTTTTTCTATGATTTAATTCATTGTAAAAATAAAATTCTATCTAATTTTGAAAAGTGGGATGAAAAATATGAAGAAGACGAGCGTGGCCCTCTTGTTGCTGGAATAAGAGAGTGTAAAGACGCAGAGCTTATTAATCTTTTAATTAATATCCAACGTTTAGCTAGCGGTTATGAGCAAATAAAAGAATTGATGGATGCAGCTGAACAAAAAGATGTAGATGATGCAATGTCTGACGATGAAGATGATGACGATGATGACGAGTGATTTCTCAGTTGTCAGCATTAATTTATTTGGAGTCCAGTCTAGATAAGTGTCCTGATTTAACATCTATCTTTAGCCGTGTCATTCCGTGGTGCCCTCCGACCCAGAGGAAACTATCATTGTCAAATTCGATGCTGAATACATAATCAGAAATTAACCCATTAGTTTGTGAATAGTTTAGAAAGGTGGTGCCATCAAACTTGGATAAACCCTTGTTAGATCCAATCCATAAATTACCATCGGATCCTTCGTGAATCGCTAGTATATAGTTTCCTGGTAGACCGTGTTTAACTGTATAGTTTCGAAAAACTTGAGTTTCTGTATCAAACATACTGAGTCCACCTCCCCATGTGCCAATCCATAGTCGGTTGGATTGGTCCAAACGCATAGAGACAATATAGTTGGGTCGATAGAATACATTCTCAGTGTTAGGTAGGTTGATAACTTGATTACTGTGGTGAGATCCCTTGAATGAGTCAGTGGCCAATCGGTTGTCACGCTTGACTATTTCATAAGAGGCACCTAGACCGTTTTTGTGGTTCCAGTTTTTCCATTGTTTCCCATTAAAAAGTGAAAGTCCTCCTTCTGTACCAAACCAAACATTGTTGTTATCGTCAATTTCGATAGCATAAACCCAGTTATCTATTAGTCCACCATTGGTGTTTTCAGCTGTGAAGCTGGTCCAAGAATCGTGGATTAGTGGATCACCTTGTACTCGATTGACGCCACTCCAAGTAGCCACCCACATGCTAGTATTGGTAAACTTTAGGTCATAAACAAAGGCATCGTTGAGTCCCTGAGGCGTGTTAATGTTTACCCATTCCCCAGCGGCTAAAATACTGAGTCCGCCCCCATAAGTCCCGAACCATACTTTGTCATTTGGATCTATTGAGATGCTAAAGATTCCATTGCTTAAAAGAGTGTTGCGATTATCGTAGACGGTATAATTATCTATGGAGGTTGTATCGTATTTTATGACTCCCATAGATGTGCCCATCCAGAGAGTATCTCCCTGTGACTTTAGCACCTTTACATTTCTAGCGTTTAATGAGAAGTTGTCTGACTTTAATATGTGAGGAGAATTTTTACCTTTTGAATATTTGGCTAGTGGTTTGTCAAAAGAAATTCCTACAGCAGGAAATAGGGCGGTAAAAACAAATAGGAAACAAATATATGAAATGAATTTAAGGAGGGGTTGTTTTTGAAGATATGTGAACTGAGTAAATATAACATTCTTAAGTTTTATCATTGTGATTTAGCTTCAAACAGGGGAACGAAGTTTGCTTTTGTAATTTTTTATATTGTTATATTAATTTTTTCTGCTTGTGGCGATTCTTTTGATCGTAAAATAAAAAACTCTACTCTCCCAACGGTAAAAATTTCTCCAATTGATGGGAAAGAGATGGTTCTTGTCCCGGCAGGTGAGTTTGTTATGGGAACTAATAAAATAGATGATGAGAAAACCCACCTTAAAATAGGCGCAGTCAAACCACTGTTTTTAGATCAACACCCCATCAGAAAAATATTTCTTGATTCTTATTATATCGATAAATATGAAGTGACCAACGAAGAATATAAACGGTTTCTTGATTTATCCGGTTATGATGAATTGCCGGGACATTGGAAGAATGGTAGCTATGCTGAAGGGAAAGATCGCTATCCAGTCACTCATGTTACATGGAGAGAGGCATTGACTTACGCACTTTGGGCACAAAAATCACTACCAACAGAAGCACAGTGGGAAAAAGCTGCTCGGGGAGTAGATGGGCGTATATACCCCTGGGGGGACAATTACGAAAAAGGAAAATCTAATATGGATATTGATGGGGCAAGAGGTTTGGTTGAGGTGGGTATGTATCCTGCCGATATTAGCCCATATAAAGTGTATGACCTAGGTGGTAATGTTATGGAGTGGACCATGGACTGGTATCAAGCTTATCCGGGCAGCACTTATAAAAATCCACGATACGGAAAAACACTGAAGGTGTTACGCGGAAATGCCTTTCAAAAGGCCGGGCACTATTTTTTGGAGGCTTACCGTTACTCCTTTTCTAGAACGGAAGCCGATCCTAATGACTATTTTATAAACGTTGGTTTTCGATGTTTAAAACAATTAACAACATCCAAATAAAACTTCATTAACCAGTGTTAGTTTGAACTTTAGTGGTTGGCTGGGATAAAAGGTGGGTTTATTCTTAACTAAAGAAGAGGGTGTATTTAAATATAATTATTCTAGTATTGTGTTCTCTAGGTTAGCACCCTTTGTAATGGCCTTTGCAATATTTGCATCTACTAGATAAGCATCAGCTAAATTCGCATTGGTGAAATTGGTCCCGTGTAAGTTAGCCTCAAGAAAAAATGAGTTTTGAAGATTAGAGCCTTCCAGGTTAGCGTAGGTAAGATCGGCGCCTTCGAAATTAGCTTCATCGATTTGGATTTCAGAACAAAAAGCATCCTTGAAGTCCACGCCAATTAAGTTGGCATTGCTCAATTTCACTCCTTTAAATGTGCAGGAACTTAAGTCCGAATATTTCAAGATTGCTCCTGATAAGTCCGTTTCATTGACCTTGGAAAAGCTTAGGTCCGATCCTCTTGCATTAGCACCTTTCATTATTGATTTGTTTATTTCTACCTGTTTCATATAGGTATACATAATCCTTGAAAATGAAAGGTCGCATTCTTCAATGATAGCTGAATAAAAATTGGAATGATTTAGGTTGGAACCTCTCAACTTGCATTTTTTAAAGTTGGCACTTGATAGTTCACAGTGTTCTGCGATGACGTTTTTGAAATTACAGTTCACGAAAACCGTTTCTTCAAAATTAACCCCAGCTAATTTTGCTCCAGTGAAATCAATGTCTGTAAGTGTAGAATTTTTTAAGGAACTTCCTTCAAGGGAAGCCTGGGAAAAATTGATGCCGGTGAGTTCACTGTTTTCTAATTGTGCTTTATCAAAAGTTGCGTAGATAAAGCTCGCACCATTAATGTTGGCACCATTAAGATCATATTCAGTGAAGTCGACTCCATCTTGCTTGGATTCTTTTGCCAAAAGAGATGTGACTTCGTCAACATTGGACATAGTTAATTTTTTCGTTCTTCAGGTGCCAACAGTGCATTCATGTTTTTTTGAATTTTTTGGGGGTTTGATTTTTCAAAAATTCCCATAGTACCAATACGAATGGTTTTAATTAGTGTTACTTCACTTTCAGTACGCAGGGATAGTTTTGCCGTTATAGGGGTTACAATCAGATTGGCAAGAATAAGACCATAGAATGTTGTGATCAACGCGGTAGCGAGTGCCGGTCCAATGGTTGATGGGTTATCAATATGCATGAGCATTTGAATGAGACCAATGAGCGTTCCAGCCATCCCAAATACTGGTGCCTGCACGCCTGCAAAACGTAAAATTTTTTGTCCGGAATTGTGCCGTTCCATGAGAGAGTTGATTTCATGATCGAGAACTGCATAAATTTCCCTTCCATTATAACCATCGACGATCATTGCAATACCATTCTTTAAAAATCGGTTTTCCACTTTTGCTTCTGCATTTTCTAGAACTTTCATGCCACCAGAGCGATATTTTGACGCCAGAGACATAATCTCATCTATGTAATCGACAGGTTTCATGACATCAGGCCTGAATGCGTTAATAACCACTGGAACCATTTCAAGAATTTTACTGGATTGGAAAGCAATGAAGCACGTTGAGACCATTCCTCCCAAAACGATCAATATGGCATTCAAGTTCATAAATACATCTGCATCTCCACCGCGAATAACAGCTACAACAATGAGCCCAACTCCTGCAACCACACCGAGTAGGGTTCCTGTATCAAGACCGGAGTCTGATTCGGCCTCACCACCGAAGTCCATTCCTTGAGATGCTTTTGCTGCTGTAGCCATAAATTAATTATTCAAGCAGAAGATTTGTCTGAGGTTGACTTTGATCTCATTTTCAGCGAACGCAATATATAACCATCCAACCACGGTATCTGAATTACTTCTCTTCGGTCACAAGGGATGTAATACTTTAGAAAATTAGGGGTTTCCACGCGCTCAGGGGTTAATTGAGGACTTAACTCAGAAAGTGTACGGTCCATACAATTGAGACCTGAATATGTTTTGCAGAATAGTTCCCCCCAGGTAGTGATATATATCGTTGAGAGACTCTGGATTCTCTCCAGCCGGTTATTAAGAAACTCATTTAGTTCTTTAGAGTTTTTACATTCTTTTATATCGCCAGTGGTAACTAGCATAGGTGGAGGATTTCCAAAATCCACGATCATAAAAAGTTGTTTAATTTGGGCGTCCGCTAGTAGATCGTCATTTGAAATTGCCGCTATATTTACTGAGGCTATGAACGAAGAGATTTGATCCAATAAATGTAACAAGTCTTTACTTTTTATTGAACCTCCCTCCGCTTGAAGCAAGACCTCGGTATTTTCATCGTCGTATTTTTCTACTTTTTTTTTGTATAGACTGTTGTTTGCCGCAAAGGCTATTAGAGATGGCAGCAGGGTCGTTTTTTTGATTACAAAGGCTGGGTTCACTTGATCAATATTGGCTGGTGCTTGGCCTCGAATGAGATGCCAGGCGCCACTTTCTTCTTTAGATTTTGGTTTTTCGTGAAGAAATGTTAGATACTGCTCGTTTGTTTTGCCATCAACAAGGGCTCCAATATTTTCAACTTTATTGGGTGCAGTCCGATAAGCACTAAATAGTTTTCGACCCAGTAGATTTGTATCTTGTTCCGTAATTAAAGTTTCACTTGCGTCTAGCTTGCTATTTTTCTCAGAAATATTTTTGTACGAGCTCATGAGAATTTTGTTGATTCGATCACCCAATTCAACCTTTTGATTCATCTGCCAGTCAATGTAGTATTTATTTATGTGGTCGACCTTAGAACCATCCCAACCCCAATCTTTAAGCATTTTTATTAAGGTGATTTTTTTCCAATGTTCTGAGCCGTGTTCTAACTCTTCCCCTGAAACTTGCGTGCCCACCTTAAGATAAAATGCTGCGCGTAAGGCATCCACCTCAGGGTCATTTTTTGTGTCTGAAAAAAATTTTTGTACGCGTGTGAACATCAGAAGATAAGGGTCTATTTTCTCATAAGGAGTTCCGTCAAAAATTCTTTGTTTTACCTGATGGCATAGAAGATTCGATTTGGTTTCTGTGAACATGTAGTCTTCCAAAACCCCCATCTTCATCAAGGTTTTGAAAGGAGACTTGAATGATTTAATGAGTGCCCAGATGGAGGCACCAAAAAATTCACCGTCTGATATGTCATCAACGTTTCCCATGTCTATGTACTCTTCTCGTTTGAGAAGAGTTTTATTGTTTTGAATCATCTCAATTAATTCAGCATAACGATTATCATCACAATCGACAGGAGCAATCAGCCAATACGGGATTTTGCCCGTGACTATAATCATAGTCCGATACATCTCCTCCTTAAGTAGTTTTGCAAGAGCAGAACCAGTACTCTCACTATCACTTTCTCCGAATATATTATTACGAACTTCATTGTGGTCATTTATAAAGAAATGAGTTTCTAGATGATAGTTATCCCAAGTCCATGTTTCGATGAGGTTTAATTTTTTTTGAAATAGTTTCAAGCCATCGGGGGTGAAACTATTATTGTCAACCAGCAATGTGTAATCGAGGTCAGATTTTTTACTTTGTGCAATGGATCCAAGAGAACCCATGAGTAAAGCGGTTTGAATGACGGGGTTGAGATTTGCTTGACGCCTTATGATGATGTTAGGGAAAAGTTTTTCTGCAGCAACCAGAGACTCATGATCCATTGTGAAATTCATGATTCCACAGGGAACATTTTTTTCATCAACGTAACCCGGAAGTCCCTCTTGATTGACATGCAGAAGGCGGGGTACCGTTGTGAAGATCAGCCGGTCAATCGCGGACAATGTGTTCAGTGTTCGGTCGATTTTAAACTGGTTGAATCTCTTAAAGGCTTGCCGATTGTAAAACAAAGTTTCGGCATCATTCGATTTTTCTTTTGTTAGGCTCATTGGCGCTCTGATTGTGAAAATATGCTATCTAACTTATTTCAATTAATATGTTCACCTTTAATTAAACGCACTTTTGTGAAATATTTAATTTTATTGTTTTATTTTTTCTAAAGAGAATTTTTTTAATTACTATATCCTGCGGCTTTGTTTGCAGCTTCCAATTCCTGAGCTTTCTTTTTGGCTGCTTGAGCGGCGGCTACAGTTTTGTCTTTTACAACTTTGATTTCCACGCGCCTATTCGATGCCCTGTTCTCATCGGTGGTATTAGGTTTCATGGGGCGGTGTTCTCCGTATCCTGAAACCACCACAAATTTGGCGTTAAATCCAATTTGTTTAACAATGTACTGCGCTACACTGCTGGCTCGTGCTGATGATAGCTCCCAGTTTGATGGGAACATTGCCGTTTTTGTGGGGACATTATCCGTGTGGCCATCTACAATTACCTGCTTAACTCCATCCCTCATTTCGTCCTCTATAGTTTCTAGGATAAGTTTTCCCGCACCCTCTTCCAGGGTTGCAGTGCCAGGTGCAAATAAATCCGAACTTGGTATTTGGAATACAATAGTTTTTGTGTCACCCGCAATGAGTGCGTTGGGGTCTATGTTGTCTTTTACTAGTTCGCGTAATTTCTGAAGCATTTGTAATTCATCTTGTGTCAAGCGTACGTTCACACTTTCGATTTTCACTATTTTCTCTTGGAAAGAGGACATTGCCTCGGCAAATTTTTCTTCATCAAGATTTGATGCGGTATACATCATCACAAATATAACTAGAAGCAAGGTGATCATGTCGGCATAGGTCAAAAGGAACGCCTCGAGTCCGCCCCCAAACTCTTGCACAGCTGCTGATCTGGCTTCTTCTTTCCTTTCACCAGATGCACCCCCAGAAGCTTTTTCTTCGCTTAGCAAATTAACCTTACTTTCCAATTCTTCATTGGTTTCTTTGAGCATCTCGAATCTTTTTTTTGCTTTTCTACGCTCCTTTTGCATTACTCCAATGTCTTCATTAAGAATTACGACGATCCCTATAGGCTTTATCCCTTCAAAACGCTCATCCTTCTTTATTGCTTCGGGAAGATCAGTTGCGTCCATATCTTTTTTTATTACTGTCTTTAGTTTCTTGATCAAGGCATCTTTTTCTTTGATCAACTGCTGCAGAGATTCATCTACTTCATTTGTGGAGCTTTCTGCTTCATTCAAATCTCTTTTATATTGTTCTATTCGTTTGTTTAATTCACCAGTTTTTCCTTCCTCCTTTTTTAACCTTTTTACTTCTTTTACAAGAACGCTTTTTTCTATTTCAAACTTTTTGTTAAAATTCTGTTCGCTCTCAAGTTTCTGCTTTAATTTCTCTGTGTGTACCTTTAGTTCTTTTATTTTTTCGATTATTTTTGGATCGATCCCTGTGGCTGGAGCCTGGTTTTTGGCTAATTCTTGAGCTTCTTTTAGTTGGTCTGAGGAATTTCTTATCTCTTTTTCCCTTTGTTGGATTTCCGTGTCTTTTTTGACTATGTCAGACTTTAATTTTTTTACTTCTTCTTGGTTTTCCGTAATCAGAGTTTTGATCTTCTTATTAACCGTAGAGTTATTCTCCTCAACTTTACGCAACTCGATTGACTTAATTTTGAGTTGTTCTTTTACTAACTGTAAGGATTCGGAGTTTTTCATATATATAATGGCTTATTGGTCTTTTAACGGATAATTTAGCAATAAATGTTACTAAAAATTCAATGACTTCTGATCTAAAAATCCTTATCATGTAGTTGCATTTCTAATGAATTTTATGTGACTTCTATTATTATTGCAATCTTTCATGCAGGCTCATCATTTCCCGTATTGATTTTCCCCTTAATTTCGTTAATCATAGTAGAACAACCTTATATAACTTATTGTAAGTTAATGGTCTATGGGTGTTATTTCATCTGAAAAATATACACGTACCTTAAAATCATTGGCTAACCGTAGAGTTGTAGCGGTTTTTTTTCTGGGTTTTGCTTCTGGTTTGCCTTTGGCTCTGGCGGGAGGGACTCTTCAAGCTTGGATGGCAGTGGAAGGAGTGGATTTAAAAACGATAGGATTTTTTAGTCTTGTTGGGCTCCCATACGCGTTTAAGTTTTTTTGGGCTCCACTGCTGGACCGATATGCGCTTCCCTTTTTAGGTAGACGCCGGGGATGGATATTGGGTACGCAAATAGCCCTGATGATTTTAATTGTTATGCTAGGTTTTACTTCCCCGAAGGCTACGCCATGGTTGGTGGCATTGTTTGCGTTACTCCTTACATTTACTTCAGCTTCACAGGACATAGTAATTGATGCGTACCGAACCGATGTGCTCAGAGAAAAGGAACGCGGCCTAGGTGCGGCTGTTTCGGTTACTGGATACAGAATTGCCATGCTCGCATCTGGGGCACTGGCGCTCATTTTAGCCGGGCCACTGGGTTGGCGTTTAACTTATTTATTAATGGCGGGTCTGATGTTGATTGGTACGATGGCAACAATTTTTGGACCGGAACCGGAAGAGACGGTTCGCCCCCCACAATCTTTAAAAGAGGCTATATCGGGTCCCCTCACCGAATTTTTTGGTCGCCCGGCGGCATGGTCATTTCTTGCCCTCATCATTTTATATAAAATTGGTGATGCATTTGCTGGAAGTCTGACTACAGCGTTTCTTATTCGAGGCCCGGGCTTTTCTATTGGGGAAGTAGGAGCTATAAACAAGGGTTTGGGTCTCATGGCAACAATAATTGGTGCTCTTTACGGCGGCGTAATGTTGGCACGTTTGGGTTTATACCGATCTCTCATGATTTTTGGTATTTTACAAGCCATTTCAAATCTTTCTTTCATGGTTTTAGCCTATGCAGGGAAAGTTTATTCTATTATGGTGGCCGCTGTTGCTTTTGAAAATTTGGCTGGAGGAATGGGAACAGCAGCCTTTGTGGCCTTTCTTATGGCTTTATGCGACCATCGTTATACAGCCACTCAGTTTGCATTGATGTCAGCATTGGCATCATTAGGAAGAATTTTTGTTGGGCCTCCTTCCGGTTACTTATCCCATGAAGTTGGTTGGGTTGTTTTTTTCTTTGTTACCTTTCTTGCAGCTCTTCCGGGCCTTGCTTTGCTTTACAAGATGCGCCGGCATATTCTTTCCTTAGAGCACTTTCAAGACGCGGATGATAAATATTCAAGCCCATGACAGAATTTGTTTATTTGCACGGGTTTGCATCCGGTCCTTCATCAAAAAAAGCTACAGCATTCAAAAATAAATTTAAGGAAGTAGGGGTATCGCTGAAGACCCCCGATCTTGAAGGAGGTAATTTTGAAAATATGACTTTGACTAGCCAAGTTGATATTGTATTGGGCTTGTTAGATCAATTTCAGTGTAAGAAAGTGTGCCTTATTGGTAGCAGTATGGGCGGGTACCTTGCTACCTTGGTGGCGCAGAGGAGAGAGGAGGTTAAAGCAACTTACCTTATGGCTCCTGGGTTTAATTTTCTGGAACGGTGGATGAGAAGTTTAAAATTAGATTGCTATGACGAGACTTGCTGGGATCCTAAGATTCAAATTTTTCATTATCGATATGATGAAAATAAATATATTCGGACAGATATTTTCAAGGACGCGAAGAACTGGAGATCCCTTGGCCTCAAGCGGGAGGTTCCTTCTCGAATCGTCCACGGAATACACGATGAAGTTGTGCCAATCGAGGAGTCAAGAAAATTTATTAGCAGGCGCCCGTGGTGTTCGTTAAAGGAGCTCGACTCTGATCACGGTTTGTTGAGTCACTTGCAGTTGATCGTGGATGATTGCATGGCATTTTTTAAAAGACTAAGGGTTCTTTCACCCGAATAAAGCGGGTTTAATTTTCTAAGTTTACTTTGTAATCATTGAGCTGAATCCTGTAAGAACGAATCAAATGACCGTCTTGTTTGACTGTCTGTTTAATTTTTTTGACCAACCAAAAATTTCGTAAATTTATATATGTATACTCGGTTTTTTCGATGTAGGTTTGGTTATTAACTGTGAATTCGGATAGTGTTTCTGCTACTACCCATTGATCACCTCTACGAGTATAAAAAAATTTGCCCTTGATACTTCTAGGTTCATGGTTTTGTCTGACGTGAATCTTTGAGATCCTCCACTTTTCTCCATCGATGAATAATTCGTATTGCTTGGTTTTTTGGATCGAGGTTTTACTCGTAAGCTCGAGTATTATTCCCTTTTTTTGTCGGTACTTTATTTGACCTTCGTAATTTAAGAATTGTTCATAAAGAGTTTTGGGTATGAATGCATCTAAATAGTTGTTTAAAATATTTATGTATTCAGTGTTTTCGTTATCAGATACATTTGGGTTTCTCCCACTGCTTACAATTTTTTTTTCAAAAATATGGTCGCTAAGCTCCCCTTTAAAACGGAAATCTGGCTTTTTAAAAAAAAATGTATTTTTTACAGATGTGCTTTGTTGTTCCCATGTTAATTTTGCTGAGATGCTGGTCAAGCCTTTTTTTTGTGGGTAGTAATAATGGCTATCCAACTTATTTAATAGGTTTTTGATTTCTGATTTTTCTGAAGATATAGATGGGGCTGTGAAAAGACTGAGTGCTGCAATTAAAAAAACTACCAGATGTTTAGGTGAGGGGGAGAAAATCATGCAAGCGGAATATTACTGGACTAACGTAGAAAACATTTTTTTTGATGCGGCGCTATCCCATTCTCGTGCACCTGATATAAAGCCTTTTAGTTTTCCATCCGCTCCAACCAGGTAACTGGTTGGAAGGCCCATAATAAAATAATCCTTACGCACTTTCTGACTTGGATCCAATAATACGGGAAAGGTTAAATTGTAATTCTTTATATATTGGTAAATCCGCTCCTTTTTATCTCGATCAATTGAAATTGCTACTACTTCAAAGCCGTCATGTTTGATAGCCTCATATAGTTTCTGCATCGAAGGAAGCTCTTTTTTGCATGGTACGCACCATGTGGCCCAGAAATTCAGTAAAACAGCTTTACCTTTAAAATCACTTAAACTTACAGAATTTCCATTTGAAGTTTGTAAGGTGAAATCGGGGGCAGGCATTTCATTTCTAGGTGGCGCCACCCCCATCGCTTTAAAACTTTCTTGATGGGCCAAAGCAGAATTTGCTACTAGAAAAAAAAATGCAGTTGATGAAAATAACCGGGAAAAAAATAATATTCGCTTCATGTTTGTTACTCTATCGCGCGTTACGTTGTAAATATGATTTAATTTGAGTCATTTCCACTACTGTGTAGGAAATATTTTTTTCGTTCATTCGTTCTGCCATCATGATTAACAGATTATCCCACTCACTGGCGGTATGTCGCTTCGGGTGAGGCAGGCCGTGACAAATCGTGCATTTTTTTTTAAGCAGATCGAGTTCTGTTGAACCCTCTTCTGGCATGCTTTGATGCGATACTGATGCACACGATGCTATTCCTAAAAACAAAGCAAAGCATAGTATTTGCGTAATTAATCGCACCAAACATGACAAAGGCATATAACTAGAATCCTAGTTGTTTCGGTGCACTGAAACCTTTATAACGACGGCTCTTTTTTGTTGGAACCTCCAAATAATAAGTTAAACGCAACATGTAGTCACTTTGCATCTGCGGACCTTTAAGGTTTTGATATAAAGGAATCGATAGATTTAACTCTGCAACATGAAGTGGTACCGGTTGAAACTGCATTCCCATAGTGGCATGTAAGTTAACTCCACCATAATTTGTAGGGTCACAGAGAGGGGTCATCCAGTCTCTAGTTGAATTTAGCATGGCATGGCAATCACCATTCTCTTTACCTGCTTTAGGTTGGTCACTGTAGTCTCCCCATGCTTTTCCGTTTAACTGAAAACTTGCGAGCGCCTTCTCATTGAACTGTCGCATAACGTAAAGATCTAGTGTATATTCACTTCCTTTTTTGTAATCTTGATCGTTAGTGCCCCAGCGTTGGGTGGTCATGAAGTTTGCTCCCATCCAAAATGGGTCAGCAGCCTTCTGATAAGTTAATCCAAAAATGGGATCCCATGTGCCAGACCCTGGTTGCATGCCAAAAGGTAAAAGTTTTCCCCGCATTGTTTTTGTAGGGTGATTGGTGTTTTTAATTGTGATCTTACCAGTTGGAACTGCTACGCCAGCGACAGCTGAAAGTTGTTTGGTGGGTGCCAAATTATCATCATGGTATAAACGGTACTTTCCCATCAATTTAGTATCCGTAAGACCCTGAGAAAACATATCGTAATCACCAGCAGTAGTCGTCATTTCCATCGTGTTACGAACATACCCGCCCATGATCATACCTGCAAAATTGTCTGTAAAAGAATATGCGCCTCCAAGCATAGTCATCCATGATTCCATTGTTTTGGGTACGCCTCTAAATTTTCCAGAGGCTGTGCTAGGACCAAGGTCACCAGTGGATTTTTCATCAGTACCGTCTCTTAACCCATCCATAGTCATAAACATTTCACTAATTTTGAAACGGTACTCGTGGGTTTCGGGAATGCCACCACCCATAATATTGAGTGGCATGTTACCTCCGCAGTGGGCACAGCAAAGACCTATATAGGCAGCAGCGTTGGTAGTTGTAATTAAAACAAATAAAATCGAACTAAAAATGAATCGGAACAAAAACATCTTTAAATATCCTTTCATGTCACTTTGGTATTAAAAAAAATAACAAAGTATGTGTAATTTCTATGTACGATTGAAAGCCACATAACACGCAATGAGGCTGACTTAAAGTATTTTTGAAAAAATTTTAAAAAAGATTAGATGTTATGTTGTGGTGGGTGTTCTATAGGGCTTTGGATGTTAGGGTGAGCTTTATAAATATCAAGGATGATTAGTTGACCAGTAAATGGCAAATTACTTTGGAATCGCATGTTCACAGCTAGCAAACTTCTTGAATAATTAATAGCAATATCGGAACTGGCATCCAACGGATGGGATCCGCAGTCAGAAGCAATTAGTTCTTGTATGTTGTTATTCAATAAGTTTTCTGGACAAATCTGGTCAATAGCATGTCCCTTCAGGGCACAGTGCAACAAAAGCCCTTCTTTATTTTTGTCAAACGGAGAATTTGCATGGTGGGGAGTAGTATTATGAGTAGTATTGCGGTGTTCATGTGTGGCGGCTATAGCGCTACTACACCAGAAAAACACAGCGATAAAAAACGATACAGAAGAAATTCTAGTCATGATAAAATAGCGTAGTTTTACTAGCGTAAAGACTGAATCTTATTGTTTCTACTGTAACAGGAGATATTTAATCATATCTGATATCGATTGGTTTATCTAGCAATATATTCTATCTAAAGTGAATTCTGGAGAAAAAAACAGACTTTTCAATAATCAATTGATTCTATTGGAATCCACCCGGACTTGTCCGCGCTTACTGAAATATGTGCCCACTCTCTATCTTCTTGATTGACTGAAATGATAGCCCCTTCATGCAACTCAAATAAAGTGACATTTTGAGTATTGCGGTCAGATTTCACATTTACCTTTTTATCCATGATGACACCTATTTTATGTTCTGATAAAAGGTGATATTTTGTTCCAGTTGAAAAAAATGCTAGTAAAAGAATTGCCATTGATATTTTTTTAAGAGATCCCCACGGGGGTTTTCTGTAGTAAAGAAAACCAATACAAGTACACCAAAAAATAATATTGAATAATATCAATATTTCGAAATGTTCGATAAGGTTTATTGAATCAACCCAGAATAGAAGACTGGAAATAAGTCCCCCGCGTGAGGGGAATAGTTGATCTTGAGTTTGGTTTATCGCGTATCTTAGATTAGCGTCAAGACTTTCATTTCTTGGAAGAAGTAATTGGGCTCGAAGGTAATTAAGAATAGCACTGCTCGTATTTCCAAGTCTCATATAGGTGTTTCCAAGGTTGTAATAGAGAAATCCGTTTGTTTCTCCTTGGTCAATGAGTTTTTCAAAAATGTCAGCTGCAGTTTGGTAGTTTTTTTCGTGGTAGAACTCGTTGGCAAGAGTAATTTGCGAA
>JALPWY010000031.1 GCA_023271875.1 Nitrospinaceae bacterium | reverse complement strand
GTCATGGTTAAGTTTTCCAAAAAATAGATTATAAAAAATACTGAAAATAGGAAAACCCACGCCCGATTTTTGTTATGGTCGAGTTGTTCTCCAGCACGTAATTATGTGCTTCAAAAAATAGCATATTGCAGGGTAAAGGATCAAGGTTATTAGGTTTGAGAGTAAGAATAGAGGATGGCAGTACTGGCGGGATCAAGTGTTCTCATATAGAATGCCTATTTAGATTGCCTTAAATTCATGAAGCAGAGTTTGTTTGACATAGTAATTATTGGTGCCGGGGTTATTGGGCATAGCATTGCATTTAGGTTAAAGCAATGCCGGCCGGATCTTAACTTGGCAGTTCTTGGCGATCCTATGAATTCACTCATGGCTTCTCGGGCTGCAGCGGGGATGTTGGCTCCTTTTGGAGAATGTAGCGAAGCAGATAGGTTTTTTAGATTTTGTCGGGAGTCTCTTCTGCAATATCCTGATTTCATTAAAGACTTAATTTCAACAAGTGATGTTCCCGTTCACCTTTCCATGAAGGGCTCCCTCATACCTTCATCGACACTTGCGAACGACTGGGAAAAACGAATTCGTTTTTTTCGTGAAGAAAATATTCCTCATCAAATTTGGTCGCCTGCGAGATGCCAACAGTTAGCCCCAGCTCTAGCAGAATCTTGTGGTGAAGTAATGTGGGTGGGGGAAGGTCAGGTCAATAATAGGGAAATGCACGATGCTCTTGTAGCTGCTTCCAGAAAGCTGGGAGTTGAAATTCTTGAAAAAAATGTGACTGGGTTTGTTCATGATTCTTCAATCGTGGAAGCTGCAGTTACAAACACGCTGGAAGTTAGGAGTCGAAAATTTATCCTTGCTTCTGGAAGTTGGTCGTCTCAATTGGGGGATGCTCTCGATGTGTCTCTCCCATTAAAACCGATAAAAGGCCAAATGTGTCGCGTGCAGGTGGCGGATGATCAACTTGATTATACTGTCCACGGTTTGATGACATATATTGCCCCATGGAGAGGAGGAAAAGGTTTTGTGTTGGGAACAACTATGGAGGATCTAGGGTTTGACCCCGTAATCGAAGAAGATGTGATCCAGGGTCTTATCGATCGGGCGGCGCAGGTGATACCCTGCCTCAAAGATGTCCCACTGATCGAGAGTTGGGCAGGTTTACGCCCTGCTGCTGAGGACTTGATGCCTGTTATGGGAAAAAGCTCTCGTTACAAGAACCTTTTTTATTCTACAGGGCATTATCGAAACGGAATATTGCAAACACCTAAGCAGGCTGATTACATAGTACAAACAATTTTAGAGACTCTGGCTGACGAAATACCTGAGTTTTCTCCACAGCGTTATAATTTATAATTCAATCAAAGTATATTTTATGCCTAGTGACTACACGGGAAATTACGATCTAGAACGTGATTTTAAGAATATTTGGCACCCTTGTACCCAAATGAGGGAGCACGAATCAGCACCTCTTCTTCTTATTGAAAAAGGTGATGGTGTTTACTTGATTGACAGGGATGGAAAGCGATACATAGATGTTATTTCCTCCTGGTGGGTAAACATATTTGGTCATAATCATCCGCGTCTCAACAAAGCGTTGAAGGATCAGCTAGATCAGATGGCGCACGTAATGTTTGCTGGTATTACGCATAGCCCTGCTATTAATCTGGCTGAGTCTTTAGTTAAATTAACACCGTCAAATTTAACAAAGGTGTTTTTTTCCGATAATGGTTCGACATCAGTGGAAATAGCTCTCAAGATGAGCCTTCAGTATTGGAAACAAGTTGGGGAAAATCAACGAACGAAGTTTGTTTATCTTTCTGGTAGTTATCATGGAGAAACACTTGGGGCTTTGTCGGTTTGTGGAATAAATTTATTTCGCGAAAAGTTTAAAAACGTGCTCATGGAAAACCTTGAAGTGCAAGGTCCGGATTGTTACCGATGCCCATATGACCTCAAACCTGAAAGTTGCAAGGCTGAATGCTTTGAACATTTGGAGAAAGCACTTGAAAAAAATAGAGGAACTGTTGCAGGTGTGATTGTTGAACCACTCGTTCAGGGCGCATCTGGAATGAAAATGTATTCTCCGGTTTATCTTGAAAAACTGCAGGAGGCTTGTGAGGCTTACGAAGTACACACGGTTTATGATGAAGTCGCCGTTGGGTTTGGTCGAACGGGTTCTCTTTTTGTTTGTGATAGCCGTGGGCTAAAGCCAACATTTTTATGCTTGTCCAAGGGTATTACCTCGGGTTATCTGCCTCTTGCAGCGACGTTGACAAGTGATCAAATTTATCAGGCATTTTATGGTGAACCAGCATCTATGAACCTATTTATCCACAGTCATAGTTATTCGGCGAATCCTTTAGCTTGTGCTTGTGCAAACGAAACCTTGTCTTTGTTGACAAAAAATAATTTTTTAGAAAATATGAAACCTAAAATTAAATTTCTTAAAGAAGCAGGCAGTTCATTAAGCGAAATAAAGTGGTGTGGTGAGTTCAGGCAAATAGGAATGATAGCGGCTATTGAATTGGTACAAGACCAGTTGAGTAAGGATGCTTTCCCCTTGAAAGACCGAGTAGGATATAAGGTGTATCTTGAAGGACTTAAGCGGGGAGTTTTTATGAGACCATTGGGGGACGTTATTTATTTTATTCCACCTTTAATTATCACAAACGAAGAAATAGAGATTATGATGAATGCAGCATTTGAAAGTATTGAAGCGGTACTTGGTTAACTTAAAAAGAAAGGATAGTTGATAATGTATGAGGTGACAGTGAAAACGGGGTTTTCGGCTGCACATCAGCTTCGCTATTACGATGGTAAATATGAAAACCTGCATGGTCATAACTGGACTGCAATTGTGACTGTGGAAACTAAGGAGTTAGACAAGATTGGGTTAGGAGTTGATTTTGTGATCCTTAAAAAAAATGTTGCGGATATTTTAAGTCGCCTTGACTATAAAAATATTAACGAGGTTCCTCCTTTTGACGCGGAAAATCCTTCTGCTGAAAATATTTCTCGATGGCTATTTGGCGAGTTGGCCACTTTGATAAATAGCGATAATGCTCGTTTAAAAAGGGTCGAAATTAAAGAGTTTGATGATTGCGGTGCCGCTTACTTTGAATAAAAAAACTTTTTGCTTAATTGTAATTAAGTTTTTAAAATTTTGGAGACATTATTTTAATTTTAAAACGCCCCTTACAAGAGTACTTTTTATATGTCGAATGATTAGTTAATCTATTTCACTAAAAAGGCACCTTCGTGGCAAGCAAAGTCCCCTTTGGCTTAGAATTTATTGTAAATTTCCAGAAGTTAGATTCATTAACAAACTCTTAACAGAATATATGGTTCATCACTTGATAGAAGATCTCATCCTTTTATTGTTAGTTTCTCTGCCTATAAACATTGTGTTTCATCGGATTAAACTTCCCTCGGTAATGGGGTACCTAATTGCTGGAGTTTTAATTGGGCCCCACGGACTGAAACTGATTTCAGATGTTTCAGCGGTTAAGGAACTGGCAGAAATAGGAGTGGTTTTGCTTTTATTTGTGATTGGTTTGGAGTTTTCTCTAGGTCGATTACTCAAAAATTTAACTTCAGTTCTAGGGGCCGGTAGTCTTCAACTGGGAATGACCACACTTGCCGCATGGTTTGTTTTTGTGGAAATGAATTTTCAACAAAATCAAAGCATTGCTTTAGGCCTGATCATTGCTTTGAGTAGTACAGCAATCGTTCTGAAAATGGTTACCGATAACGCTGAGATAGATACGCTGTCTGGGAAACTTTGTATTGGCATTCTCCTGTTTCAAGATTTATGCGTAGTTCCAATTATGCTCCTTTTACCTCTTCTTGGTCAGTCAGAAATTCATACTAGCTTTGACTTTATATTCGAAGTAGCTAAATCACTTGTTGCAGTAGTTGGGATTTTTTTCCTGTCTCGCTTGATTGTCCCGAAAGCTTTGGCGTGGATTGCCCGTGTAGGTAACAAGGAACATCTCATCTTATCAGTAGTATTTATAATTCTTATCACTGGTTGGGTATCTCAAGAAATGGGCTTGACTCTGGCTATGGGAGCCCTGATTGCCGGGATGATTATTTCTGAATCTGAATATAACCATCAGATTATCCTTGATATCTTGCCCTTGAGAGACTACTTCAGCAGTATTTTCTTTATTTCTATTGGGATGCTTTTGCAAATAGATGTATTTACGAGTTCTATTTTGACTTGTCTGGCACTTACTGTGTTTGTAGTTCTGGTTAAAGGAGTATTTACTACTTTATCCTGTCTACTTGTTCGGGTCCCTTTAAGAATTTCTTTTGTAGTCGGCTTGCGGTTGGCTCAAGTTGGAGAATTTTCTCTGATTATCTCAGCGATGGCATTAAACCAAGGATTGTTCGACTCGCATCAGTACCAGATGTTACTCATTGTTTCCATTCTTTCTATGCTTTTGGCTCCGCTATTGATCCAGATTTCTACCGGACTTTCAATAAAGTTGTTTTCTAAATGGAAGTCCAAAAAAATCACTTCAAATGAGGGTAAGGACCCTAAGCTAAAAGACCATGTTGTCATTGTTGGGTACGGCGTTGGCGGCAGGACACTTGCTCAGGTGCTTCTTGAAGCGAAAATTCCTTTTGTAGTTTTAGAATTGGATGGTGAGCGGGTAAGGAGAGCTTTAACGGAAGGAATCACCACTCTTTATGGTGATTGCGCACAAGAGCAGACATTGATTCGAGCCGGTTTAAGAAATGCTCGTATGATAGTTATAAAAATTTCAGACTACGTAGTTACGGAAAAAACAGTTCGTCTTTCACGGAAGATTAATCCCCAAGCCAATATCATGGTCCGGACCCGGCGAACCAATCAAGTTGAGGAACTTAAAAATGCGGGAGCGGATCAGGTAATTCCAGAAGAATTTGAGACGTCTATAGAGATTTTTTCGAGAGTATTGAGAGACTATCACGTTCCTAATAATATTATTGCGCAACAGGTGGAATTGATCAGGTTGGAAGGCTATAGCATGTTCCGGGGTTTAGCTTTAAACAGAGAAAGTCTGAAGAAGTTTTCCACCTATTTGACGGCTACTCTTACGGAGTCCTACTTAGTGTCGGAAGAGAGCTGGGCTTGTGGAAAAACAGTAGGGGATATAAATATTCCCGCTAGAACGGGAGCAATTATCGTTGCCGTGGTAAGTAAAAATAAGCCTCATGCCAACCCCGACCAAAAATTTATTGTCCAGTCTGGCGATAATTTTATTCTTCTGGGCAGTCATATTCAATTAGACCAATCATTAAAGATGTTAAGATATGGTCACAGCGGTGGAGGGGAGAAAAGTAATTTAAAATGAAGGCAAGGACTTTCTTAAATAACCTTTTAGATTAAAGATTTTGGCCTGATATTAAATAGCGTAAGACAGTCTAATAAATTTTGGTGCGATGGGTTTTACGCAAACCTTTGTGGGTAAAATATATTAACAACTTTGATCCTCAAAAATGTGTGGGTTATTTCTCTATGGGGGGGTAAATGCCGCTTTGGCTGATAATCGGTATTGGTAGTTTTTTAGGTGGTATTTTGAGGTATTGGATCAGCGGATGGGTTCAAAGTGGTGCCCTAACTTTTCCCTTGGGAACGCTTAGTGTTAATTTTATAGGGAGCCTGATTTTGAGTTTAATAATGTACCTTTCTGAGCACGCAGGACTTTTTAGTGAGGATGTTCGAGTTTTTTGGAGTATTGGACTATTGGGATCGTTTACTACTATGTCTGCATTCAGTTACGAGTCTTTTCGGTTACTTGAACAGAACGAAAATATACTGTTTGGGTTGAATATTGCGGGTACGTTGATCTTGACGCTAGCAGCTGTTTATATGGGGAAACTTATCGTGCTTAATTTTCTGGTGGAGGCAAAATGAAAAAAGAAAATATGAAAATTATTTACTACAATGGTGCTACAGGATAAATGCATGTCTCCCCCACATTATATCTGACAGGCGAAGGTGCGCTGTTACAAGGGTAATTTGTTATGAAAGATTGTAAAGATCAATACTTAAAGGGAAAGCGAATTTCTCCTGTCCCCATAGTAGATGAGTTAAGTGTAAAAGACTTGATTGATAACCACTTTAATGGATACAACGCTGCCCGTATTCAAGAGCTTTGCCATCTGATTTCCGAGAAAATGTCATCTCAGGATGTCTATGTTGGTTTTAGTCTTTCAGGCGCATTAACTCCGGCAGGTTTGGGGTCATCCTGTATTGTCCCGATGATAAGGTCTGGCATGATTGACTATATTGTGACGACTGGGGCTAATTTGTATCATGATTTACATCACTCCTTGGACCTTCCGTTGACCCAGGGGACGCCTTTTGTCGACGATAATGAATTGTTCGAAAAGGATATTATCCGTATTTACGACATTTTCATGGATTACGAAGTATTGGCTGCAACTGACAATTGGTTGATGCGGACATTTTCAAAGCCAGAATTTCAAAAACGGATGGGAACACGAGAGTTACATTATTTACTAGGAAAATTTTCTGCTGAGATTGAGCAAGAACGCGGTACAGTCGGAAAAAGTTTTATTGCAGAAGCATACCGCTATGAAGTTCCTATCTATACTTCGTCACCTGGAGATAGTACGCTGGGGTTGGATATTGCGGCACTTAACCTAGTCGGGAAAGATATCCACATAGATTCCTCTATTGATGTAAATGAAACAACTGCTCTGGTTCTTGAGGCGAAGCGAATTGGCAAAAGTGGTGTTGTCGTGTGGGGAGGAGGGTCACCAAAAAACTTTATTTTACAGCCCGAGCCTGCTCTACAGGAAGTTCTTGGTTTTGATATTAAGGGGCATGATTATTTTGTTCAAGTTACCGATGCACGCCCAGATACAGGAGGGCTTTCAGGAGCAACGCCAAACGAAGCTGTGAGTTGGGCTAAGATAGATCCGGATACTGTAAACCAATCAGTTGTTTGCTATAGTGACACGACAATTGTCATGCCATTATTAACGGCATATCTTGAGAGTTGCGGAATAAGGCGCAAACCAAAACGACTTTATAAAAAGCTTCCCAAGTTAACGGATAAGCTTCGTGAAAAGTTTTTGCAACAGAAGGATCTTATTTTAGGGAAGCGCAGTGTGGCTGATACGATTCAGTTCCTCAAAAGAAGCAAAGCTTAGGTCCGAATCTTTATTAAAAAAGGTTTCTCTCCTCAACGTTAGATAAATTTCATGTGTGAATTAGGAGGGTAATATGAAGTCGAACGATTGTACATTGTTTAGTGGTGGTGCCAAAGGAGCAGAGGAGGAATTTGGTGCCCAGGCAGAAAAACATGGAGTAGAAGAGGTATGCTTTACTTTTGATGGTCACTCAATAAATCGTAAGCGTGGTGTACATTTTTTAACTAATGAAGAGTTAATAAAGGGAGAGGTCAGTTTAGCCTACGTGTCCAAACTGATGAACCGATCTTACACGCGTGGTCCAAAATTAAAAAAAATATTGCAAAGCATCTGGCATCAAATCAATAGCGCTGAAGAAGTTTTTGTTGTTGGGAAAATCCTTGACGATGGAACTGTTAAGGGAGGTACAGGGTGGGGGGCTGAATTTGCGAAACTGTGCAATAAGCCACTGTGTGTATTTGATCAAGATGCAAAAGAGTGGTTGAAGTGGAATCAAAATCGATGGGTAAAGGCGTCTCCTAAAATAAAGAAGAAACATTTTGCCGGTGGGGGTACTAGATTTTTAACTCTCGAGGGAAAAAAAGCGATCGCGGACTTATATGCAGGATCATTTAAATAAGTCGATAATTTAAGCGGGCATATCCTTAAAAATGAATTCTAGAGAGCGAGAAGAATTTAGAGAAGTAATCTTAGGCGAAATAGAATCCCAGAAGCATCAAATAGAAAGCCTATTAAAGTCGGTTAAACCTATTGTGCCGGATAATGCGATAGGACGTCTTACTCGGATGGAAGCCATTGGAAGTAAGAGTGTCAGTGAAGCGTCGTTGAACTCTGCACAAAGAAAACTAGCCAGGTTAGAAACCTCTCTGAATAAAATCGAGAATCCAGAGTTTGGGGTTTGCATCCGATGTTCGAGTCCAATCCCAAAAGGTCGTATGATTTTGATACCGGAAAGCATTTTTTGCGTTGCTTGCGCCGAGATAAAGAAAGGTTCTATGGGCAGGTTTTGATCAAGACCAATTAGTCTTTAGAGATTATTGTGATACTAATACTCAGTTTAGCCGAAAGTTAAGACAAATATTTTTTTTTGATTTTAAACTAATTTTTAACGATATGGGCTTATAGCTATTGTTATAAGTCCTTTTTGTGTTTTGCAAACTTAATAATGATCATAGCCAATAATCTTGAAAAGTCTTTTGGCCCTCAAAGCCTATTTGAAGGAGTGTCTTTCCTTATTAACGAAGGTGAGCGCGTTGGATTAGTTGGTAAAAATGGGACAGGAAAATCTACTTTATTCAAGATGATTTTGGGTCAGGAGAGCCCAGACTCTGGAACTCTTACTACTCCAAAAGGCTATCGGATTGGTACTTTAGAGCAAATAATATGTTTTACTCAACCGACTGTCCTTGAAGAGTGTATTAAGGTGTTGAGCCCTGATAAACAATGGGATCATTACAAGGCGGAGATCATACTTTCTGGGTTAGGTTTTTCGGAGAAGGATTTCCATAAAGATCCTGCAACTTTCAGCGGAGGTTATCAGGTAAGAATAAACTTTTGTAAGGCTTTGTTGGCTAATCCCAATATGCTTCTTCTTGATGAACCGACTAACTATTTGGACATACTTTCACTCCGTTGGTTGAAAGAATATCTAAATAAATGGCCTGGGGAAATGGTACTCATCACTCACGACCGTGACTTTATGGATAAGGTCACAACTCACACACTTGGTTTGCATCGTAAACAAGCGAAAAAAGTGAAAGGAAATACCGTTAAGTTTTATGAACAAATTATTCAAGAAGAAGAAGCTTACGAGTTAACGCGGAAAAACTTGGAAAGTAAACGAAAAGAGATGCAGTTACTTATAGATCGATTTCGAGCCAAGGCATCCAAGGCTTCCATGGCTCAGTCAAGATTGAAAATGATGGGAAAAATGGGAACCATGGAAAAACTGGATACTGAAAAAAACCTGGGATTCAGATTCAACCACCTTTCGTGCCCCGGGAAAGTAGTCATGACAATGAATGATATTTCTTTTTCTTATGACGGTAAACGGGAAAGCAATATTTTTTCTAATCTGTCATTTTCGATTAGAAGGAGAGATCGCATAGGAATTATTGGGGCCAACGGAAAAGGCAAATCAACTCTGCTCAATTGCCTAGCTGGTGAACTAGTACCGAATTCCGGTTTGATTACAAAGCATCCTGCTGTGCGTTTAGGACACTTTGGTCAGACTAATATCGATCGACTAGAACCGCAGAATCGTGTGTTGGATGAAATCCTCCGTACTAACCCCAGCCTATCTCTACAAGCTGCTCATAGCATATGCGGTGCCATGATGTTTGAGGGAGACTTAAGTAAGAAAAAGGTGAGCGTATTATCTGGAGGAGAAAGTAGCCGGGTTTTGTTAGGGAAAATAATTTCTCACCCTACCAATGTCTTACTTTTGGACGAACCTTCTCATCACTTAGATGTTGAGTCTATAGAGGCCTTGATTGAAGAATTGGATGATTATGCCGGTGCTTTAGTGATTGTTACTCACTCCGAACTCATTCTTAAAACCTTAGCTAAAAACTTGATCATTTTCCATCAAGGCCGAGCAGAATATTTTCATGGAGGATACGATCACTTTTTAGAAAAAGTTGGTTGGGAGGGAGAACCGACCACAGAAAAAAAAGAAAAAACTAAAATTAACAAAAAAGAGGCCCGTAGATTACGTGCCTTAGAAAGGCAAAAAGAGAGAATCAGTTGATAGTTAGGCTAAGAAGTAATTGAGAACGGCGATGGTTGTATAAATGAGCTTTATAATTGTAAGTATACTAAGGACTAAAAGAAACTAGGGAGAACGGGGGTCAAAGGAATAGGGTGGAAGCCCATCGAAGGGTACCTTATTCGGAAGATATTGAAAGGGGGATCGCCTTCAATGGACTTCCGGGGGAGGAGATGCTACTGCGCAGAAAAGTGTAACACTTGAAACGAAACGTTTCAAGTGTTTTTTAATTAAATTTCAAGTATTTATTTAAGTTGGTTTTATTCTTAAAACGATATTTCTGTGTAGGGGGGATCAAAATTTTCACGTTGAGCTATTAGAACCAAAGACTATGGGTATAACAATAATCTAATCGATTTTTTTGTTTTTAGTCTGGTTTTTTTTGGGAAACCTTGACGAATCGCCTAATTTTTTTGCCAAAGTAAAAAATAGCCAAAGGGCCAAGAAACCGAATGTCATTCCATAAATTATGTAGGTCCCTTTGTCCATGTTTTCGAATTTATTTAGTCATTAAATGAAACTTTGCTTACTAAAATATGGTTATGATACTCGATAAAACTGGTCTTTCATAAACCATTTTAATTTTTTATGTAAGATTGATAATTTGTTCTTTCTCTTTTAAAACAATACCTTTAATAGAAAAATTCGAGGTATTGCCCACTAAATTGTTTTTGTTTAAATAAAATTATTTTATCTGCGTTATTCTTAAATTAAAGGTATTTAATAGATGATTAACTCTGAGTTAATGTTTGTCAACTAGCCTAGCCTACATAGTTTACTTTCGTAACCACTTAATTGTTTTTAGAAGGATGGTTAATTCTTTCAGGGATTTTTTACCGCTATCAATGGTAAAAGAAAATGTTTTAAGTTTCTTGGCCTTACTGTTGTGTTTGAATTGGCCTATGCGTTGCTTAGGAGTTGAGGTAGATGGTGATTTAAGATTAAATTTCTTTGAATGAAAATCTTCTGTAATATGCTAAAAAAGTGTTAAGGAGTTATTGAAAAAATATTTTTATCCTATAATGTTAGCATTGTATATTTTCTAAGGATAATCACCGATGAAAAAAATTATATCTTTCAGTATTTGCTTCGCTTTATTTTATACTCAAGTATTAGCAAATGAACTATTAGTTGTTAGCCGCAAAAATTCCAAACAATCCCAAAAGTGGCAAGAAGAGGTTTCTAAAGGGTATCCTAAAAGTGAAATTGGATCCGTAACACCAGTGAAAATACTTGAGGTTGATGATGCGGGGAGACTCCCAGAATGGGTCGTTAAAGCGGTGAAGGAAGGACGTATAGGTGAAATAGTGGGGGTGCCTACATTCATAATTTGGGATGAATTAACAAAAAAAGAGTTAGGAAGGTTAACGGGTTATACACAGAAGTCCATGTTTTACTCCCAGTTAAGCAAAGCATTTTCACAGATAAGCCAAGGATTGCGCCCTGATCTTCGAGAGGTTCGAGAGGGCTCCGGAGGATCGCATCAGGACGAAGGTTCAGGAAGCAAGCAACAAAGGGAGGGGTCAGGAGGAATGAGTCAAGACATTATGGATCACATTTATAAAACCCCAGAAGAAGCAAAACGCGCCTCAGAAATGCTTGGGCTTGGGGGAGAGATTCACAGTCACGAAACTCCGCAGGGAATTATTTATATGCCAGGTTCAACTATGAAGAGGTAAAACACAGCTTGAAAAAAAATTATCTTTTGCGGTAGGGCGATTGAAAAAAATAATTATTGCTCGACGTCAACTCCGCATAATTGAATAAACTTTCTGATCTAGTGATGCGTGCCAAGTATTTTTATGATTTGAGTCAGAAATTCCTATTAATACATCCTAATTTTTTATCTCTTACCTTTTTAAGAACATCTGATTTCTAAAATTTCAATAGTAACAATAAGTTAAGCTAGACCAGATTGTATAGATTAAAGTCATGTAATGACTGATTAATCAGAGATTAATTTTCAGTTAATAGAATGTTAATGTTTTTGGTCTAGACTAGTCATTGTGTAGTAATGCAGGTCTCCTCCTGTGAAAGCTCTTTTCTTTAGGGTTTTTCTGCATCGCGCCCTTTAGGAAAGAGTTTTTAATTTTGAAACGGGGTGTAGTGTCACAAGCAAAACCCTTCAAAAAAAGCTTCTATACACTCCCTCATGTATACTAGTCAAGAAATGAGCTATTAAGCTTGGTTTGAAGCAACGCTGAGCCAGGTTCACGAGCTTGTCACCAATTAGTTGTTGTTTTGCTGTTCCATGTAGTTCTCTCCTGACAAATTAAAAGGACCTCATTTTAATTATTTAGGTAGGGTATTGAAAGAGTATAGTTTTTTCTGCTTTAATAAAAGAAAAAGAGCGTGGCCGCAGTCATAAGAGATATGTGAACAAAATTATTTAGAATCTGAATTTTAAAATTGGTGCATTGAATCGATACGATAGAACTTGTTAAAACATTCGTAATTTTGTTGGCAATAATTGACCCCATTGGGAATATCCCGGTGGTAATGGTGTTAACAGAAAATAAGTCTGTCGATGAATATAAATCTATAACACTGAAGACGTGTTGTGCGGTTGTTATTTTATTGTCGGTTTCCTTTTTATTCGGGAGATATGTTTTAGTTTTTTTTGGTATCAAGATGGCAGCTTTTGAACTAGTGGGAAGTGTCTTCTTACTTTACGTTGCCTGTACTATGCTAGTACATAATAAAAAATCACTTCTATATTCAGATGATTTAGAAGAAAAAGAAAATATAGCTTTTATACCCATGACTTTTCCACTTCTGGTGGGTCCTGCCGCCATGAGCTTTGTGATTATTCAGTCTCATAACATAACAGCTTGGCAGGTTAAGTTAATTTTTACTGGGGAGTTTGTTGTGATAGCTGTTTTGGTGGGATTGATCCTTAGACTCTCAAAAATTTTCCTAGAAAAGCTAGGTAAGACAGGAATTAAATTTATAACTCAAACCATGGGACTTTTATTAGGAAGTTTAGCCATTGGTCTCATTGCAGATGCTTTAAAGCTATTATTACCTGGCTTGTCATAAACTTTGAGTACTTGATATCTATTTCAATTGATTAAACTAATTTAGTTATGAATATGAGGAAAAGCTTGGGTATGTTTTTTGGTGTTTTGTTGGGGATTATTTTTAGTTCGACGTCTATTTCAGCATTTTCAACTTCTGAACCGGGAGTAGGGCTTTTATATAAAGCAATTGAGATTGGTGAGATGGAAAAGGCTAAAGAACTCTTGGCTGGTATAGATGTTAATACGCAAGATTTTTTGGGGTATACACCACTTTATAAAGCAGTTTTTTATAATCGTGTGGATTTTGTAAAATATTTATTTGAGTTAGGTGCGAATGCGAATCTTAGTGATGTTGAGGGGCTTGGTCCTATTCACGTAGCCACCCTTGAAAACCTGCCTGGAATGATCAAAGCCCTAAAAGACAAGGGTGCTGATATTGAGGCTAAAGATAATTATGGATATACTCCTCTTCATCTTGCTGCAGATCAAGGTAGTTTAAATACAGCAAAACAGCTGATTTATGCTGGTGCTAATGTGAATAGCAGGTCAGAGTGGGGTGGCACCCCTCTCCACGCATCTGTCGCAAATAAAAATATTGATTTGATCCGATTGCTAATAACTAATGGGGCTAAACTGGGGGTTAAGGATCGGCTAGGTCGTACCTCTATTCATTGGGCTGCGGAAAAAGGTGATTTAGCTATCGCTGAGTTTTTGCTCCTTAAAGGTGTCGCAATTAATTTAAAAGATAATGATGGCGAGACGGCCCTTCATGAAGCCGCAAAATGGGGGCATTTAAAAGTGGCGAAACTTTTTATTACTCACGGTGCTGATATTAGTGCTGTAGGGTCAGACGGGCGTGCCCCGATTCATCTAGCGATTGCCCATGGAAATATTGATATTGTTAAGTTGTTAAAAAAATATGGCGCAGTTTTATAATTAAAAAATTTTTGATTGCTACTTATATTTTAAAGTTTGAAGCTAAGGAAGAGATTTGTAATACAGATCTAACGAAGGGTTAACAAAACCTGTAGCAGATAAAAGAATTTCTCTAGAAGTGCCAGCTGAACAAAACCAAGAATTCGAATTTGTTTTAAAGCCGGATGAAAAATTATATATAAGCCTAACAGATTTTTCTCGGGACCTAAAAACCCCCAGCTGTTTTAATGACTTCTTTCGCTATTTAATAAATCTTTCTTCCCATAATATGTTGTATTGGCTTTTGATCATTTCTTTACAGCTTGAGTAAAGAAAAACTATTCCAAATAAAAAAATCAATAAATAGGTTCCGCAACCGGCCTCGAATTTTAGAGGTAGACCACACTGAGGGCAAGTCTTTGCTCTGCTACTGATTTCCTTCCCGCACTCGTTGCATGTGATCAACGCCATAAACTTCATCTCTTTCTTAGGCTTTGTTGCTGATATAGCAGTCTATTGCAAATCCGGAGAGTTTAGCGTTTTATTATAAATAAAACTATCTGATATTTCTTAAATGACTGAAATTTTCATTTATTAAGTGGGGCTTGGGGGAGTATGGTCATCACGCCATAGTCGATAGGGCGCTTTATTTTTTTGTAGTTTGGGGTGGAAATTGTCTCTCCATTTAATTGTCGTAATAACAAAACGGAGATTCACCTACTTGATGAAACAATCTGTGTAGGCGTTACTCTATTTTAATGTATGCTCCAGATGCATTGGGAAAGGTGACAGATTTGACTCGTCTTTTTATTTCATCCTCTGACATATCGGGTGAAATTATACAAAAATTATTGAGTTCTTGTCGTGTAAAGGGTTTTATTTTCCAATCCTCATCAGTGCCCAGCACAGGGTTGTTAAGAATTGCCAAACCTATTTCTTTAGGAAGTCCTACCAGTCCTTTGACAACAAAGCGTCCTTCTTGCTAAATCACGTCAAGGCAAGCTCTTGCATGACCACCCGCTCCGACTAGTAGTAAGGTTGGGTCTCGAGTCATTTTTTCCTGTTTCCTTTTACTATTCTAGTGAAGAATTTGGGATCGTTTCAATAACCTTCTATTCTATGCCAGTTAATGCGCTGATGAGGGCGGGGGTCCCAATTCTTTTTCAAGGATAGATTTAAATATTGTGTTTCCTGGATCATATTCCATTAGAGATGAAAAATTAGTGGAATCAACATCCTTTTTCCATTGCTCATCACTGACTTTAAAAAGGTAATCCAGAATACGAATAAAAATGTCAGGGTCAGGTTTGTTGGTCCAGAAAGGGCCCTCATCCGGAAAATCTACAGGCCAGCCATAAGCATGATCATACTTCTCTAAGAAAGTAGCTCGGATTGCAAAAAAAGCTGTTTTTTTACATCGGGCAACGGATTCATACGCAAGCGTTGAATCACTTGCCACAACGATCTCGGCAGAATCAACCGCCTTATAGCTGGGGTAGGGCCCCGATGTTTCGGAAAATTCTGGTTCAATACCCATTATCTCCCTATGATAGTCCTTTTCCTTGCTAAGTAAATCGCTGGAATTACGATCGGAATTTGGAATAATTATCAACCGTTTATCATTTTCCCTCGCGTAACGCATCAGACATTGAATTATAAGAGTGTCAGGACGCGTCCAGATATCTTCGAAGAAGTTGCCTCTAGCAACGTCTGATGTGTTTTTCCGGCCTCTATCTAAACGCCAGTGCCCAATAAATGCTATTACACCCGGTTGGGACGAGTTTTCCTTGGGTACAAAATTGTTTTTAATTGACCCCGCTAATAAAACACGGCCCTTTAAATACTGGGAATATTTCTCACCAATTGCGGAACCGAATACCAACATGTAATCAACAAAAAAGGTGCTCATAGTATCAGAATCCAGATTTTCAAGCTGTTTAAAAATATCTTCGAAATAACCTCTCATGCCATTTTGAAGAAAAAGCGTTTTGATATTGGGGTGTCGCCCGCTGATTTTATAGAAAATTTTTGCGTTATCGATTGTTGTAATAATCAAACAGGGATTCACCTTCTCGATGAAACAATCTATGTATGAATCACTTCTCCTTCCCTTTTTAAAAAATGATTTCAGGAGTACCTGCATGTTAATTTTTTCTTCTCGGACATGCAGTATTTCCGGGTTCCATGGCTTTAGATACTCCGTGAGAATTGCCGAGTTTGCAGCATCATAAATTAGGACCTTACTTTGCTGTGGCCAATTCCAAACTTTTCTAGTTTGAAAGAAATAGCACAAATAACGCCATAGTTTTTTAATTGAAATAAACATAATTATTTTCTACGTTCCATTTTTATCTCCGAGAATGCCAAGTCAACAAGGTGTCTCAGATATTTATTAGGGGGGCTTGGAGCGCTTTTATTATTTCTAAAGCCACCAACGACTGATGTAATACAAAAATAGAGTGCCTTATACTATATGAAACGTTTTATCGCAAGGTTGTTTTATAGACGATTAATTTGCTCTGGACTATGCAACTTCAAGACAGATTCGGCGATCATCCAATCCAGTTTTGTGTCTATATCAAGATCTTCATTTAACTCTTCCATAGCCAATGGCACTCCATCGCTTTTATAGAAGGATCGCTGTTCTCGAAGATCTTTTGGCGAGATAAGATAAAATGCCCCATTCACCACATAGGCCGGGGGGAGATCTTGAGATCGTACATGTAGCGCCTTGATCTGCCCCCCGAAAACTGATCCAGTTGCTATGTTAGGATTTGGGTCAAAAACCTGTTGATTAGGGGGGGGTAGAATGGGCAGATCGCCACTGCAAACTCGTTAATTTCTCCAGTATCGACTGAGAAGAAAAATTCACTAATTTCAGTAATTAACTCACGGTTTTATGTGGAAATACGAAATTCAATTGACCCGCTTCCTTGATCCGCTCAGCTAGCCTGACGCAGGTTAGATTTACCTATTGGGTTTTGTTTCAAGAGATCAAAATCAAACTCCTTGATCTCGATGCTTTCAGGAAATAAATCATTAAGAGCTTTAATTTCAGCCTTAATATCAATATTTTCATCCCACAACCCGTTATTATCGAGCACATTTCTTTCGTGGATATCAAGTAACTCCGCGAAAAGCTTTTGCCCAAACTCATCCCCGCTTTCAGTTCGTTGGATATATTTAAAGAATTCATATGGAAGTTTGATGTATAGATGAAGGCATTTTTTGAGTGCTCGCATTTCTTCATCTGAAAGATCTGGTAGAGTTACGTAAGGCCGCGTGTAATCAAGACTAGTATAATATTCCGCAGGCTCGTAAAAACCTTCTTCTATAGCAATATCGCGTAATCCGGTTCCTTCCAATGGATACCAAAAGTTTACGGACGGATCCTGAACACCAGCCGCCTTATTTAATTCGACTGTTTGAAAAATTGTTGACCTTGTTTCATAAGGCAAACCTATCAAGTTATATGCGGACGTTCTTATTCCGGCATTTTTTAACATGGAAGTGGTATTAATTATGTCTTCCCTCGTTTCCTTTCTTTTTAAAACCATAGTTCTTAATTCCTCACTACCGGATTCAAAACCCATAGAAACATTTGCACAGCCCATTTTTGCAAGGAGGTTAACTTTCTCATTACCCAGATTCCAAGCATTCGCTGTGCAGCAGAACGGAAGGTTGATGTGTTTTTTATAGCTTTCGGCCAAATCTCTAAACATTTTCATTGGTTTCGAGCCAAACTCCTCGTCGTAAAATTTCCACATGCCGATGTCGTGTTTTTCGGTCAAAAATTTAAGTTCTTCTGTTATTCTGGCAGTGCTATATCCTCTCATGTACTTGCCTTCTTTTCCGCCCTCGCCATCTTTCTTGTACAAGTCGCGGTAAGCATCCACTAAACAATAACTACAAAACAAAGGGCATCCATGAAGGAGCATATGCTCGGCACCGCGATACACTTTTCCTTGAAAAACTTTTAGGAAATGGCGTTCATCAAAAATATCCATATCAAGATAGGGAAGGTTATCCAGCTCCTGATAATATGAACTTAGCGGTTTTAACTCTACTTTCCCCTCGTTAGTGCGGTAGCCAATATTGTTTAGGCTACGAGGATCTTCCCCATTTTCCATGCATTTGATGAATTCAAGAATAAAATTATAGCCCTCACCTCGACAAACATAATCCACAGACTCGTTTTTCAAAACGGCTTCGGGGTCCATGGTGCATAGCTTATTCCCCCAAACAACGACAGTATTTTTATTCCATTCTTTGGATAATCGGGACAGTTCAAAACCAAGATGCCTTTCATCAGACAAGGCTGAAATGCCAATTATATCAGGCTGAAATTCATTCAATTTTTTAAAATATTCAGTCTTTAGATCTAATTTTTGCTTTTTGACCGCACGATAATAGCTTTGATCCTTTACAGGCTTATAAAGCCTGCTATTGGTCGTTCTTTCAGACTCAACTGAATCATCAAGGTCAATATAGGTAGAGTCAAATAGGTCACAGGGGTGTCCAGCAGCCTTAACTATTGCGGATAATTGAGCAAGACCAATAGGTTTTATACCAAAACCATTCTGACTAGGCCATACAAGTAATAATCTCTTCTTCATGATTTACAAACTCCATAATTTTTTGTTGCATTATACAGTATCTGGTAGGTTTTTGCTTATAATAATGGTCAACATTTTGCCAGGTTAAGTTATTTGTACTATGTAGTGGTCTAATAGCACAGGGTAGTGGTCTAATAGCACAGGGCACTTTAATAAGAAGTAATAATTGCCACCTATTTAAGTGGTATGAATATACAAGAGATTATAATTTTATTTATATTGGAGATACGCCCATGAAATATTCTGATGAAAACTTGCATTTATTGATTTGTGAAGCACAAGAAAGAAACGAGGTGCTTATTGATTTCCCCAGAGAGTTTCAATCTTCTGAGGAAATGCAAGTCTTCTATAGTAGATATGGATATATAACCTTAAAACGGCACATACCTTCAGAATACATTGAATATGTAGTCAATGATTTGAAAACTATTTTTGAACCTTATGCATCGGACAAACAAAACCCTGTTGATTCAGCGATCATAAATTTAGATAAGAAAGACAAAAAGCATCTCTATGAGTTGCATATGGCAGCACTAAAATTGACTTCATTAAAGCGCTTAACTTTTTTCTTAGGCGAAACAGTTAAAAGTATTTCAGGGGGGAATGCCCCAGTTTTAGAGATTGTTACGAGTTTTTTACTCAACATGCCGAAGGATGATCGTTTAGTTTATGACTTTCATCAAGAATCATCATATATGAAAGGGTTCGGTGATATTTTTAATGTCCATTATCCATTATTTAGAACTTCTACGATTGAAAATGGAACTATGTCCATCCTTCCAGGGACACATAAACTGGGAAATCTAGAATACGAAAAGTCTAGAAAATCAAATGATTCCTATACTGACTTACTACCAAAAAACATAAGTGAAATCATTGGTAGTTACCCAGAACTGCATTGTTATTTAGAGGTGGGAGATGTAATATTTTTTCACAAATATTTAACCCACAAGTCAAATTATAATTCTTCAACACTCGCTCGCCTCATTGGTATTCAGCGACTGACTCAATCAATTACTGGTGGAGACTGGGTGAGGAGACGTCCTGAAGAATTGTAAGGTTTCCATATTTGAATATACCCTTCATAATTTTTACTTAGTTCCTTCAGCTTTTTAAGCGCATCCTGATCTTCCATATTGCGGTAAATTTTATCCTCTTTTTCAATTCTATTTGAAAGCATATTTACATCGATGGTCTCTTTTTTTATTACCTCGGTCATGCTTTTGTGAGGCTCTTTTCCCAGAAAAGCGCAAACTTTATTTAGTTCCTTCTCTGGATTGCGTATCAAGTTATCATAATAAACATGACACATCTGGTCCTCATGAGTGCGAATAGCCTTAGATTCTTTTTCGATCAAGTGAATAATGCTTTTTACAACACGATCATACTCGTTGGACTGTACGTATTCGTCGCACCAGTCAACAGCAAAATAGGGCACAAGGATGCCAGAATGGTGAAACATGAGCTCAAAAGTCAACCGATCTCCACTTTCATACCGGTGTCCCCACCCCCTATTTAACCATGAGAATGCCAAATCAATAGGGTGTCTTCGGATATTTATTATAGAGGGTTTAGGTATAGCACCTTTTATTATTTCTAAAGCTTGTAAGGACTGATGTAATAAGAAAACAGAATGCCTCTTATTATCGATAATTTTATTTACAGCTTCCCACCCTGGTTTGTTTTCTTGCCGAACGAGGTAGTTTTCTGTTTCGTAAGAGTTTAGAATTGAACTGGCATCATCTGACCTTAAGTTCATATCTCTTCCGATAGCTCTATTGTATATTTCCTCATTGACAGCAATTGCCATCAGGGCGGATGCGCGTTCTGGGGTGATTACCCCTGTTAATCCGGCCATGATTACTCTTTCAACTTCCGAGCTGTTAATGAAGTACTCCAAGTCAACTATGCTAGATACCAATTTACCCAGATAAAATTTTCCAGATCTTGTCAGCCCATCAATAATTACTATATTTTCATTTATACACTTAGGCTTATAAAGCTTCATGTATACTTCTCCTCAATTTTAATTTATTAACAAATTC
>JALPWY010000030.1 GCA_023271875.1 Nitrospinaceae bacterium | reverse complement strand
CATTCGATTTCTGCATTTCAGGCGAAGGAGAAAAGTCCCTCTACGATGCTTTTATCAAAATCAAAAATGGGGAAAAAGTTGCTGGAGTAATCCACGGTGAAGCCATTGATAACTTGGATGAAATTCCCTTCCCTGCACGACATTTGATAAATGTTATGGACTACGTTAGAGAAGAGCAACGAAGAAAGTTTGGCCCCGAACTAATGCCTTGGGCAACTATGTTAGGGAGTCGCGGATGCCCGTTCAAATGCACATTTTGCAGTATTCCGGTTATTAATCACAAGGTCCGATATAGGGATCCCAAGCCTATTGTTGATGAAATGGAAGCCATTTACGATCAATGTGGAGGGAAGTACTCCTTTGTGGATGATGTTCTTACTTTGAATAAAAAAACTACCATGGGCCTTTGCGATGAGATAATTAGCCGTGGGTTTAGCAAAAAATTTCGTTGGCTTGGAATGACGAGGGCTGAAATACTAAACGAAGAATTAGTAGCAAGAATGGCTGAAGCCGGATGCAGCGACTTGTTTTTTGGAATCGAATCTGGAAACGAACGAATCCGAAGTGAGGTAATAGATAAAAAAATTTCCAATAAAGAAATCAGAGATGCAGTTCAAATGTGTAAAAAATATGGAATTCATACCAGTTTCCTACTGATGATTGGTTTTCCTTCAGAAACAGACCTGGAAATGGAGGAAACTGTTAATATTGGTAGAAAGGTTGGTGCTGACTTAATAGGAATTCACCAAACTATTCCATTCCCTGGAACCAAGATCTACGACCAAGCAATAGAAGAAGGCCTCATCGATTCTGACTCCTTTGATAAATTCAGCCGGGGAGAAGGTTGGGGTGAAAAAGATAGCTTTTTTGATATGTGGCCTAAATATGTTCCCGAAGGTCTTTCACAAAATTATCTCATAAGCGCTAAAAAGAGAGCATATTTTAAGCATTACCTTAGACCTTCATGGGCGTTTGGAAGAATTAGGCACTGGATCAGAGCCTCCCATTGGTTTAAACATGACATGGATCTTCTTAAATTAGCTCCGTATACACTTTTAAATGGAAAAACTAAGAATTCCATGACGTAAGCGATTAAAAAAAGCTTGCGCAGAATAAATAGTCCATACCGCTTTCATAACAAAATATAGTGAAGAAGATTTGCTTTAAGGCTTTAGCCTACGAATGTTCCGACTATCTGATGCCTTTTGGCGGAAACTGTTACTTTGTGAAGGATATTCTAACTCCTAATAAAAACGGCTGCCCTATAAAAGGCGATAGCTTACAGGCAAATCACGGGTGTTAAGAACTTCTCAATTTGCATTCCAAACTTATGCACTCTTTTAACCGCATCCTTTCTTTTTCTATAGTCATCTTTGCCCTTTTGGTCACAGGTCAATGTTCATCAAAAAGTAGTGACGAATTAGTCAAAGAAGGCACAAAACACAGCGAAAAAGGTGCCTATGACAAATCGTTTGATTCTTTTTTAAAAGCAACGAAGTTGGATCCAAAAAATGTGAACGCTTTTTATGCACTAGGCGGAATATATAATTATCGGAATGAATATGAAAAAGCGGTCCAGGCCTTTAAGACCGTGATCACACTAGATCCCACGCATTTTAATGCTCGATATAGTTTGGGGTTCACTTATGACAAACTTGGAAAACCAGAATTGGCAGAAATAGAGTACGAACGCTACCAAAGTTTGAAAAAAAGATTTGAATCTATGCTTACGAAGGAATAAGGAACCTTGAAAACTGTAGTAGCCCTCACATTAATCACCTTCTTTTTTATATCAGCATGTAATTCAGGCTTAAGCAAACATCGGAAGCATTCTAGAAAATACCCGCCAAAAGATAAGGAAAGTATTGAACAACTTACCCTCCATACAAAAATACATAAAAGAAAAACTAAAAAATATAAAAGACGACCAATAAAACATAAAAAGTTTCCCAAAAAACTACCCCCATCTTCCAGGCACGATCAAATATTATTGCCAACCGTAATTCATCCAGTTAGTGGCACGCTTATGGTTTTGATTGATCCGTCAGTTGATAAAACCACTCGACTGAAACCAAGGCATGAAAGCTTAAGCTTTCCCATTAATGTATCTAATGACCTTAAAAAAATGCGCATGTTTTACATTGACCACACTGAGGTAACCGCAAAGCAATACAAAAAAACACATCCATCTCACAATCAAACCTATATAACCGGGAAAACCTGTTCTACCTGCCCAGCTATGGGTGTTGATTGGGTCAACGCAGATAAACATTGCCGGGCAATGGGAAAACGTTTGCCAACAGAAGCTGAGTGGGAGTTAGCGGCAGGAGGTTCGTCAAAAATTCCTGCCTATTGGAGCAATAAAACCAAAAGGTCATTCGCTAACCTTGTTGGAAAAAAAGATGGATTTCCTTCGGTTGCACCCGTAGGGTCATTCCCTTTAGGAGCCGGACCTTTTGGCGCCCTGGATATGATTGGAAACGTATGGGAATGGGTTGGTACACCTCATTCTCCTCTCCCTAAAAATTTAAGACCAAAGAAGAAAAATTTTTATAGAATTGTCAAAGGAGGAGGTTGGACAAGTCCGCTTAGCTTTGCAACTATAAACTACCGAAATGTAGTAGCCGGAGACATTAAAAATCCGACATTCGGCTTCCGTTGCGTCAAGTCGATAAATTAGTTTAATGTTAAGAATTGTGGTTAGAAACTTATGAGCAACCCGAAGTAGCTCCACAGGTTTGGCATTTGAGGCAGGTACCATTCCGAACAAGAGTCAGTTGACCACAATCTGTGCAGGGATCACCTTCATAGCCCTTTAACTTCGCGACGGATGCTGTAGAAACCAATTTTCGTGCAGTCACAGCCTGCCCTCCTTCATTTCCATTACTACGGATCGGGATTATCTCGACAGGCTTAACGTGTCCGCTACTTCCGTTTCCTTTGACATGAGAACCAGCAGCTAGGGTAGCCGTAGTCTCTCCCTTACCTTCTCCTTGGCTCACTTCCAACAACTCATCCTTAGAGTCCTGGTTATCGGCTTCATCAGGCTCTGACTCATTGTTCTTCCCGATAGCGTCTGCCCGCAGATCGTCTGGGGTCACTTGAGCAAGGTCAGTGCGGTCAAGATAATGAATAGCTAAGTCTCGGAATATATAATCAATAGTGGAGGTAGCCATGGTGATTCGTTCATTACCTGCGACAATGCCATTTGGCTCAAACCGTGTAAACACAAAGGCATCGACAAACTCTTCAAGCGGAACACCATGTTGAAGCCCCAAAGAAATCGCTATCGCAAAACAGTTCATAAGGCTGCGATAAGCTGCTCCTTCTTTATGCATATCGATAAATATTTCACCGAGTGATCCATCGGAGTACTGACCTGTTCGTAAATAAACCTTATGTCCAGCAATAACCGCTTTCTGGGTATAGCCAGCCCGTCGATGAGGAAGGGTTTTTCGTTTCCGTTCACGCACGATTTCGACAATTTTCTTGGCAATTTTAAGAGGCTGCTTCTCCTCAATATCTTCAACTTCAAGCACTTTAAAACCTTCGCTAACAATACTGTTAAGAGGTTGGCTCAGTTTTGATCCATCTCTGTATACTGCGGTCCCCTTTAACATGAGTTTCCAACAAAGCATGTGCGCATTATCCACATCCTCAAGAGTTGCTTCGTTGGGCATGTTGATTGTCTTGGAAATAGCACCTGAAAGAAACGGCTGAGCCGCAGCCATCATGTGAATATGGGCTTCAGACCGAATGAACCGTTTCCCATACTTTCCACATGTATTAGCACAATCAAAAACTGAATAATGTGTCTCTTTAAGGTACGGCGAGTTCTCTAAAGTCATGGTACCGCAGATAACATTGTTGGCCTCTTCAATATTTTGATCTGAGAAGCCAAGACGATTGAGCATATTAAAATCAAAGGAGTCAAGTTCTTCGCCACAAATTCCAAGAACCTCTTTGCAAAAGGACTCACCTAAAACAAACTTGTTGAAGGCAAATGCAATATCGAATACTTTAGGCAACTCATCCTGAATTTTAGCAAGGACTTCGTCTGTAAAACCCTTCGCCCTTAAGGTATCAGGGTTAATATGAGGAGCTCCTTCCAAGCTGGAGGTTCCGACACAGTATTCTATTATCGATCGTATCTCGTCAGACTTATAACCTAATCGCTTAAGGGCAGATGGGACCGACTGGTTAATGATTTTAAAATATCCCCCACCTGCGAGTTTTTTGTATTTTACTAAGGCATAGTCAGGCTCAATACCCGTAGTATCACAGTCCATCAACAAACCAATAGTTCCTGTAGGGGCAATACAAGTGGTTTGTGCATTACGAAAACCGTATTTTTCACCCAGCGCCAAGGCGTCACCCCATGCCTTTTTAGCTGCCACCATCAGACTATTTGGGCAATTCTCTGCACAAATCCCTTGGGGAAAAACAGATAATCCTTCGTATTCAAACTGGTCAGAATTTAATAGGGCCCTTTGGTGATTACGCATAACGCGCATCATATGTTTTTTGTTTTTTTCATATTGAGAAAAAGGCCCTAGTTCGGAAGCTAGCTCAGCAGATGTTGCGTAAGATGCGCCTGTTAGCAATGCGGTAATCGCACCTGTTATGGCACGACTTTGACCTGAATCATAAGGGATTCCCATTATCATTAGTAGAGCACCCAAGTTGGCGTATCCCAATCCCAACGTACGATATTCATAGCTTTTACGCGCAATCTCCGCATTTGGAAATTGGGCCATAGCTACCGAGATTTCAAGTGTCACAGTCCACAAGCGGCAAGCATGGCGGAAGCTGTCTACATCGAATACACCCGTCTTGGGATCATAAAACTTCATCAAATTAATTGATGCAAGATTACACGCTGTGTCATCCAGAAACATGTACTCTGAACAAGGGTTGGACGCGTGAATGCGATCCTCTTCAGGGCAAGTATGCCATTCGTTAATAGTTGTATCGAACTGAAGCCCCGGATCAGCACTGGCCCAAGCGGCAGTGTTTATAGACTGCCAAAGCTCACTGGCTTTTAGCCGCCGACTGGATTTCCCATTGGTACGCTGACGAAGGTCCCAATCACCGCCACCCTCCACAGCATGCAGAAAATCATTGGTCAGACGAATGGAATTATTGCTATTCTGCCCAGAGACCGTGGCGTAAGCCTCAGAGTCCCAATCAGCGTCATATTCTTCGAACTCAAATTCCTTGATGCCTTGCTGCGCTAGCTGAATTACGCGATAGATATAATTTTCAGGAATAAAATCTTCTATGGCCCTCCGTACCGCTTTTTTGAGCTTGGTGTTTTCTTTAACGTCGAAACGGATATCCCCTTTCAAACCTTCATCCCAACACGCAAGAAAAACTTCCTTCAACCGCCGCTTAAGAATTCGACTGCCTGTTACTATTGAGGCGACCTTACGCTCTTCCTTAGCTTTCCAATTTATAAACTGTTCAATATCAGGATGATCGATATCGAGAGTTACCATCTTTGCAGCGCGCCTTGTTGTGCCTCCGGATTTTATGGCCCCCGCTGAGCGATCACCAATTTTAAGAAAGCTCATTAGTCCTGATGACTTGCCGCCGCCTGAAAGGGGCTCTCCCTCGCCGCGGAGTTTAGAAAAGTTGCTTCCGGTGCCTGACCCGAACTTAAACAGCCGTGCCTCCTGTTGCCAAAGATCCATGATGCCACCTTGCCCGACCAGGTCATCCTTGACGGAAAGAATGAAGCAGGCATGCGGTTGAGGTCGTTCGTAAGCATTTTTTGATTTTTCAACCTGCCCGGTTCTATCGTTGAAAAAATAATGCCCCTGAGCTGGTCCCTCAATACCATAGGCCCAATTAAGTCCTGTGTTAAACCACTGAGGAGAGTTCGGAGCAGCCAGCTGACTTGCCAACATAAAGCACATTTCTCGGTAATAATTGCGTGCTTGATCTTCGTTTCCGAAGCTTTTGTTCTTCCAACCCCAGTAGGTCCAGCACCCCGCTAAACGATGAAATACTTGCCGTGAATCCGTTTCGCCACCCATCCGCTTTGATTCTGGAAGCCCGGACAATGCTTCAGTATTCTCCTCTGAGGGACAAAGCCACTCGGGAACTCCATCCTCTATTTTTTTCTTGAGTCGAGCAGGGACTCCAGCTTTTCGAAAATATTTTTGGGCCATAATATCTACAGCCACTTGAGACCAAAGGGTTGGCACTAATACCTGGTCCATTTGAGAAACAATAGAACCATCTGCATTAGTGATTTTTGAAGTTCTTTCTACAAACTCTATTTCGCTATAGGGATCGCTCTGATCTGCCGCAAATTTAGTAAAAACCCGGTCAATATGCACACGAATCTCCCTGAATGACTTGACGACCAAAAAAACAGAATACCCAGCAAACGATTATTTCTGGAGCGTCGGTTAAAACCTCAGACAACTATATCTAGTGTCAGAAAGTAAAATATATACAATATGTTGCGTTGTCAAACAAAAACCGCTTTCTTGCTCGTTTTTTTTTAATTTATTGATATTTAAATACTTAAAGAGTTATTTTTGGCAATCTTTAGTCATTTTAGGCAGCGTTCACAAGACTCTATAATAATAGGCTTCGAGGGCTTATCGCATGAAATAAAGCCTTTAATTAAGGCGTGTTCATACCTACCTCAATCAATAAATTCTACGGATGGCCTATTGAAAAATTGCATGAATTTGGGAGTGTTTATGTAATCGTCCGCGGCGTACGGACATACATTTTCTGAGTAAAAAAGGGTGGCACAAAAAAACTTAAAGTAAAAGAACCAAATAAACTAGTTCAATACTCTTAATTTATGCATTGTGAGAATAAAATTCTCGAAATATATAGCCCGGAGATAAAGAGAGAGTGAAAAATAACTACATTCATTTTTTTATTATATTAATTGCTTTGATAGCTGTGCTTTTTACAACAATCAATGGATCTAGTGATTCTGGCAAAAATAGTAAGTCTTCTTCAATGCCAGATTTGAGGCAAGCAACCTTTGCAGGCGGATGCTTTTGGTGTATGGAACCTCCATTTGAAAAGCTACCAGGTGTATTAAAAGTCATCTCCGGATATACTGGGGGCAAAAAAGAAAACCCACATTATAAAGAAGTTGCGACCGGTTCAACAGACCATGTGGAAGCTATAGAAATCCATTACGACTCTTCTACAATTTCCTACAACGATTTACTGGAAGTATTGTGGAGAAATATAGACCCTACTGATGGAAGCGGGCAATTCGTGGATCGGGGGAAGCAATACAGACCCGCTATTTTCTACCACGATAAAGACCAAAAAAACCTTGCTGAAAAATCTAGAAACAAACTTGAAAAAAGTAAACGTTTCAAAAATAAGATAGAAATAAAAATTATTAAGGCAACTACATTTTATGCTGCCGAAGAATATCACCAAGATTTCTACAAGAAAAATACCGTTCGTTACAAAATATACCGCGTAGGATCTGGAAGAGACCAGTTTTTGAAAAAATATTGGGGAGAGAAGCTAGAATATAAGGTAACGAAAAGCTCCGAAAAAAATAATACCGGCAGAGAGCGCCCTCTTAATACTAAATTTATAAAACCACCTAAAAATGAATTAAAAAAACAGCTGACGTTTCTTCAATATCGAGTCACACAGAAAAATGGAACCGAGCCCCCTTACATAAATGACTACTGGAATAACAAGAAGCAGGGAATCTACGTAGATATTGTTTCAGGCGAACCCCTTTTCAGCTCTCAGGATAAATTTAAATCTGGCACTGGTTGGCCGTCTTTTACCAAACCCCTCATACCCAAAAATATTATTACGAAAACGGATGACAGCTTTAATATGACTCGTATTGAAGTTAAATCTAGAAATGCGAATTCTCATCTAGGTCATTTATTTAATGATGGTCCTAACCCTACTGGACTAAGATATTGTATAAACTCTGCATCACTGAGATTCATCCCCAAAGATAAACTTGCTGATGAAGGATATGAAAAATTTGCACCGGCATTTAATAAAAATAAGTAACACTATGGAAGAGTAAGAGCTAGCTAATTGTGATACTTTATCAAACAGAGTTTATATATTTTTTAGACTCTCTCAGTGAAATAACAAAATAAACAAGGCTCTTTTCTAATGGCTAATCTAGGCTCTGAAGGCGAACGAATTCTACAGAAGAAAGTTGGCTCAGAAAATAAAGCCTCTGCGTTTTATGACAAACAACTGTTGGATTATCTTAATCCTTACATGCGTGAGTTTATTTTAAAACAGGAAATGGTTTTTATTGCAACTGCCGACTCTAAAGGAGAATGTGATTGTTCTTTTCGTGCAGGCAAACAAGGATTTGTCAGGGTATTAAATAAAAAAACGCTTCTTTACCCAGAGTATCGAGGCAACGGCGTAATGGCCAGCATGGGAAATATCCTGGAAAATCCACATATCGGCATGACATTCATAGATTTTTTTGAACACACGATAGGTTTACATGTAAATGGAAAAGCAAAAATTATTGAAAACGATGAGTTACTTGCAGATAAGACTCAGACTAGTGTTACGAATAATACCCTAGAAGAAGGGGTCGTTCCCGAGCGTTGGATATTTATAACGGTTGAAGAGGCTTATATTCACTGCTCAAAACATATCCCACGCCTCAAAAAACTTGACAAAAAAATTCATTGGGGGACCGACAAGGAAACTCACAAAGGTGGAGATTTCTTTAAAGCCGAAACCTGCGATTGATATTTACCTCCAGATAAAGCAAAACATCAAAATTTTGCTACTTTCCGTGCTATTAACCATTGCAAATCGTAATATTCTGAGGCCCCCTACCCAAAGCTGAAGCTTAAAACAAACCCCATACCGACGGATAGACGAAAAATGAAATTTATCTAGTCAAAAGGCGGCTCTGACTTTCGCTTTATATCCTTCTTTGTTAAGTTCATCCTCCCCTTAATAAACTTAAGTTTATTTTCCGCGATACTCGTGGCTTGCTGGTTGTTAGTTTTTTGTGACAATCGTTTAACTATCACGACTTCTTCAAGGGCTTTCCCCCAGTTTTTCATACTCTCATATACACTGATCAAGTTTAAATGCGCTTGCAAATGTTCTGGGTTTATTTCAACGACTCTGATGTAGTGTTCCGCAGCTTTTGGAATGTCTTGAAGGTACCAGTACTCCAACGCAATTTTAAAATGAATGCCCGGGTCATCTCTTCTTGTTTCAGCTACTTTAAGATATTGTTCTAGGGCAAGTTCGTTTAGTACCGATTTGTCGTAAAGCGATGCAAGACCGAGTCGCGCCTCATTATAGGTTGGGTTTATTTCTACTGCCTTGTTGTATGATGCGAGAGATTCTTTTCTCCTATCCCACTCTTCATAAATTAACCCTTTTTGGTAATGGGCCGGCGCATACAAAGGATTAACCTCTAAGACTTGGTCCAGAATATCTATTGCCTCGTCATAAGCTCCTGTCAATTGCTTACTAACAGCAAGTTTTGTTAACTCAATAGGATCTTTTATTTGGCTAGAGGCAGACATCCCCCCTTCTTCTTTTTTATGCTCACTGCACCCAAAAATAAAAAAAAGCAGACACAGAAAAAAAACATTAATTTGAAACACCTTAATCATTTTAAATCCTAAAATATATTTTTACCCGAAAACAAAACTGCTGTCTGAGGGAGAAATCTTATTTATTCGCTTTCTCCTGTTCCTTTTTCCAGTTTTGGGTTGCATCCTCAGCATTCATAATCTGAAAGCACTGCCGATTAAGCACTGGATGTAAAGAAAATATCGGTGTATTGAATGGCACGATAGATCGTTCTTCCCTAGGAAGGAGCTGAAGGTGCATATTGACAAAGTTAAAACTAAGACCTTCCTGCCAAGGTTCTTTTGACGATTCGGCGTATGCAGGTATCTTGTCTGATGCGTGAGTTCGAGTCATCAAACCAGACCCTCCCTGCAGACCATATTCATGGAGATCGGGTGCGCCCTGGATTAAAACAGAAACACGAGAGGAGTCGAACCATACCTTAAAATTATTCACGACCTGAAGAAATGGGCCTAGACTCCCCATTCTTTCTAAAACAGCTCGAGGGTAACTTAGTTCGAGGGGATTTTTAGGGGAGGGGGCACCAACCTGATATTTACATTCTCGCTCTTTAACTCGGGATGCAGAAACAAATAAAAGATTTGGGTCTTCTAAGTCTATCGGGAGCACTTGTGCATCATTGTAACTCACAAGTTTATCCATATCATAAGCCAATGGAAACGAGTACCCCTCCTTAGAGTAAAAAACTCGTACCCCTGCTTCCAGTGGATCTTCAGGTTTGCGCGTTATTTTTAAATCAAAAGGAAGCATCAAATGAAACGCGTTGGTTCTTGAATTCATAAACGGAGCGCATGCTCCCGGAAACTCGCGGTGCACATCTTTATTATCCGGCTCAAACTTCCTTGGCCCACCAGTGAAGTGCTGTCCTGCTTTTGCCTCTTTTGTCAGGTGAAACTTTTCCTGATAATAGGACCCTGCCCGTTTTTGCGCCACATCCAAAATATAATCAGGCACATCGGACTGCACGAAAATTGATTGCTTATCCAAAGGCGAACTCGCTGGTCGCATAGCATCATTATATATATTCAATTCCGCTTGAGTTTTGCGAATATCATAGTCCAACTGACGTGCAAGCTCAGGGTTCGAATAGCTAGTTCTTGCTTGTAGTTCCTTTGCCTTATTCAAGAGATCCAATTTTTGAACGTAACGCTTGGGTTCAGGAGCAAATGCCTGAATAATTGCCATCAGTAGATTGAACTGTTCTTCAGGCAACAGACCTAACGCCTCCATATCATTTTCCTTTATGAAGGTAAAAGCCAACGACCCAAAAGCCTCTTCTCGACGAAGACTAAGCGTTAAAAGATAATTAAGGTAACTACGCGCTTCCTCTAAATTAAAATCTGCCATCGCCAAACTCACATCCTAAAGAACTATTAATATAAAACGAATTATTGAAACTAAGTTTCATTCGAATTAGATAGTACAATGTGCATTATAATTATTCAACACGGACTGCTTCCTTTGGGTTCAGTCTAACAGCTAGACGCGCGGGATAAAGACCGGCAATGAGGGAAACGACCCAAAATAAAATCAAAGCGAGTAAAACAAAAATATATGGAAAGTGGATTTGGATAGTCCAGCCAAAAGACTGCTTGTTAATCACAAAAATCAAAATATAGGAAACAATCCCTCCTGCGGCTACACCCATTATCGAACCTATAAACCCTAATATGCCTGACTCGATAAGAACCATGCGCTTAACCTGATCTTGAAATCCTCCAATAAACCTTATAATCCCTATCTCTCGTTTTCTTTCAAGAATAAGCGCGATCAGAGTGTTGAATAACCCAAGTAATGCCACACCCCCTGCAATAATTTCTAATGAGTAAGTAATGGCGAAGGTTTTGTCAAAAATTTCCAGTACGTTTTTTTTTAATTCAGGGTTTGACCTTATAACCAAATTGTAATCCGCGCCAAGTGTTTTGAGGATTTCCTGCCTAACATTTTCTATTTCATTTTTATTTGAGAGATAAATCACGAAGCTGTTCACATCCGTATCACCATAATATTTAATAAATATTGATCGATCTATAATGATGTAGCCCCTCTCTCTCGAATAGTCATAATATACTGCTACAACTTGAAGTTTTGCCGAACCATTTGGTGTCTCCATAAATAAGGAATCACCCACTCCAACATCATGCTTAAGTGCAAAAGATTCTGAAATAATAGCGCGGTCTTGACCGACCATCTGCAAAAATAGTTCCTGTGCGGTTGGACCAGACTTTATAACCAAATTACCGTAGCGAGATAGCGCTTCAAAATCACCCGAACCTAATACTGCCGGTTTATCGTTATAACTGATATCTTGAGCTCGAAATAAATCCACAGCGGTAACACCAGAAATTTTTCTTATATCTTCTACTCGATCACCTGGCAAAGTATACTGATAGTCGATATCCCTTCCTCCTGCAACTCGGACAAAAAGGTCAGCTTTTAGTGTTTGACCTATCCACACAATGACCGTTTGTCTGAAGCTATGTACCATAATCGACATACTTATAATCATCATGAACGCTATTGCGAGCGAGGAAATGGCAAGTGAATTGCGACCAATATTTTGTGACAAATTCATACTCGCTAAAAAACCCTCCCCACCAAAATATTTTTTACAAATACCTCTTAAAAGATCTCTTCCTGCAAGTAAAGCGGATGGCGAAAGAAAAGATAATCCCATAATCACAAGAAATACTGCCAGGAATCCAAAATAGGGGAACCCTCCTATGGGAGGGAGCAAACTGAATATCCCAGCCACAGCAAAGCTAGTAATAGCCAATATGGTTAGCCTTCTGTCTCCCCGAAATATTTTTAGGTCATAGCTACCACGCCGCATTACGGTTGTAGGTGACGTCCTGGACGCATCAATAGCTGGTATAAGAGCAGAAACTAAAGAAAGACCTACTCCAAGTATTAAATAAGGCCATGATTGAAGCCAGTGAAACTCCACTTCAGTCACATAACTCGGAGTGTAAAGATTGTTGACGGTTACGGATACTGCATCGAGCGAAAACTGTGCTAAATATTTTCCTAACCAGACACCAATCACAGAACCTGCGGCACCAATAATTCCAGCTTCAAGAAAAAAAATGCTCGCGACGAGCGACGGTGTTGCTCCTATCGCACGGAGTGTCCCTATCTCGGCCCGTCTGCGCACCACTGATAATGCAACCATATTATAAATTAGGTATAGAGCAACGATGAGGGCCACAAAACTTAAAGCAGTAAGGTTATATTGAAATGCCCGCAACATTTTTTCTACTTGCCTGTTCTTTCTTTCCGGTCTGTCCACACGAAGAAAACTAGGCAGCACTTCTGAAATTTTTTCACGTACCGATTCGAAGTTTTCTTTTCTTTTAAATTCGATATCAATACGGTCAAGCTTACCTATTCTCCCAAAAGCCCATTGCGCAGCAGCAATGTCCATAAGCGCGAAATTTCCGTTGAGAGCTCGAGCTAAGCCTTTATTCTCTAGAATGGCATTTACGTTGAATGTTTTTTCTGTACCATTAATAAGGAAATTAATTTTATCTCCGGGCTTAAAACTTGTTCCAGGGATGAACTTTTCAGGCAACACAATACCTTTTGGATCCATAATAATTGGCAATAATCCCTTAAGATCCTTCTCCCGTGTTTTAATTGAGAAATCTCTAATACCGCTATCTTGCAGGAGGTCTGTTCCAAGAATCTCTACCACCTGGCCAGTTTTTAATTCAACACCATATCCTTCTATTACTGGGTAAGATTTAACTAATTCGCGAACACGTGAAAGCTCCTGAAAATATTTTTCATCAAAAGCCATTCCCTCTGCATGGACAATAGCATCTGCTCTACCAAGGACTAGATTTACGCTCTCCTCAAATGAGTGGAGTGTTTGCCTATTAGCCAGTTGAATACTTAGGAAAACTGCAACACCAATAGCAACGCCTAAAATTGTAATAATCATTCGGAAGGGATCACGCAAAACAGGGCGTAAAATAAGCGCTGAAAAAAGATCTTTAAAATAAAAAAGAAAGCCCATTATCAAACCCTATAATTTGTTTCCAATAGAAACATAGAAAAATTTACATGCATGGTTCTTAAACGTTAAAGCTATACCCATTGCATGTTAATTTGCTCTGGGCGTAGCTTTCCCGTCACGAATTTCAAAGTGACGGTTTCCATAATCAGCAATTTGTAAATTATGCGTTGCCATAACCACGGTGGTATTGAAATCGGTAGAGGCTTTATTCATAAGTTCGAGAATCCTAATTCCATTTTCAGAATCTAGGTTTCCTGTTGGTTCATCGGCCAGAATAATCGATGGCTGATGAACCAATGCGCGGGCAATCGCAACTCTCTGCATCTCGCCGCCAGATAATTCCGCGGGAAACGATTTAGCTCTATGGAAAAGGCCAACATAATCCAAAAGAATTTGTACTTGTTTGCTCTCGGTTTTAGCTGAATGGCTAAGCAAAAGCGGCAATTCTACATTTTCTTGAACTGTTAGAGTAGGCATGAGATTGAAAAACTGAAAAACAAACCCAATTTCCTTTCGCCTTAACTCAGTAAGTTCTTTGTCATTCATTCTATTTAGCAAACGATTATTAAGATATATTTCCCCTCGGTCTGGAAAGTCCAGTCCCCCTAGGCAATTTAAAAAAGTTGTTTTTCCCCCACCGCTAGGACCCATTATCGAAACAAAATCTCCCTGTTGAAACTCCAGATTAATCCCCGATAAAGCTGTAACCTTCTCATCACCCGCATAATAATACTTGTAAACATCTTTAAAGCGTATGATAGGAGAATTCGATGACATGGTTAAATCCTTTTAGGCAACACAATTAAAAATGAAGATGTAAGCATAGTAGAAAAAAAGTCTCCTCTCAAGTCAGTTGCACCAGATAGTAGCTTTATGCTATTGATATTTTTTTAAATATTTTTAATATTGAGGTTGAAATGCCGATTTCGCAAAAAATCAGCGATAAACTGAAGAGTTCATCTTGGATTAGAAAAATGTTCGAAGAAGGTCTGCGCATGAAAAAGGAGCACGGCACAGACAATGTGTTTGACTTGTCTTTGGGAAACCCTGTGATTGAGCCTCCAGAGAAAGTTCTCCAGGCAATTAAATTAGCTGCCAACGATACTAATCCAGGAGTTCACAGGTACATGCCTAATGCAGGTCTACATGATGTGCGTGAGAAGATCGCACGGTCATTAACTATTGAAACAAACTGCGCCGAACTATCAGCTGACCACATTGTCATGGTATGTGGTGCCGCAGGGGGATTAAACATCACACTTAAAACACTTTTGGATCCCGATGAAGAGGTAATCGTATTTTCACCATTTTTTGTAGAGTATCTATTTTATTCTGAAAACCATGGAGGAAAAACTGTAGTCGTATCAACAAATGAAGATTTTAGTCTTAATTTTAGCAATCTTCGCGACGCACTTTCACCAAAAACTAAAGCTGTAATCATTAATTCTCCCAATAATCCTACAGGCGCAGTGTATCCCCGAGAAATGCTTGAGGAATTAGCATCAATTCTTAAACAATATTCAACTGATAATAATAGCCCGATATACCTCATCTCAGATGACCCATATAAAAAAATAGTTTTTGATGGAGTTGAGACACCTAATATTCTCGAATTATATGAGAATAGTATTTATATAACATCACATTCAAAGGACCTCGCTTTACCTGGTGAACGAATCGGTTATGTCGCGGTACACCCTAAGTGTGCTGATGTTGAAAATCTAATATCAGGTCTCATTTTTTGTAATAGAGTGCTAGGTTTTGTTAATGCTCCAGCATTGATACAAAGGGCTATTAAAAGTGTACAAAATGTTTCAGTGGATGCTGAGTTTTACCGAAAGAAACGTGACTTCCTTTACGCGGAACTTATCCGTATTGGATATTCTGTTGTTAAACCGCGGGGAGCATTTTATTTTTTCCCTAAATCTCCTCTCAAGGATGAAGTAGTCTTTACTCAGAAATTAGCAGAAAAAAAAGTGCTGGTTGTACCAGGTCGCGGATTCGGATCCCCTGGATATTTTAGAATCTCTTATTGCGTTCCTGATCAGGTGCTCAAAGGATCCATATCTGGGTTCGAAGAGGCTTTTAAAGATGTTAAGCAATAAGACTTAGCATTACTGCTCAAAATTTATAGATCCTTCAAAAAAGAGGCTCCCTTTTCCTACCAGAAAAAGCTTAAAGAAGTTCTCTGATAATTCTTGCTATTTGTGGTTTTGTGGCTAACAAAAAATCCAAGTATTGGATCCCTCCTTAATTACTTTAAACTTTGGCCACTAGAACCCTTTCTGCTAAAATTGAGTCTAAACCAAATACGAATTAATTTTCGGAGCATGCAACTCTTTTATCGGATGACTATTCTATGAGCTTGTCACAAGAACAGATTGCCCGCTATAGCCGCCATCTTCTTCTTCCGGAAGTCGGTGTCGAGGGCCAAGAAAAATTATGTGATGCAAAGGTACTATGTATTGGGACAGGTGGACTTGGATCTCCTCTCGGTCTTTACCTGGCTGCTGCTGGGATCGGGAAATTAGGACTCGTTGACTTTGATGTTGTAGATCAAAGCAACCTACAACGCCAGGTTATGCATGGCGAATCCACTGTCGGCAAATTAAAAGTTGATTCGGCAAAAAACCGCCTAGCGGATATCAATTCCGATGTGGAAGTTATCACCTACAACATCCGGCTCTCTTCTGAAAACGCAATGGAAATTTTTAAGGACTACGATATTATTGTAGATGGAACTGATAACTTTCCAACTCGATATCTAGCCAATGACGCAGCAGTCCTGCTAGGAAAACCCTATATTTATGGATGCATATTGCGCTTTGAAGGACAAGCCTCGGTGTTTTACTCTAAAGAAGGCCCATGCTATCGATGCTTATATCCTGAGCCACCGCCACCAGGTTTAGTCCCAAGTTGTGCTGAGGGAGGTGTGCTTGGAATTCTGCCCGGCGTTGTCGGCCTCATTCAAGCTACCGAAGTGGTTAAGCTTATTCTAGAGAAAGGTGACACCCTGGTTGGACGCCTGATGCTTTTTGATGCACTTGCGATGAAATTTAGGGAAATGAAATTGCGAAAGGATAAAGATTGTCCCATCTGCGGAGAAAATCCCACAATTACAGAACTGATCGATTATGAACAGTTTTGCGGTATTCCTTCTGCTACTGAAGAAGAAGTTGACAATGCAAAGTGGGAAATTTCACCCGAAGAGGTAAAACAAAAATTAGATGGACCTGATAACTTTACTTTGGTTGATGTGCGAGAACCATCAGAATATGATATATGTCGAATTGATGGATCGATTCTCGTTCCACTAGGAAAAATTGAGGAGATGGAACCGAAAAATCTTAATGACATTTCCAAAAACGACCAAATCATACTGCACTGCAAAGCTGGAGTGAGAAGTTTGAAAGCAGCCAAAGCTCTTAAACAAATGGGGTTTGAAGATGTTAAAAGTATGGCAGGAGGAATTCAAGAGTGGTCGGAAAAAATCGACCCCTCTATCCCAAAGTATTGAATCCTAAGTCCATCAGTTTTAACTGGTAGTCCTTCTACAAGCTGGCTATTTGAATTTTCTAATGTTACTTGACTTCAAACGCTAAGCAGTTTACCTTTGACTAATGGGCTGCTTCCAGCTCTGAATACCTTTTGGCTTTTAAACGCATGACTTTGAAAGGGAATTTTTATGAGTCACTCCCACGATTCTGAACCAAATTTCGAAAAATTATCAAAAGCCATCACGGAAGCCGTTATGACTTCAGAGAAAGTCCGAAAAATAGTTGAAGAAATTCAAAAAAACGATGCTATATGCCCTCAAAGTTTTATGGTTTTGGTGCTCAAAATGCAGGTGCTCACCGAATCGCTGGAATTAAATATAGAACAGGACGATACTGTAGAAAAACCAGTTATTCCAAAAGCGGCACGAAAAAAGAACCTTAAAAAACCCCAGTACATTGACGGACGCAAACTTTCTAAGCATGAACTTGATTTTGAGGAGTTCCGTAGTAAACAATTTGATTCAGAAAACTGGCTTAAGAAAAACCGACTTACCTTCTAAGTCTGTGTCCTTTCAATACCATTCTATCCCTCGTTAAAACCCTTTGCTACCTTAAGTAATCACTCGATTTGTAACCCACAAACGTATAGCAGAAGGAAGCACTTGTGGCTAAACACCTAACAACTGGAAAAATAAGTGACTACCTAGGTCATGTCGTCAGATACGCAAGGATCATTGTGAAGTGAGGACAGCTTTAAATATTAAAAATTTATACTAGAGACCGTCATTACTAGTTTATTTTTTTGAGTATTGCATCAACTCAATTTCATATTTATCTGGATCTTCAGTAAAAATAAACCGCGTTCCATTCTCCGCTTCTATTGGACCTTCCGTGATAGGAACCCCCTCCTCTTCTAATTTGGTCATGCACCATTCAAGATCTTCGACTTGAAATGCCAAATGTACTAAGTCTTCTGGGACCTCAATATTTCCGCTGTCGGGGAAGGAACACAATTCAAGGTCGCAGTTTGTCCCGGGAAAGCGCAAAAACACAAGCTGTGAACCGCGAGGAGATGTTTTACGCTCAACAATTTCCATGCCCAGAATACCATTATAAAAATTAATGGAGCGATCCATATCATGAACTCGAAAGCGAGTGTGCAGATACCTTTTCAGCACAATTCCTGCCCGAGAGTAACGATGGATTCATATTTGGACATTGCTTTACGAACTAGAGAAATGATTTCATCAAGCCGCTCTGTATTATTTGCTTCAAATCGGAAAACAATAACTGGCTGCGTATTTGAAGCACGTATTAAAGCCCATCCTTTATCAAAATTAACTCTGACTCCATCAATATCAATCACATCGTATTTTTTGCTAAACCTTTCTGTAAGTTCACGAACTATTTCAAATTTTCGATTATCAGGACAGTCAACTCGTATTTCCGGAGTTACCGCAGTTTTTGGAACATCGAGAAGCATCTCTGAAACTTTTACTTTGGAAGATGCAACTATCTGAAGAATCCTGCATGCCGCATAAATAGCGTCATCGAATCCGTAATAGGAGTCTGCAAAACAGATATGCCCGCTCATTTCACCTGCCAGTAACGCGTTGGTTTCTTGCATTTTCTTTTTAATCAATGAATGACCAGCGGCAGACATCACTGCTGTGCCACCATGTTCCTCAACATCCTTGAAAAGATTCTGCGAACACTTAACCTCACCCACAATCGTTGCACCAGGGTTATGCTTTAAGATCTCCCTTGCAAATATCATTAAAAGTTGATCTCCCCAAAGAATTTTTCCTTTCTCATCTACAATACCGATTCTGTCCGCATCACCATCGAATCCGATCCCAAGTTCTGCTCCCTCTTCCTTAACTTGATTACCAAGATCGAACATATTCTTTTCTACCGTTGGGTCCGGATGATGGTTAGGGAAGTCCCCGTCGGGTTCACAGTATAGTTCGGTAATATTTGCACCTATTTGGTTTAAAAGTTTAGGACCTACGATCCCAAAGCACCCATTTCCTCCATCGACCACAACCTTAACCGGACGGGAAATATTAACCGAACTACTAATACATTGAATATAATCTTCCAAAATATTTGCATGGCTCAACTTACCCACTCCAAATTCAAATTCATTTAAATTGATAAGTCTTCGCAACTCCTGAATACGATCTCCGTACAAACTGTGCAGACCGTGACTGATTTTGAATCCGTTGAACTCTGGTGGGTTATGGCTTCCCGTGATCATCACTCCACCATCTGGTTTTAAATGATATAAAGAAAAATAGGCCACTGGCGTTGGAACCATGCCTATATCTATGACATCGCACCCAGTGGAATTTAATCCACTAATAAGACTGTCTCGAAACGGGATAGAACTAACCCTCATGTCATATCCAACCGTAAGGGTTCTCCCACCATTTCTACGAATATAGGTGCCTATACCTTTGCCAATTTGTTCTGTGGAATCTGGGGTTAAATCTTTATCCACTAAGCCACGGATATCGTATTCTCTAAAAATCTGTGGATTGATAGCTTCCGTCATAATTTTTTCTTAGAAAGTTTTTTTATGTTTATTACGTTTAGCACTGAAGCCTATTTCTTATTTTTCTTTATTAATGTTTAGTAAGGGCTCTGAGTAAAGCCTCCATCCACAGTAAAATTTGACGCGGTGATCCAGCTTGATAAATCGGAAGCTAGAAAAAGGACCAAACCTGTAACATCGTCAGGAACTCCCATCCGTTTAAGCAATAATGTTTCTGCCGAGGAAGCCCGAATTTCAGCAGCTACATCTTGCAAATCCTTAGCTGATTTCTCAGCAATGTTCTTGGCTTCATCATCCCAGGACTTTGACCAAACAGGTCCCGGAGAAATAGAATTGACTAATACTTTATCTTTAGCAAGAGTGCGTGCTAGAGAAATAGTCAAGTTACATAGCCCTGCCTTCACTGCACTATAGTGAGGGAATACATCTCCAGGACGACTTGCCGCAACCGATGTTATATTGATAATCCTCGGCGATACAGATTGCTTTAAGGACGAGCTAAACAACCGACAAGCTCTTACGGCTGACATAAGATTAACATCAAATACTTCCTGCCAGTCTTTATCGCTAAGATCGAAAAATCCTGCCAGTTTCTGAATCGACCCTACATTGTTGATAAGAATATCAACTCCTCCTATTGCGGAGATGGCTTTATCATGAAATGTTTGAATGTCACCTGATTTAGAAAAATCGGCCGAGAAAAAAAAATGCCCTGTCCCAGAAATCTCATTTTCAATAGCATGAAGTCGTTCACTGTTACGTGCGGATCCAGCAACAAGTGCTCCCGCCTCACCAAAGGCCAGGGCTAAACCTTTCCCTATACCTTCACTAACACCTGTAATGACCACTTTGCGGTTTTTTAAATTTATATTCATGCTAAAATTCTTCTTTTTTTAAAACCCCAACTACCTTTCCATAGTAGACTTATGGCAACTGAATTATTTCCAAACCTCTCATCCTCATCATCTCTGATCTGGCTGGTTCCAGCGATCGGGTTTCATGTTGTAAATATATTCTTGGGTGTCTTCATGGCATTCCAAAAAAAAACTCCAGCCATTATCAGAATACATAGCTTTCTATACTACGGAGTTCTTATTTGTCTGGTTAACTTCCTTATAATGAACCAAATACACGGAGAAAACACAGTCTGGGACTACTTAGTTTTCGCCTACTTTATCACACTCGTACCTATCAGCAAACGATGGGACATCCTGATACACGCCTTCATTACCTTGCTCGGGTTAACGTTTCTACCCGTCCTTATTATCCTGCAAATGTAAAAATCAGAATCGAAGCAAAGAAGGACAAAGTTTGGTCCATGATTTTTTTTACTATCTTGACGGTTTAAATAGAGATGGTGAAAAGTTTAATCTTGGATGCCTGCTTTGACGGTAACAGGTCCAAACACTTTGGTACGACATCCTAGCCTTTGGTGGGGTTCCAGCCGATGAATTTTTTCAAAAAGGGTTTGCTTGCTGACGTTTTTAAGTGGGGTCGGTTCTATAACGCATTTACCACAAAGACCCATTCCCCGGCAGTTTAATTGAGTATTGAGCCCTTTATAAAGATCCACATCCTGAAACAATGCAGATTTTCTTAAATTGGCACCATAACCCAACTTATACTCTTTGGATACACCTGTCTCTTCATTGGTTATAGTAACCTTGGGCATTCTATTAGAAACCTCGCTTACGCTAAATTTTCATAATTA
>JALPWY010000003.1 GCA_023271875.1 Nitrospinaceae bacterium | reverse complement strand
AAAAGCACTCAAACTTGATTTTAATATTTATATTGCTGGTCACCTCCATCGCCCTGGCTCGAAAGAGGAGATGAAAGAAGTCCTTGAATATTACCACGCGTCAAAAAAATCTAGTATTGAGGCTATTAAAAAGGTGTCATTTCATGATGTGCGTAGCAAATCAAAAACAAAGGATGTGGAACGTTTATTTGGAGAATACTTAGATGCGGTGGCAGAGGAATGCTACCGCATTTTAAAACCGAACTGGAAACAACGCTTGATGGGGTTTGAAGCATTTACTAAAGGACATTGTGATATATGGATCGCCTATCATCGTACGCAAAAAGCGCCATAATCATTAATGATTAACAACGCTCATTTTTAAAGCTTTTGATATTTTTGGATGATTTTTTCTGCATTAACGTCCGAACCAACAGGCATACGCCCACCCATATGGGCAACAACTTTGGATGCGCAGTAGGACCCTATAATGGCCGAGTCTTTCAAACAGTAATTTCTAATAATTCCATATAATGCTCCTGACGCAAATAGATCACCGGCTCCAGTAGTATCTATCGCCTTTGTTGGGAATACATTCACTGTAATTTTTTCTTCAGTTGCGTTGGAAGCCCAAGAGCCATTTTCACCCCTGGTAACAAATACAGTTTCGACCATTCCTTTGAGAGTATCAAATGCTTCTTGTGTATCCTCAGTTTCTGCAATAGCCTTAGCCTCTGTATCATTACAAAACAGGATGTCAACATTTTGTCGAATAAAGTCGACGAGTCGTTTTTTAAAACTATTGACAATAAAGGCATCGCTTAGGGTAAACGCAACGGGAGTTTTATTCTTTTTGGCGATTTTACATAGCTTTTCGGCAGCATTGCATGTGTCCTCTCCGGTCCAAAGGTATCCTTCGATATAAACCATCCCAGCATTTTTTATAACTTTTTCATCCACATTATCAGGGTGTAACAAAGAGGATGCTCCAAGGTGCGTGAGCATGGTCCGTTCACTGTCAGGGGTAACTAAAATAACACAGGTTCCCGTATCACTAAGGCTATTTCCAGCTCCTGAAAATGAGACACCACAAGAACGCATATCCTCGACGTAGTGTTTTCCATAAACATCATTAGCAACCCTTCCGATATAGTAGGCTTCTCCACCAAGGATACTTAGCCCATGGATTGTATTTGCGGCAGAGCCACCCGATGAAATCTTTGTTGAGAGGCCATGAAGTTCTTTTAAAATTTTATTTTGCTTTTCTACGCTCAACAGAGTCATCCCTCCTTTGGTCAGAGAGTTTTGTTTTATGAATTCGTCGTCAACACAGACCTCAATGTCAACTAATGCGTTCCCAATTCCTAAAAGATCATATTTCATGGATAATTTAAAAGAAGAATGGATTAACAATAAAAAAAACGCTGGTTTCCCAGTGAAACAAGCTTAATTCCGAACATTACCATGTCGGGGATAAAAATAGTCCAGATTTTTCTTTTGGCAAAGGTTTGATTTTGTTTTTTAGTACCCGAGTCCAAGTAAATCTACAAAAAGGTAGATGATAAGGTCTATCTGTTAGGCATTTTATACAATCAAATTTCTATCTTTGTGGGTTCGATGATTCGTTACGATATAACATATAGTACTCGAAACCATTATTCTCATATATTTTAATTAGGCATTAACTTGACTAAAGGAAATTTTTTTTATTTAAAGAATGAATGATATTTGAGTTCTCATAAATTAGGCGTTAATATTTTTTAATGGTTAAGGCAATATCCAAAATAAAAATAATTTTCACAATTGCTTTTCTTTCGGTTATTTGGTTGCTCCCCGAAAAGATTCATGCCCAGAAACCAGAGTCGGCCGAATCTGTTTTTGCCAAAACTGTGGAAGCTATTTTGGGGCACTCTTGTTTGCGAAAACAAAACTTCGGGATAAAAATTCATTCTCTCGAAAGAAATAAAACCTTGTACTCTGTTCATAGCGATCGCTTATTTGCGCCAGCTTCGAATGTAAAGCTTTTGACAACTGCCCTTGCTTTGAAACGATTGGGACCAGACTACAGATTCAAAACTGGTTTGTATGCCACTATGCCTGTGGGCGGAAAAATTCTAGGAGGTGATATTTATGTCAAAGGGTTTGGTGATCCAAATCTTGTTAGTGAACAGATGTGGCTTTTGGTAAACGAGTTGAAAAATATTCCTCTTCGTAAGGTTCATGGGGATATCATTGCTGACGAGTCGTTTTTTGATAATAATCTGCGTGTTAAAACGTGGAAAAAAGGAGGCGTGGAGGCATACAACGCCCCCTTGGGGGCTTTATCGTTCAACTTCAATACGGTCACGGTTCATGTTAGCCCTGGGGGAAAACTAGGCGATAGGCCGGTCGTAGTAGTTGACCCAAATATAGAGTTTATACGAGTGGACAATCGGGCGAGAACAGTCTCAAAGTCAAAACGCAGTCGATTGATAGTTAATCGTATCGATCGGGGTGGTTATAATAAAATCACCATATCTGGGGTTATATCAGTAAATCATGTACGAGAAACATACTACTTGAATATAACCCAACCCGTGTATTACGCAGCAAGTGTTTTCAAAGAGTATCTTCGCCAAGCAGGGGTTAAGGTAACGGGTAAGGTTCGAGTGGGTTTTGTCCCAGAAGGTGCCTATGAATTATTGAGTCATTTCTCAATGCCTCTTTCTCTGATTCTTAGAGGATTAAATAAGTTTAGTAATAATTTTGTTGCTGAGCAGATTTTAAAAACTATTGGTGCGGAGATTCAAGGTCCTCCGGGCACTACTCTAAATGGCTTACGTGCGATGGATGAATATATGCAGTCTCTAAAATATAAACCGGAGGAATTTTCAATTTTAGATGGGTCTGGTTTGTCGAGACAAAACCGACTGAGTCCAGATCAGATTGTATCGGTGCTTCAGGATATGTACGAGGATCTTGGAGTCTACCCAGAATTTATTTCTGCTTTAGGAGTAATGGGTAGGGACGGCAATGTTTTAAAACGAATGAATGGACGCAACAGAGTAGAGCGTGCACGGGTAAAAACAGGGACGTTGAATTCTGTTAGCGCATTATCAGGTTATTTTCAATCCGCTGATGGAGAACGATTTGCGTTTTCTATGTTGATGAACGATTTAAATTGTTCTAACGGACTGGCTAAAGGCTTGCAGGATAGGATTGTGCGGGAGGGATTAAAGTTTGAGCGTGTGAATTTAGGGGCAGACCTTAATTAAGATTTTCAACTGATGGTGGGTTTAAAGCTATCCTTGGCCAAATGTTTTTTCGTTTTCTTTTTTGTCGTCTTCTAAAATCTTTTTCCAGTCCCGTTTTTTTATCGGGGCTTCTAAGAAATCCTCGAAAATATTTCTCCCTAATTCGGTACGGTTAATTCCTTCTGGTGCAACCTGAATGTCAAGCTGTGCAAGAGCCATATCAAAGTCTCGGTCAAGTAAAGATGCCGAGTCCATTTCATACTCTTTTAATATTTGTCGAGTTGTACTAACGTCAATTTTAAACCGGTTAGCCACATCATTAATATTTGATGGGCGATACTGGTTCTGAGATGTGATCCCTAAATGATAAGCGCAAAATAGTTCGAATGGATCTATACCAAAGGTATTTGTTTTAGATTTAAAAATACTACTGTGTTCGATTTTCCCCCCTTGTGCCGAAGCATTAGAGGTAGCTTGTGCTTCACTGGGCGATTGTTTTATGTGGGCTGAGTTAGATTTATTATTAGGGTACCTTTTATTGGTGTGTTGCTGAGCTTTGTCTCGGGTTCGCCCATTTTTTTTATGGTTAGACGGTACTCTTGGTTTCCCGTTTGACCTTCCTGTCGCATTCGTATTTCCAGTATTTTTTCTTGGCCCATCCTGGTTTCGCCTATTGACCATGGAGAGGTGAGAGGTCAATGTTGTTGATGAGGAAGCGGACGAAGCCCAAAGATGTGTTTCGTGTGATTTCCTTCTATGCTCAGTGTTTCGGTTTGAGCTTTCATTCACATTGTTATGCTTTTGACCATTTCTCGATACATTCGAATTACCTCGTTTTCGACTGTTACCTCGGTTGGGTCGCTGGTTGCTGCCGGGTTTTTTTAACATCGTATTCCTCTACATAATATAGAAATTAATAAAAACATCAGTTGGTTAGCGTCTCAAGCTGGTTCACTAGAGCAGAAAACTTTTTCAGAGCGGTCCGAACTGGTTCTGGAGAAGTCATATCCACCCCCGCACCTTTCAGAAGGTCGATAGGGTACTTCGATCCTCCTCCTTTTAGAAAATTTAAATAATCGTTCAATTCAGTTGTACCTCCCTCCGAAACCATGTCTACTAAGGCATAGGCGGCCGAAATTCCGGTAGCGTACTTATAAACATAAAAACTAAAGTAAAAATGTGGAATTCTAAAACATTCGATGGATAGGCAATCGTCAAGAGTAGTATTTTCACCAAAATATTCTTTGAGCAGTTTTTGGTAAATATCCTTAAAAGCATCTAGAGTCATTGGTTGGTTTTTTTCTGCTGAGGCATAAATCAGGTGTTCGAATTCGGCGAACATGGTTTGTCTGTAGAGAGTCCCTCGCAAATTATCTATTTCTCTGCAAGTGAGATAAATTTTCATACTTTTATCAATGTCCTGTGAAAAAAGATATTTTGTAAGAAGGGCTTCGTTGAATGTAGATGCCACTTCAGCGACGAAGATGGTGTAATCAGCGTAAAGGTAGGGTTGTGTCTTTCGTGAGAGAAACGAGTGCATGGAATGTCCTGCTTCATGGGCTAGGGTGTACATACTGTTAATATTATCTTCTTGGTAATTCATCAGGATAAAAGGATTTGAGTCATAACACCCCGACGAATAGGCTCCACTTCGTTTGCCTTTTGACTCATAACGGTCTACCCAACGATCTTGGATAAGCCCCTTTCTTAGCACTTCTGTGTAGTCGGACCCTAGGGGTTGGAGAGAGTTGAGAATTTTTTTTACTGAATCGTTGTACCCTACATGCCAATGAATACTTTTTACTAATGGTACGCTCGTATCGTAGATATGAATTTGATCAAGCTTAAGGATCTTTTTCCTTAAGAAAAAATATTTGTGTAGAGGTGCCATGTTTTCGTGAACTGATGCAATGAGGTTGTCGTAGACCTCAACGGGGATATTTTCGTTAAACATGGCTTTTTCTCTGACCGAAGCATGATTTTTCTCACGTGCGTAGAAAATATCTTTCTTGATATTGCTGGAAAGAAGAGATGCGAATGTGTATTGATGATCAGAATATGCGCTATAGAATTCTTCAAAAGCTTCTTTACGGACTCTACGGTCTTGGTTTTGCATTATGCTTTGAAAGTTTCCTTGTGTAATAACTACTTCATTCCCATTTTCGTCCATAACGGTACCAAGTTTGAGGTCTGCGTTATCCAGCATTTCAAAGGCATCCCGTGCAGTTCTAGCGATTTCTGCAGACGAGGCAAGAAGCTTTTCTTCTTTTTCAGAGAGGGTGTGTTTCCTATATCGTAGTATTCTCTCTAAGTGTAGTTTGTGAAAACTCAATTCCTTATTCTGCAAGAAATGGTGCATCCGATCTTCTGCAATAGCCATAAGTTCGGATGGAATATAGCTACTCGCTTGCGCTGCGAGTGTATGCAAACGAACTATTTTTTCAAAATTGCCTTGATTTTTGGTGTGGGTTTTATCTTCGTCGTTCCGAAGGTGGGCATAGATATAAAGCTTTTCTATCTTTCGAGAGATACCGATGTCAAATTCAATACATGCTTTAATGGTTTTCGCTGAACTGGCAAGGGTTCCCTTAAAAGATTCGTAACCTGCAAGATCTGCTTCTAATTTTTTAAAGTCCTCTTGCCAAAAGGATTCCTGCAAATATAAACCGTTGAGATCCCACTTGGCTTCTTCGGCGATGTCTTCTCGTGTTATGGTTTTTGTCTTGGCTTCCATAAAATACAAATAACTTTGGGTTGTTTCCTAGCTTAATCTAAATTTTGCCAGGAGAGCGCAATATTAACAGTTTCCAGGTGGATTCTCAGTCGCGCTTGCTTTTCAGAGAGGAACTTTTTTCTCTGACTATCTTTCTCGATAACCTCTGAGGGTGCCTTATCGATGAAATTCTTATTGGAGAGTTTCTTATCAAAGACTATGATATCTTTTTCAATTTTTTTCAACTCTTTTTCGACGCGTTTTTTTTCTTCTGTAAAATTAATTTTTCCTTCAAGAGGAATGAAGATATCCATTCCGTCACAAACGGATGAGGTAGACACACTTGGTTTTTTTACTGTGGGGCCGGATTCGATAACGTTTGCCCGAGATAAAGCATTGATATACTTTGTGTTATGTTTTAGTGTTGTGGCTTCATGAGCATGCTTGGTCCTAATGAGAAGATCTAGGTTGAGACCGGGGTTTAAATTCATTTCTCCGCGAACATTTCGGACACAGTCAATGACATTAATGACAGTGGAAAAAGTTTTTTCTGCTTCTAAATCCACATTATTTTCTTTGTACTCTGGAAATGGATCTTTCATAATGCTGCCGCTTGCTCCTGGCAGTTTGCTGTGTATTTCTTCCGTGATAAATGGCATAAATGGGTGAAGTAAGCGCAGGCAATTTTCCAGCACATAGACAAGTATATTTTGAGTTTCTTTGCGGTTATCTCCACCATACAAATGAGGTTTGGATAGTTCCAAAAACCAGTCACAGTATTCGTTCCATATAAATTTGTATATGGAAGAAGCCGCGTCATTAAATTTAAATTCCTCAAGCGCATGGTTAACTTCGCGGCATGCTTCATTTAAGCGACTTAGAATCCAACGGTGTGCTGCGGGGCGCTCTCCATTAGGGATTAATTTGTAGGTTCCATTATAGTCATCTAGATTCATCAATACAAAACGAGAAGCATTCCATAATTTATTACAAAAATTTCGGTATCCCTCGATGCGTTCTTCTGAAAGTTTTATGTCGCGACCTTGTGCGGCAAATGCTGCTAATGTGAAGCGGAGAGCATCTGTGCCGTACTTGTCCATCATGGTTAATGGGTCGATTACATTTCCTTTTGTTTTGCTCATTTTTTGCCCTTCAGAATCGCGAATTAGCGCGTGGATATAAACACTGTGGAAGGGAATATTGTCCATAAATTTAATCCCCATCATGATCATTCTTGCTACCCAGAAAAAGAGAATGTCAAATCCCGTGCAAAGCACTGACGTGGGGTAAAACTTTTTCAGAGTTTGAGTTTGTTCAGGCCAGCCTAATGTTGAGAAAGGCCAAAGCGCAGAACTGAACCAAGTATCAAGAACATCGACTTCCTGAATTAGGTTACCTTCTTTGCAGTGAGAACACGTCTTTGGAGTTTCCCGAGCAACTGTTACTTTCTCGCATGCTGGACAGTTCCATGCAGGAATCTGGTGACCCCACCAGATTTGTCTTGAAATACACCAGTCACGGATATTTTCCATCCAGTTAAAATAGGTGTTTTCCCAAAGTTTAGGGACTATGTGTATGCGACCACTTTTCACAGTCTCGATAGCTGATTTGGCGAGAGGTTTAGTTTTAACAAACCATTGAGTGGACACACAAGGTTCCACTACTGTATGACAACGATAACAGTGTCCTACGGAGTGCATATGCTCTTCGATGCTTTCCAAAAAATTTTGTACTTTTAGATTTTCAACTAATTTTTGTCGGCAGGTAAAACGATCAAGCCCTTGGTAGAGTGGCCCAGCTTCTTCGTTCATAGAACCGTCAGGGTTCATAACATTAATCAGCTCTAGATCGTGGAGACGCCCAAGCTCAAAATCATTAGGATCATGTGCGGGAGTTACTTTTAGTGCTCCCGACCCGAAAGAGGAGTCAACATAATTGTCTCCAATCAGTGGGAGTTCTCGTCCCAAGAGAGGAAGGATGAGAGTTTCACCAATCATACTTTGGTAGCGTTTATCTTTTGGATTAACTGCGACGGCGGAATCGCCCAGCAAAGTTTCAGGGCGTGTCGTCGCTATAGTTAATGAACTTTTACTGTTTTTGAATTGATATCTTATGTTGTAAAGGTGCCCTTGGGTCTCCTGGTGTTCCACCTCCAGGTCCGAGAGTGCTGTCAGGCATCTAGGGCACCAATTGATTATGTAGTCCCCCTTATAAATTAATCCCTCTTCGTAAAGAGAGACAAAAACTTCTCGAACTGCTTTTGAAAGACCTTCGTCCATCGTAAATCGATCTCTTTCCCAATCCAAAGAACTCCCCAGCTTACTTAACTGGTGATTAATAGTTCCCCCCGATTCCTCTCGCCACTTCCAGACACGCTTGATAAATTCTTCGCGCCCTATTTCTTGACGATTGATTCCCTCAGCGTGTAATTGACGCTCAACGACATTTTGAGTGGCGATGCCAGCATGGTCCGTTCCAGGCTGCCATAGAACTTCAAATCCCAACATACGTTTCCAGCGGGCAAGAATATCCTGGAGTGTGTTGTTGAAGGCATGCCCCATGTGCAGGGACCCCGTGACATTTGGGGGTGGAATTACTATTGAAAATGGTTTTTTCGTTGATGTTTCATCACCATGAAACAATCGGTTTTCCCCCCAGTATTTTTCCCAGCGTTCCTCAACTTCTTTAGGGCTGTAAATTTTTTCTAATTGATCCATGAATAGATAATTTTCATCAAGCCAGGTTTTCTTATAATTTAGGGTAAGGTTCTCGCGTAGAATTCAACTCTGAGAAGATGTGGAATAAAAAAATAAACATGCGTAGATGTATTACCACGCTGACATATAAAAAATTAAAGTAGTTTTATTTTGAGAAACAGATTGGATCGGAGAAACGACTTACGCTTCTCATGAATTTTTGATCTTGTCGATTTCTTCTTTTACAATTACTCTAACAATTTTTGGGGTGATTTCTTGAACTATTTCTCGTACAGATTGAGTGATGCTATTTGACAGTTCGGAAAGTTCTCTTTCAATAAAAGCATGAATCATATCTTCTGGGGGATGCCCGACTTGGTCTGCCAGGGTTTGGTTCTCTTGCGTAGTTGTGGCTTGCTGGCTTTTAATCTTATGAGATACTTGTGAAGGGTGAGAAGAATTTTCCCCCATCGAACTCGGGACAGTTAACCTGTTCTCACCTTCCACCGAGGAGGAAGTTATTCCCCCCAACAGGTCTTCCGGTTCGGGGATAATACCCTCCACGGTGGAGGGCCCACTGATCGGTTCAAGTTGGTTGCTTGAAATATTATCGGGTTCTTTTGGAGAACCAAAATTTACTATCTCTCGGAAAGCCATGTCCAACTCATCCCCGACGGCATCTTCCTGCGTAGGAGCTACTTCTTCGCTCAGTTCGTCATAGTCAGCATCTGAAGGCTCGACTTCTTTTTTTAAGGATTCGACATCCTTGATCATTGTGTCGAGAGTATCTTCTTTAAATTTCTTCTGTTCTACCTCTTCTACAGGGGCAGGACCTATTGATTCATCCAGGTCTGCCGAGGAAAGATTGATAGTAGAATTTTCTTCTTCGAGCATGTCTTCTGTAGAAAGTTCAATAGTTGTTTCAGTGGATTCAACAGAAACTTCTAAGTCAACCGGCGTTAGATTGATAGTTTCATTAATGGAGTCAGGCGATTTTTCTGAAAGCAGATCGTTAACTTTTTTTATAATGTCTTCTGATTTAAAAGGTTTTGCAATGTGGTCATCAGCGCCGGAACTATCAAATAAACTTTTATTGAAGTCCTCAAAGTCACTAGCTAAGAGAAGTACTTTTGTGGGGTTAAATTTTGGATCATTTTTAATTTTTTTAGATAATTCAAACCCTGTCAAATCTCGCATGTCAATATCCGCCAAAACAATGTCTGGTTTAAAAGTTTTCATTTTATCGAGGGCATCTTTCCCCTTACTAATACCCTCAACGACAGCATCTTCCTGTTCAAAGGCCATGGCCACGATCTTTTGTATAGTAATACTGTTGTCGGCGACTAAAATTTTTTTTATCATCGAAGGTCTTTCCTGAACGCGGAGCCAATAGATTGATAATCAAGTCTTTTATTTGCTTGATCAACTTTTGGGTCTCGCGGAGCGGAAGGAGTTGTTATGGAATACCGCATCAGCAATATCGTATCATATTTCTAAAAAACAAATCAAACAATGGAGGTTATGTGACTACTGGGAAAACAAAAATCAAATGAATGGGAACGAGAATACAGGTTTACCAATACTTGGCTAACGTATTTGGCTCCCTCCTCTAGGTCGTTGCTTCTAAAAATGATACCATGTCATACGCGTTGGTCTGAAGCACAATAAAATTCTTATAGAATAATCAAAGATGAGAAATATAAAGTGAATTATTATTTCATAAAAGAACCGTATCGCTTTCAGGCACCTTTTATTTTAGCCGGAGTAATAGTTATTCTGCTGACATCAGTGGATCTCATTTTTGCGGGTTTTATACAATTGGATGGGGTTGCCGATGTAAAAACTCGATTTAGTCGTGGGTGCTCTACGCTCCAGGAAGTAGCCGAACAGGCCCGTGTAAAGGGAATCGATACGGTAATTTTTGGTGATCAAGCTCGTGATGCATTGGAATACGGAGTAGTCCCCCTAGAGCGCATCATTAGAAAGCGAAATGAAAGTTCGTCAATTCTTACAGTAGGCGCACCGGCTTATATTTCAGAAATCAATGATAACGACAAGCAGTTTGAAGAGACTCTTCTTATTTCTGGAGCGGAGGTTGCCCCATTTTACTATTGGACGGGGAATGTTTTTAACGGCAACCTTGTTGCTAATAATCTGGATAAGCATCTCTTTGTAGTTGGGTTTAATACGCCGGAGCTTTACGAGCAATTACCTATTTTGGATAGTAATTTTTCTAAGCGGTACTTAACACATTATCAGCAGTACTTTGTAGGATGCGCTTTATTTTTTTTACTGTTCCTTGTTGCTTTTTTGAAAGGATATAAGAAGAACCTTACTAGGTTGATTGCAGGAATTATGTTTCTCCTTGCTCTCAATAATATACCATTTAGAAGTTCTCCATTTAGTCAGTATAAAGGGGACTTGGGTGTTCAACCCTATCAAGAATTAATTAATTATGTAAATAGTAACGGCGGATTGGTTTTTTGGAACCATATGGAAGGCCCTAATAAAATAAAACAAAAAGGACGGGTTGCTTACAAGACCGATCCCTATCCGAAAGACTTAATGTTGACTTCTGATTACACCGGTTTTCAGTCCATCGCCGATTTTCCAGTTATGCAAATTGAACCTGGAAACGAATGGGATAATGTATTGGGTGAATATATTCAAGGTCAGCGAGAAAAACCAGTGTGGGGTTATGGTGGGAACAATTATTTATGTGAGGACGGAAGAACCAAGTTTGGTGAAGTTCGAACTATATTCCTCGTTCGCCAAAAATCTCGTGACGATGTTCTTGATGCTATGGCCAGCGGACGTATGTATGCAGTGCGCCAGGCAGGAGATGAAAGAATTTCATTAGATGATTTTACGGTAAGTGATGTTCTGTCAGGTCGTCAAGCTAACATGGGTGGAGAGCTAGTATCGAATGATTTTCCTGAGTTAAAAATTAAGATTCGCATGACAAATGGAACAGAAAAAACGGTTCGTTTGTCAGTCATCCGTAACGGTCTGGAAGTAAAAAAGGAAACGATAGCACTTCCATATGAATTGACTTGGCGTGATGTGAATTTTGATAAAAATGACGGTCCAATATTTTACCGGCTTAAAGTGGAAGCAGACCTAGAAAATTATTTGGTGTCCAATCCAATTTTCATTCGTTTTGATGAAGGGGTAGGAAGTGAGGGCGTCCCGGTTTCTCAAATCACGAGGGAGAAACTAAGTATGGTTGAGCCAATTGAACCGAAGGTAGGAGCGCCACAAGACCCAGCGGTCCCAGCGGTTGAACCTCTAAACGAGCTTATCCAAGGTAATAATGTGGCACCTACGCCCAGACCATTAGAAACAGAAAATATATTGGCGTCTAACCTCATTCCTCCAACATTGAAACAGCCCACATCTCCTGTAGTGAAGATGCCAACACCTCCGAATTCTGCTGTTCCACTTGCTATTGGTGCTAGGTCGGTTATTGCAAAAATTGATGGAGTTTCCTTAAAAAACGGTCCAGGTCCAAAATTTCCTGAGGTAGGCCAACTGAATAAAGGTGATCGTTTGGCCTTGATTCGTAGGACGGCAGTCAATTTTAACGGAAAACCTTGGCTCTTGGTTGACTTAGGTGGTAGAAAAGCCTACGTCTGGAGCGATCTGGTTGATACTAAATAAAAAATTTTAGTTAAAGCGGAGTCTTTCCTTAAGAATATTCATTCACGGTCCTTCCTTTGCTTACTTGGTACCAAAAAAGATTTTTGTCTTTATTCACTTTTGTCGGTTCCAGATTACGAATGCAAAATCGGTAGCAAATGATCCGTGCGGAAGGTTTCATGCGATCTAAAATTTCTGGGAATAAGCGGTCGAGTGCCTGATGTGTAAGATAAAGGTATATGACATCGGCTTCGCTTACATCAAAATTAAAAATATTGCCTCGGTGAATGCGAATCTTGTTGGTTAGTTTTGCCGCTATTATAAAACATCTGGAAAGCCAAACTTTTATTGGATCAATCTCCACTCCAACTCCACGTAGACATTGATTGCTTGATGCCGCAATTAGAACTCGCCCATCTCCCGACCCAAGGTCATAGAAAGTTTCCCCTGGTTGGAGATCAGCGAATCTTATTATTCGATGAATATTTTCGTCGGACAAGGGGTGCCACGGAGCACCGAAAAAAACGGGAACAATAACCATTGCGGCAAGTAAAATAAAAAATGTCAAAACTAAAATATAAAGAATAGTTACCATCATTTATTTAATTTTTGGTGCTCTGCTGGACTCATATTCCTCAATTTGAGATGAAAGACTATTCCATTCTTCAGTGAGAGTTTTTTCATCATTGGCAAGTTTCGTTTGACTGCTGAGAGTTTCTAGAAGTTGAGCTTTATTCTTAGACTCATAAATTACCGAGTTTGCCAGTTTGTTTTCGATTGTTGTTTTTTCTGTCAGCACTCTCTCTAACTGAATTTCAATTTTTTTTAAATTAGATCGCAATGGTTTCAATGATTGATGTTTCTTGTTTCTATTTTCTGCTTCAAGACGTTTGCGCTCATGGTTCTTCTGGAAATAAGATGCCAAAGGTTTTCTAATAGATACGGTCGATTTTGATGACTCAATTTCAAGTTCCTGAGTTTTGGAGTTTTCATATTCACTATAATTACCAATATATTCGCTCACAGAACCTTGTTTGACTTCCCAAACCCTGTTAATAAATCCATCAAGAAAATATCTGTCATGAGAAATGATACAAAGGGTTCCTTCGTAATCAGCCAGTGCGGCGGAGAGCACCTCGCATGAACGCATATCAAGGTGATTAGTTGGTTCATCTAGAAGAAGCAACGATGAAGGTGATGCTAGCATACGAGCGAGGGAAAGTCTTGAACGTTCTCCACCAGACAGGACACTAACCTTTTTGTTTACATCATCACCAGAAAATAAAAATGATCCAAGGATCGTGCGCAATCGGGTGCGCGAGAGGTTATGACTCAATTCATCCATTGATTCTAAAACTGTTTTTTTGGGGTCGAGCGCATCTGCTTGGTGTTGAGCATAGTAGGAACGCGTGACATTATGCCCAGGTTGAATTTTTCCACTGTCATGAGAAATGATTCCTGCTAGGAGCTTCATGAGTGTGGATTTTCCAGCACCGTTTTCTCCTACAAGAGCCACCTTCCACCCCCGTTCTATTCTGATAGAAAAGTTTTGGTAGACGATGTTGTCCCCATAACTCTTATCGATTTTATCCAACTCCATAGAGATGCGGCCAGTTCGCACTGGTTGCGGAAAGCGAAAGCCTACGGTTTTTGTATCGGTCATAGTTTCGATGCGTTCCATTTTATTGAGCATTTTGATCCGGCTTTGAACCTGAGTAGCTTTCGTATTCTTGGCGCGAAAGCGCTCGATAAAGCGCTCGATTTCGGTGATGCGCTTCTGCTGATTCACTGATTCTGATAGGAGTTGGGCTTCTCGTTCTTTTTTCAAGCGCTCAAAGTCATTGTAATTACCCGAATAGATCGTTAATATCCCCCTATCAAGCTCAATAATTCTTGTGACGAGATTATTAAGAAATCGTCGATCATGGGAGATAAGCAGCAGGCTACCGTCGTAATTTTTCAGAAACCCTTCAAGCCATTCGACTGATTTTAAATCGAAATGGTTAGTCGGCTCATCGAGTAAGAGAATATCCGGATTTTGTAAAAGGAGTCGCGCCATTTCAACTCGCATGCGCCATCCACCTGAAAACTCATTAAGAGGTTTCTTGAACTTATCATCATTGAAACCAAGTCCCGAAAGAATAGTGGAAGCCCTAGGTTCTAGCTCGTAGCCATTTAGCTGCTCAAACTGATGCTGTAGCTTTCCGTATTGTGATGTCGCGGCCTCAGAAGTTGGATCGGAGGATATTTGTTTTTCCAAGTCGTCCATTTTCCTGCGAACAACTTGCAAAGAATGGTCTCCTGATATTACGCGTTCTAAAACGGTACCGTTATAAGCATTGAGTTCTTGTTGGAGTGTGGCTGCCTGGGCGCCTTTTCGAAAAACAATTTTTCCAGAATCAGATGACTCTGTTTTCATTATGATACGAAACAAGGTAGTTTTTCCGGTTCCATTTTCTCCGACAAGTCCCACACGCTCACCAGGGCGTAGATGAAAATTAGCATTTTTAAGGATTATTTTAGAACCAAATTGCTTGTGTAGATTTTGCAGGTAAATCATAGCTTTTTTGCTCGGAGAAAAATCATATTCCTTCTTTGAGCCTAGGATTAAAGGCTTCACGCAGTCCTTCACCACAAAGGTTGAAAGCGAGTACGACAAATAAAATGCTGAATCCGGGAATAAAAGTTATCCACGGCGCATCGAAAATGAACTGTTTACCGTCGGCAAGAATGTTTCCCCATGTGGCGTCCGGGGGTTGAACTCCGAATCCAAGAAAACTGAGGCTTGATTCCGTGAGGATAGCGGTTGCGACACCAATGGTCGCTGAAACCAAAACTGGTGCGATAGCATTTGGAACCATGTGTATAAATATAATTCTCCATTCTGGAATAGCTTGACTGCGGGCCGCGGCCACGTAGTCTAATTCCCTCAGTGCTAGAAATTCAGCACGGACGAACCTGGCTGTACCCATCCAGCTAGTCAGCCCTATTACAATCATGATGTTGTATATGCTTGGAGGTAATAAAGCCACCACGGTTAAAATTAAGAAAAAAGTAGGGAAACAGAGCATGATATCTACAAAACGCATGATCATAGTATCTATAGTAATGAACCCAAACTTTAGTCTGCCGTAGAACCCCGCAATACCCCCAAAAAATATCCCAAGAAAAATTGAAATACTCACAGCGACAAAACCTACTGTTAATGAAATAGAAGTTCCCTCTAGCATGCGTGCGAATATATCGCGGCCAAGTTCATCAGTTCCTAATAAATATATATTGAACATAGGGGCGTACTCAGCAGAAACGATTTCACTAGTAAAGGGCGTTAAAGGGGGGAGAAACTTTTCAGGCAGTCTTACTAATTGTGGGTCGAACACAACGAACCAACGAGTCAGTGCTTTTCCCATAAGGGCGAGCACAAAAAGAAAGATTAAAAAGATAAAACTAAAATAGGCAAGGTGATTGAGTTTGAAGATGTTCCATCGTTCTTCGAAAAGACTGACTGCCGGTTTTAGTCCTTCTATGCTTTGCGTGTCTTCTGTTTCGTTCACCTTAGGATCCTTTAAATTTTGATACGTGGATCTACTACTGCGTAAAGAATATCCGACATAAAAGTGCCTATGAGTACCAGGACAGCTGAAATAAAATTGAGTGTGAGTATTACCGGAAAATCCCTTGCAAGGATCGCCTCGAAACCTAGTCGGCCCATCCCTGGCCATGCGAAGATAGTTTCAAATATGACAGAACCACCGATTAGGCCTGGAATGGTCAGGCCAAACATAGTTATAAATGGAAGCAAGGCATTCCGAAGCCCGTGCCGGTAAATGACAGTATCTTCCGATAGCCCCTTGGCTCGCGCGGTACGAATGTAATCTTGATTGATGACTTCTAACATTTGTGATCGTACATAGCGGGAAAGAATAGCTACCCCTGCCACCGCTGACATAAAAGCTGGTAGTGTCCAATGCCATACACGATCCATAGAGCGTAACATCAGGCCCGCATTTTCAAGGCCAAACGTTCGCATGCCAATTACGGGGACATTAAATGTTTTGACCATAAAAATAATACAAATATAAGAAAGGAAAAATCCAGGAATCGAAATTAATGCGTAAGATAGAAACGTTCCCATTTTATCAAATACCGATCCACGACGAAGCGCTGCCTGAATTCCAACGGGGAAAGCTAGGAACCAGGTGATAAGCGTTCCGACAATAAACAACGGGAGCGAATTAAGAAAACGATCCCATATTTTTTCCAGAACTGGCTGATTATCTTTGAAAGATTTTAGTTCAGCAGTAAACAGATCTTTCATCCAATAAACGTATTGAGCATAAAGTGGTTCGTCTAAATGAAAGGCCGTACGTATTCGTTGAATGTCCTCAGCCTTCATTCTAGGGTTGGAGGGGTCAACCAAGCTGGGTTCTCCCGGCGCTAAGTGGACAATCGCATGAGAAATGATTGAAATAAAAAATAGAAGGACAATACGTTGGCCTATGCTTTTGAAGATAAACTGAATCATTCTACTGTAGCATTCGCTTGTTAAAGAGTGCCCGTTCGACACTTAATTGTTGTGGACAGAGAAAGGATATTAAAATATTTTGTTAATTACTTTTTGCTCGTTTATACTTTTTTTATGGATATTTTACAACTTAGTCATTATCTCGACAACTTGCTTGACATTACAGAGATCAAGGATTCTCCTAATGCCATGAATGGGCTGCAAGTACAAAACACCGCCGATATCAAAAAAGTCGGGCTGGCTGTAGATTTGTGCATGACAACAATTGAAAAAGCTGTCGCGGCAGAGTGTAACATGATGTTTGTTCACCACGGGATGCTTTGGGGTGGGGTAAAACCGATCTGTGGGAATTTTTACGATAAAGTTTCTACCATGATACGTGAGAATCTTGGCCTATACTCAGCGCACCTTCCACTGGACATGCACCCGGTATTAGGAAATAATAAGGCACTTGCAGACCAGTTAGAGCTTAGTGAGCTTGAGCCTTTCGGGGAATATGGAGGACAGAAAATTGGGATCAAAGGGCGACTAGATCCAATATCAGCAGAAGGATTGCGAGTTAAACTAGAAGATAAACTAGGATCGCCTGTTAAAGTGATCGGATCAGGTGAGGTGCAGACAATTGGGATTGTATCTGGTGGGGCGGCGGATATCTTAAGTGAAGCTGCTGCAGCTGGCCTCGATGCTTATCTCACTGGAGAGGGTTGTAATCACCATTATCACGAAGCCATAGAAAATGAATGTGTGCTAATTTTAGCTGGCCATTATGCGACAGAAACCGGAGGGGTTAAGGCTGTCGGGAAACATCTTGCAGAACAATTCGGAATCAAGACTGAGTTTATAGACTATCCGACAGGTATATAAGATATAAAAAACTTCTATCGGCGTTTGTTCTTTCTGATCTTTACTAGTGCGGCTTTAGTTTTCCAATTGAAAAAGGCTAGTATAGAACCTAAAATTCCTAATCCAACGGGGAATACCCAATCTACTGTGGAATCCATAATTTTCCTTTCGGTTAAAAACTGAATCGATACTTCTCAAATAGCTCCATTGTAACTTCCTTATCTGGTCCTTCCTTTTTAACCTCCTGCTCGATACGTTTAACTGCCATATTACGTATGAATGAAATAGGAATTCGCATAACTTTTTGGAGAGCATCGTCATGCCATTTAAGCTCGAATTCAGGTATGTCTTGAGGAGCATCGGTCTCAGTTTGTTCCTCTTTTAATTCATCTTCAGTTACTTCTATACCCATGGCTTGTTTGGCAGATGCAGGCATTATGTTTGTAAACACTTCCTCAATGATGCCAGGGGTAACCATTTTATCTCCACGTTCTCTAGCTCGTGCTTCAATAGTCTGTTTAGCCATTCCGAGAACAAAAGGAGGGACTTTTTCCATTTTCTCAAGTGCTTCTTTATTCCAGGGCATCCCACTTGAAGGTGTGACCTCCATATAACTCTTAAACTTTTCTACGATGTCGTCCTTTTTTTCTGTTCTCATTGATAAGAAGTCTTCAATTTCTTCAATCACTTCAACTTTTCTTGGGCTTTGTCGCATTTTTTCTTTTGCTACTTCAAAGGAATCCATTGTTAATTCTTCAAAGCCGAAGCCCTTAACTCTTTTAGAGACTAACATCATCGATTCATTTCTGATTTCAGTTAAAAAGTCAGAAGTAACTATTTTATATCCTCTTTTAACGCAGCGCTGAACCATTAGTTTGCGTATACCGGGACGAACAAACTCAGGAGCATGCTTCACTCTTTCCCAGGCGTCGGGATGCCACTCAACATTATTTTCACGGGCATAGGGGTGGTCTATAATTTCCGTTGATGGTGTCTTCTCGTTCATTAGCTAATTTGCAGATGGATATATCTGTTATATTACTTTTAAAAACCAAATATGTTTATACTTTAAAATTACTTGAAGCAGATTTAAATGTCAATTATTTTGGTTTTTCCCTAGGTAATTTATCTTAAGACATAATTGAATATAAAAATGAAACGTTCGCGAATTGTATATTTTCTGTTTTTGTTCTCTGGGGTTACTGCATTGATTTATGAGGTTGTGTGGACTCGAATGCTCACTCTCGCATTTGGGCACACCGTTTTTTCGGTGTCAATTGTTTTGGCTTCATTTATGGCGGGGTTAGGGTTTGGTAGCTATTTTTCTGGTCATGCAATCAACCATATCGGGGGTAAAAAAACACAATCAGATAGTAGTAGTTTGAGTAAAGAGTTTTCAGAAGATTTGGAAACATCTTCTCTGCTTTTAATTTATGGTTGGATCGAGGTTGCACTATTTTTGTTGTGTTTGATTGTTTCTTTAATTCTTTTTAAATTTTCTGTTATTTATTCATGGTTTAGTTTTTTTGTTCCAGAATCCATAGTGGTTCAAAACATATTCAAGTCTTTTTTAGCCTTCATTTTGATGTTTGTCCCTGCGTCCTTAATGGGTGCGACTCTACCCATAATAAGTCAATACTACATCACAGATAATATTAAATTGGATGCTAGATTGGGACTTCTTTACGGTATCAATACGTTTGGTGCTGCATTGGGTTGTTTGCTGACAGGTTTTTTTCTAATTGCTAATTTCGGGGTTTTGCAAACAGTGCTGGCTGCCACAGTACTTAATCTTTTTGTTGGAATCAGTGCAATTCGCATTTATCAGGAATCATTAGAAAGTAGTAAGGCATTACACTTTCCACGTTTCACTATACCTAAAATATCATGGGAAGGGGATCAATGGTTGTGGATAGTTGTAAGTTTTGTATGTGGTTTTACAGCCTTATCTTATGAGGTTTTATGGACAAGACTGCTAATTTTCAGTACTTCCAGCACAGTTTATTCTTTCAGCATGATGCTGGGTGTATTTCTCATCGGAATCGCTCTGGGAAGTTTTCTAGTCGTGGCCGTATTTCGATCGAGCCTAAATTTAAGAACGGTATTGATATTATTGCAGGCAGCCATTGGGCTCTACGTGCTTGGTTCCTTGTATAACATGGAGCAATTACTTTCGACTCCATGGAATGGTTACAACCTACAAAAGCCGTTTTTTGTATTTAGTCGATATTTTGCAGATTCGTCGGCCTTAATGTTGCTACCTACGATCGCATTGGGTATGAGTTTTCCTATTTTAATAAAAATGATATCTGGTGGTCACGAACGTATAGGGAAAGGGACCGGTCAAATCTATGGAGCGAATACTTTTGGAGCAATTTTAGGGTCGCTTATTACTGGTTTTTTGTTTTTACCCAGATTGGGGGTGCAACAGAGCTTACTCCTTGTTGCGACATTAAACCTATTAATGATGATGTACTTGTTTCGCACGGGAGATTATTTTACGAAAACGTTACGTAAAATGATGACAGTGGTTTTGGCAGGGGTAATTCTTGTAGTGAATATGGGTTTTCCTTCAGACTTGCTTGACCGATTTTTTATGCGAGACAGTACCGGTCAAAAAGACATTCGAAAATTGCTGTACTTTGAGGAAGGGCTTACTGATACCGTTGCCGTTTTTAAGGATAATTACGGTGCTTTGGATCCAGATGCAAAGCGGCTGGTCACAAATGGTGTCTCCATGTCTGCAGTTAATTTTGTTGCTTCGCGGTATATGAAGTTTTTGGCGCATTTACCTATAATGTTGGTAGACAACCCAGAAGAAGTTTTGGTCGTGTGTTTTGGTACTGGGCAAACTACAGGAGCTGCAGCTGTTCATCCGAAAGTAAAAGCCGTCGATAGCGTGGACTTGTCGGGGAGTGTTGTGAGAGCAGGTAATGTATTTTCATCACAGAATTACAACGCGTTGAAAAACGAGAAGGTCAACATTATCCTACAGGATGGAAGGAATCATTTGCTGACGACTCAAAAAATGTACGATGTTATAACCTCGGAACCTCCTCCTCCACGCACCGCGTTTACTGTAAATCTTTACACTAAAGAATATTATGAAGTAGTCCAAAAGCATCTCAATCCAGGGGGAATTGTGGCGCAATGGATTCCGTTGCATAGCCAGGGGAAGCAAGAAGTATTTATGCACTTCAAAACCTTTCTTTCGGTGTTTCCTCATGCAATAGCTTGGATGCCGGTTGCAAATGAAATCCTTGTCATCGGGTCAGATCGCCCCATTGACATTGATTTTGAAAAATTAAAGGGGCGGTTTTTAGATCCGGTTGTGAACCGTGTTATGCAGGAAATTAAGGTTCCAGATGCTTTTTCATTTCTCAGCAATATCTGGTTTTTGGAAGACCAGATGAATAGTTTAGCTAGCCACCAAAAAGAAATAACAGATAATTGGCCTGTTGTTGAATTTTATCTCGACCTAGGAGACGTAATAGGTGTTTATGGTCGCGAAGACTTTTTGTTTGCAAGAATTCCGTTTAAAGAAATTATTAATCGCATATCCAACATTACTTACGCGGAGCAAAAACAACTTGAAAGTATTTATAGAGGGATGGGTCTTTACCAACGAGGGGTCATGTACGGAAACCAGGAGCTGCTTTTGGAATCTTTGGCTCAGTTAGGAGGAAGTGATCTGGTCCGGTACCACTTGCAGGCAAGTTCAAGGCAGGTGTCCATTTTGATGGAGGAAGTAAGATCCAATCCTTCCAACTTAGAAGCTTTGTTGAATTTAGGTCATGCTTATTATCAGATTGGCGAGTACGAGAAAAGTTTTGGAATTATGAAAATAATTCTTGCCAAAGACACGGCGCATTCATATGCCAACCTGTACGCAGGTTATAACTTAATGGAATTAGAAAGGCGCGAAGAGGCTAAGGTCTTTTTTAAAGCATCTATCCAGAACAACCGAGCCGGGTTTGGTTCTGTTATGCGGGAAATCGCATTAGCTGATTTACACGCTCAATTAGACGCTGACCCAGATAACCTTGGCCTACTAAATGCGGTAGCGTCGTTTTATAATATTAAAAAAGAGTATAAAAAGGCGTTGAATTATTCCATCCAAGTTTTAGAAAGAGACTCTCTCAATAAACAGGCACTAAAAAATATTATTTTTGGGTATCGTGGAAGGGGAGAACCTGGAGATGTGCTGGACTATGGCAACCGATATGCCATGGTTGATCCAGATGAAATAAATCTGCAGTATGTTATTGGGGAGGTATTCGCAAAAACCATGCGCTGCCAACAAGCAATCCCCTATTTGCAGCAGGTAATAAAGAAGGACGACACTTACCGTAATGCGGAGTCATTGCTAAGTGGATGCTTGTCTTATCAAACAGGAGGAGGCGATACTCGTAGCTAAAACGATAAAGTACTTTGCTGATGTTTTTTTTAAATTAGTATTTAATTTAGGCTTCAGGAATTCTTAATCAAAAATATTTCCAGATTTTCAAGGTTTTAAGTGCGGACTTTATAATGGAAAATAGTTTGCTTTTTAAGTACTTAGGTTTGCTAAATAATTTTTTATGCGTTTCCATTAATAGGGTTGGAATGTTTAAATTTTCTGGGCAACGAGGAAGACAATCACCACACTCTGTGCAATTAAAAGAAAAGGTTCCGGGAAACCAGTGCCCTTGCCCTTCGAGCATGTTGTAACGAAAGCGGCCGTAATCTTTCATTTCGTAGGCCTCGACAAGATTTCTAAATCGTAGAATTTCTGGGATATTTATATTCTCAGGACAAGGTAGACACTGATTGCACAGAGTACATAAACTCGAGATTTTTGCTAAAGGAGTATCCATTTCAGCCTTAACCTTAGAAAGCTCACTATTCGAGTAGTTTCCTCTATTCAGAATGGCTAGGTTTTGAGTGAAATGTTTTGGTTCGTGTATGCCCATACTTAGAGTGGTGATTTCAGGGTGAGATAAACAGAATCTTCCATTAAACACGATGGGTGTAAGAGGTTTGCAAAGATTTTTTACTTTCTCGGAGGGCCTAAATAGCATCCCGCCCTTTTCGTTGGGTGAAATTATAAAAACACCCATATCCATTGTCTCTGCTAATTGTACAGCTGGAAGGTTGCGTTGAAAAAAATAATAATAATGAAGGTTGATAAAACTAAATAGACCGGTTTGCATAGCATCTAGTATGGTGTCAAGTGGGGCGTGTGTTGAAAATCCAACGTGTCGGATCAACCCTTCATCTTTTAACCGATGTAAGGTTTCTACAGGCCCATTTTTTTCTACGGCGATTTTTAATAGTTCTTTATTATTAATGCCATGCCAGCCATAAAAATCGACGTAATCTAAACCAAGAGCCTCGAGTTGCTCTTCTACAAGACTTCGAGTCTCGTCGCCAGACATCGGAGCTCCTTTTGTCATCATCTTGAACTGTTTTCTCGGGACACTTAGTTCTTTTAGGGCATGGCCAAACAAGAGTTCACTTTTCATATACCCGTGGGCGGTTTCAATATGGTTGATTCCTAGGTCTAACGCCATGCGGGTTGTAGAAATACAGTGCTCAATAGAATCTTTGGGTAAATGGTTTCTGGGAGGAGTCCATCCATGTTTGAATCTCATGCCTCCAAGAGTGATGACAGAAATCAGTTCTTCGGTTTTGCCAAACCGCCTGTATTCCATTGGGAGGATCATGATTTATGACATTTTTAGTTGTGAAATCTTAAGCGTATAAGATGAGCTTTAGTGCTGTCAGTTTCAATTAAATTTATAAGTAGTTTTTTTTGAATGGCGATAAAGCATTCAAAAATTGCTATATCAATATTTAAGGAATCTAAGGAAAAAAAAAGTGACGTCGTATATAATGCCCGAACTAGAGATTTTGATCTTATATTGATATTTTTACATTTTTTGAACTACGTTACGATGACATTTAAATTCATCCATTGTTCTGATCTACACATTGATAGCCCCTTCAAAGGATTTTCTTCTGCGGAAAACTCACTAGTCGAGGCCCTCCGTAAGTCAACTTACCAAGCATTTCAAAATATTGTTGAACTTGCATTGAAAGAAAAAGTCGAAGCAGTTTTGATTGCTGGTGATATATATGACGGAGCCGAGAAAAGTTTAGAGGCCCAGCTCAAATTTCGTCATGGGTTGCAGAAGCTTTCTGATAAAGGGATTGATACTTTCATTGTTCACGGTAACCACGACCCCCTTGATAGTTGGTCAGCTTCACTCGAGTGGCCTAAACGAGTTCATGTATTTTCTGGCACGCAGATGGAATGCCTTCCGGTTGAAAGAAATGGAGTAGTGAAAGCATATGTTCATGGAATAAGTTACCCCAAACGTGATGTGACGGAAAATTTATCCAAAAAATTTTCTCGAGGTAATGGCAAAGGTTTTGCTATTGGTTTACTGCATTCGAATGTTGGGCATCAGTCCGGCCATGATAATTATGCACCCTGCTCTATGGACGATCTAATCGCTGCGAAAATGGATTATTGGGCTTTAGGTCATATTCATAGGTTTTGCGTATTGCGTGAAAGCAATCCGGCCGTAGTTTATTCCGGGAATAGTCAGGCTCGACATATGAGAGAGTCTGGCGAAAAGGGCTGTTGCCTGGTTACCTTAAATGAAAATACGGTTCCATTAATTCAATTTACACCTGTTGACGCGGTTCGATACATTCAAGGTGAGGTAGACCTTTCAGGAACGATCACGTTGGAAGAAGTGATACATGTCGTGCGGTCAAAGTGCGAATATTTTGCAGATCAAACCAAAGAGAGAGAGGTGTTTATTGATTTATCGTTAAATGGAAGGACGCAGGTTCATTCTGAGTTACAAAGAGGGGACACTCTACAAGGACTTCAAGGAGAAATTAGAACTTATTTTCAAGGAAGAATACCTTCGATTTGGCTGAACCTGAAATTAGATACCGCTGGTATATACGATGTTGAGTCCCTGCGGGAGGGAAAGGATTTTATTGCTGACCTTGTCAATCTCTTTGGCGTAGAGGGAAAGAGAGAATCTTTCGAAGACTTGAAAGAGGTACTTAAGCCGGCATTCGAAACCTGGCAAGGTAAAAAGTATTTATGCGACCTGTCTGACGAAGAAATAAAGGGTTTCTTAGCTCAAGCCAAGTCATTATGTTTGGATAAACTGTTGAAATAAAATTTGTCTTAAAACAATGCTTCAGATAATTTTTAATTGTTGGGGAATAGATGGAAATTAGAGAAATACAAATCGACGGATTTGGAGTTTTTTCTGCTAATAAATTTAAAGGCGTGTCTTCGGGTCTAAATATCATCTATGGTCCCAATGAATTTGGCAAGACAACGTTGCTTGAGTTTATACGATGCATGTTGTTTGGTTTCCCAGGAAAAAACCAAAAGATCAATCAGTACACACCTGTTAATGGAGGTTCTTTAGGTGGGATTTTGAAATGTGCTTTAGCATCGGGGCAATTAATTTCAGTTGATAGGCAAGCAGGCAAAAAAGATGGTCCTGTGATCCGCACGGAATCGACAGAAAACCAGGGGCAATCCTATCTTGATTCTCTTTTAGGATACGCGACTAAAGGTGTTTTTAAAAATCTTTATGCATTTACTATCGATGAACTACATGACATACAAAGTTTGCGGGGTGAAGAAATTAAGAACCGTATCTATGGTGTGGGGATGGGGTTAGGGGACGTATCTTTAGGAAAAGTAGAACAAGAGATAGATAAATCTTGCGTAGAGATATTTAGGCCAAGAGGGCAGTCTCAAATGAGGGAGGCCCTTGGTGAAATAGGTGAAGTTGAAAAAGAAGTAATGCAAATTCAAGAAAACCTTGGCAAGTTTAATGAATTAACTAATTCGTTATCCCAGATGAATGCTGAAAAATCCTCAAAAATGAAAGAAATAGATGAACTGGAATTAACAAAGAAGTTGTTTGAAACCCAGCAAGAACTATTCCCAGTAGTGATGGAAATATTAAGCGCCTTGGAAGAAGTTAATCGAATGGAAACTATTTCGAATTTTCCTGAAGATGGAGAGCGTAGATTGTCTTCTATTCAAATAGACAGGAAAAACTTGCTTAAACAAATCCAAGAAGAGGAACGAATCCATGACGAATTAAAAATCAGCTTAAGCGAGATAGTGATAAATAATGATTTGTTGGAATGTGAAGGGGATGTTTTATTTCTTCAACAATCTCTTACGGAGATACAGTCGGTCATAAAAGACGAGTTGAAAGTAAAGAATGAAAGAGAACATTTAAGTGCGCAGATTATAGTGGATCTTAATTCTTTGGGACAAGGGTGGACCGAAGAACGAATAAATGAATTTGAATTGTCTGAGTTGGAAAAAAAAGAAATCCAAGAGTTTTATGATCGGTTGTCTGAATCCAGACAAAATGAAAATAGCTCTAAAGACAAACTAAGTTTGCATCGAGAACAGAAAGAAACTAATAAACCAGACCCGAAACCACCTCTTTCTCCATTGAAGCTTGCTTTGCCATACGGGTTAATCGGGGTTGGTTTTTCTGGAATGGTGGTTGGAGGTATTTGGGTTGATTACGTTATTCTTAGCGTAGGGATAGTTATGGTTGGTATGGGGGCGCTACTTCGAAACAAAACTTTAGTTGAAATAAAGCTGGAAGAGGAGCCTGTGGATAACTTAGAAGTTTCGCTTGTGACACTTCTGGGGAATGCCACAAAAAAAAGAGAGGAGATTTTTAATGCATGGTTTTCATGGCTTAGTGAAAGAGGTCTTGATCAACACTTAAGTCCGCTCGCCACAGAGAAATTAGGTGAGAAGGCGTGTGGTGTTAAAATTAGAATAGTGCAAAGAGAAAGTATTGACGAGCGCCTGAGCGACATGTCTAAAACGACAAAAGATGTGTCACGGCGAATAGAAAAAATAGCCCCTTTTTTAAAAAACTTTGTTGTAGATAGAGATATCCCGACGAGTATACAGCTGATTTGTCGCCACTTTGATGAGATGCGTATTTTAATAGGGAAAAGGGAGAACATAGAAACTCAAGGTCGGGTGTTGACGGAAAAAATAAATTCATTAAAAAGAAAAATAGAAGAAAAAAATGGTGAGCTTTCAGAGTTTTTAAGTTCGGCCGGCGTTCTAGATGAAGATACCTTTATCGAGAAAAGCAAAACTGTTGAAAGAAAAAAGTATTTAGACGGGATTATTGCTGAAAAAAAAGGATACATTCAATCGCGAGTTGGGTTGGGAGATGTCTATAAAAAATTCATTGAATCCGTTAAATCAACCAGCCTAGAAGAAAACCATCAGAAACTAAACAGTGTTTCGAAAAGATTGAGTGAATTAAACGCCGCAAAAGATCAATTGCTTCAGCTTATAGGAGAAACGAAGACCCGCGTTGACTATTTAGTCGATAATGAAGACATGTCAAAACAGCAGGCCAAATTAGAGATTAATCGGCAAAAAATTAGAGATTTTGGTAGAGAGTGGGCTGTTAATAAAATTGCTCTTTATATGTTGGATAAGGCGAGAAAAAAATATGAAAAAGAACGGCAACCTGCAGTAATAAAATCGGCCGAAGAAATATTTGGTTACGTGACCAAGGGTAGTTACTCTAGAATATTTAAACCGATGGACTCGGATGATATTTTTATTGTTGATGGAAATGAGCAAGTAAAGGGTTTGCTGGAGATGAGCCGTGGCACAAGAGAGCAATTATATCTTGCTCTTCGGTTTGGTTTGATAGAAGAGTATGAAAAACGGAGCGAACCACTGCCACTTGTCATGGATGATATTTTTGTTAACTTTGATGATGATCGTAACAATCAAATACGTGATAGAATAATACAATTTTCTAAAAAACGACAAGTCATAGTTCTTACCTGCCACAAGGGTATCTTTGATGCTTATTCTTCCATGGGCGCAAACGCCGTGACCATCTCATGACGATCCTTACCCGAGAAGAGAGGCTAACGAATTGTTTGAGGGTTTCTCTGCTGGGAATAGTTTTTACTTTACTTTCATCAAGCGAATCTTTTGCTAGCCCCCCTAATAAATTTAATCAACTGATTCTTGCTAAGAGCTCTTTGGAATCCAAGTTTGGTGTGCGTTTCGTTGAATGTTTTCCATTCAAAGAGAATATTGGGTTTACGGAAGACCAAATCCAGCTTATCGGACAATGCCTTGATGGGGTTCAACTTTTTGAGTCGGCATTGAATAAGGTGCCTAATCCTGAAATTCATTCAGTTGGTATCAGTACCCGTTTTTTGAGGACAGGTGGGTTTAGTACAATTTTGATTCCGTGGGATGCTTCTTTAGAAAAAGTTATGTCTTTTTTGAGAGCGAAAGTCTCGAAAGCAGAACAGGAGCGCTTTCTTGAGAAAATATCAACTCTCAAACGTAAGATAAATAAAAAATTTAGGTTTTTTTCACTTTATTGTTCCCAGCGAATTTCTAATGAGCAATGCATGTCCGGATATAATCAATTGGCGTCAATTGAGACAATCCCGAACGCAAAGCCAATTAAGTGGCAGGAAATAATACTAGATGATAGGCAGGGACTGGGGAAGGATTCGCATTCATTCAGAATAAAATATGACGCCTCACCAAAAGAAATTCATAAATCTCTTGAGCAAGATCCGCAGAGAGTATGGCTTCCTCGGAAAAAAATGTACGAAAATATTAAGTCAATGTATAAGCAAGCTTTTGAAAAGCAACTTCAGGTTGCCACATATTTTTGCTCGACTGAATTAACAGAAAAAAACTGTCTAGATGGAGTGACAACTTTGAGTGAAGCTAGTAAAAACCAAGATATGCGCATGAAGCCCTGGGGTGAAGTTTCCATAGAAAAATACAATACGTTTATTAAGGACGATTTTGATGTTTCCATTCGGTTTGATCTGTCGGTGGATGAGCTAGTGACTTATTTTTTATCGAAAACAAACAGGGTAGAGGCAACAGAAAATGCCGTTCTTGCTGAAAAACTTGAGAAGCGCACCATGAATAACTCGAGTGGTCTTCGTGCCGTATGTGATCTGGAAGGTATGCGTTCAAAGTTATGTGTAAGAGCTTTCAAAAATTTTATAAAATTTGTTTCGGGACGGCGGGACTATAGAGTAAAAGAGCCATGGACAAATATTATGTTTATTGATGGGACACAGCTTGCCCGTGTAAATTTTGCTTTAAACTCATCCGCGCGGAATTCGTACATTTATATTGATGCAGGAAGTGGGCTGGAGGAAGTGAGATCCTACCTAATGAGGTTTGGGAATTAATATTTCTTTTCGATCTACCCGATTAAGGGTGGGTTGATACCCAAGTTTTGCAAATAATAAAACTTAATTTTAAGTAAATTAAAGTGGTGGGACGGGACGGAATCGAACCGCCGACACGAGGATTTTCAGTCCTCTGCTCTACCGACTGAGCTACCGTCCCAGGTATTTCAAAAAAAGTTTCGGCAGCGAAAGTGGATAAGTATCATAATCACTAAATAGAGTCAACGAATATCCCTTTTGCTTTAGTCGTGTAGTCAGGAGGCTGGCAACAAAACCAGCCGTTATTTTTTTTTTTTGATATAATTCGCTTGGTACTAAAGTGAAAGTGAGTTAAGAAGTATTGTTACTTCAATATAAGGAATGGAATCCGCCCATGCTAGTTCTTACGAGAAAAGTTGGTGAAAGCATTCAAATTAATGATGATGTGAAAATTACCGTTATAGAAGTAAAAGGGAAGAATATTCGCATAGGAATAGATGCTCCCAAAACTACCAAGGTTTACCGCGAAGAGGTATTCCTTAAAATTCAAGAGGAAAATAAAATAGCCTCCTCTACTCCTGCTGGGTTTGATCCAGAAAAAATCACCGATTTTATTTCTGATAATTTAAAAAAATGAAATACGAAACTGCCCGCTTTGGTTCACTCGAAATACAAGATCAAGATATTCTAGTCTTTCCCGATGCTTTGTATGGATTTGACCAAGAAAAAGAGTTTGCTCTGCTTCCTCTTGACCCTAATATTGAAAGTCCCATGGAGTGGTTGCAGTCACTGAGAACTCGAGAATTGGCCTTTATTGTGACGGACCCATTTTTATTTGTACCTGAATATAAAATGGTTTTAAGTGACAGAGAACAGACTCAACTTGAAATTGAGTCAATGGAATCGGTCGTAGTTCGAGTCATCGTCACTATACCTAAGGTACATGCTGAAATGACGGCCAATCTCGTCGCACCCCTAGTCATTAATCAGGGAAAAGGCTTAGCTAAACAAGTTGTCCTCACAACTGCTGAATATGATACCAAGCACTCCTTGATGTCTAAAAGAAATAAAGAAATATCCTGAGCAGGTTCTAACTTTTTCAAATATTCTATATAGTTAAATCTTGTTCAATGCTTTTTACCGGCGGTATATTTTTTAAACCGTTTGAGAAGTAAGTTGTATCTAAATGGTTGGCAGTATCCTTGTAGATTTCCTTACCGCCTATCTGTTATTACTCAGGTAGGCGGTTTTTATATACAAATAAAAAAAGGAGGTGATTGGATTATGGCGTTTAATGAGGAACTGGATATGCTTTTAAAAGATTTGACGGAGGAAGCCAATAACTTCAAAGAAGCTGAGAACCCAGGGGAAGAGAAGGAAGCACTCAAAGATATGCTCGATATTTTCATGCGGGGAACCCAAAGCGTTCGAGAACATATTGATAGGTATAACGAGCGCCGTTGGAATAGATAACTCAAGTGTTAACCAAGTAAAAAGTCTCATAAGGTTTCTAGTTTGTGCAAAGTGGAAGTTTCTCCTTGTGAGGATGATCAATTTTTTTTAGGGCACGACAAGAATGCATGTGAGACTCCCATAACTTTGCGGCTGATTCGTCGTCTATATTATTTTTCACGAAATCAATTTTTTCAAGGCTGATAAGTGTCTTAGATTGAAGTATAGCTTCAAGGCCTTTGAGGGTGATCTGATTATTGAATAGATCAAGTTTTTTAAGATTGGATAAATAAGGTGACGTGGCAATTGCTATAGCTCCTTTGTCACCAATTTTATTGATACTTAAATCTAGTGAAGTTAAATGAAACAAATTACTTGAATCAACGAGTAGAACTACCCCCTCATCCCCAAGATTATTTTGCATGAGATTGAGCTCTTTCAGATTATTGAAATTTGCTCCACGTGCTAACATTTTTATTCCTGCAGCTGAAATTCCATTGTCCCATAGAGAGAGAAGTTCTAAGTTCTTGAAGGTGCTTGATTGGGTGATGATACGAACACCTTCATCACCTAGCTTATTACTTTTTAAGGCCATGCTGACAACGTTTTTAAGCGCGGGTGTTTCAGCCATGATAGAGATTCCCTTGACCCCTATTTGCGATCCGTTAAGGTTAATACCTTTGCCATCGGAACTCATTCGTTCCTTGATATGAGTTGGAATGTCTGCTGGTGGTCCCTTGGGACGCCCGTAACCGTGATGCCCTTTTCCTCCTCCGCTTTTGCCTTCATAGTTTTTTTGATGTTTACTTGGCTCATATCCTTTTGGTCCGTATCCGAAAGCCGACTGTGTGAAAAAGATGGCCATTGCAATTGGAACTAGAATTTTTAAAAATTGTTTCATGGTGCTGAGCTCCTTGTTAGATCATTCCAGCTTTGCGTGCATATTCAAAAATATCCCCAGCTTTCACAATCTCAGCGACCTCACCAAGGGGTTGAAGCTTGAATGTTCGACTGGAGGAGTTATTGGTCAGAGTTCCAGTTTCTACATTGATCGTTAAATTGTCACCGGTACAAATGTCATTAACAAGCTCATCTGAAAATTCAAAAGGAATAAAAAATCCACCATCTACAGAGTTGCGATAAAAAATACGCGCGTAAGACGTAGCGATGATAGCTTGAATACCAGCTATTTTAAGACAGGCTGGTGCATGTTCCCGCGAAGAGCCACAGCCAAAATTTTTTCCACCGATTATGATAGTGTATTCTGATTCAAATTTTCCTTCCTCCACGAATAGTTTGTTTCCTTCAGGCAGTCCAGCGTTATCTTGAGGTACACCTGACAAAGCGAATTTCCCGTAGTTTTTTTTCTCTTCAGGATCGCTTAGGCTATATACTAGGTGCTCAGCGGGTATGATTTGATCGGTATCTATATCATCGCCTAACACATAAGCTCTTCCCGCAATAGTTTGTTCCATATTTTTAACTTAGCTTGATTTTTTTTAGTTTAGCATCTCACGTGGATCAGTAATACGCCCCGTCAAGGCAGATGCGGCCGCCGTGTAGGGTGAAGCGAGGTAGACTTCAGATTGCTTAGACCCCATTCTACCAGGAAAGTTTCGGTTTGTGGTGGAGACTACAACCTCCGTTCCATGAGTTCTTCCGAATGTGTCTTTAGGGCCACCTAGGCATGCGGCGCAAGATGCATCACCAATCTCGCACCCAGCCTCCTTAAAAATATTTAACAAAGTTTTACCGTTCAATGTTTTATTTTCTAGATCCTTATACACTTCTGTCGTTGCTGGAACAATAAATGTGTTAACGGCAACTTTTTTACCGTCGAGAATATTTGCCGCGGCAAGAAAATCGGTATACTTGCCGCCGGTACAAGAGCCAATATAGGAGCGATCTATTTTTACGTCGCTACATTCTCTCACTAGGGCCTTGTTGTCTGGTGAGTGAGGTTTAGCAACAACTGGCTCCATCGTTGAAGCGTCATAAGCCTTCTTGAAATAGTAGTTTGCATCATAATCCGAACGATAAATGTTATAGGGCTTATTGGTTCGTTCTTTAACATACTTGAGGGTTACTTCATCAGCTTCAATTACAGCATTTTTCCCTCCACCTTCAATAGCCATGTTACACAGCGTCATGCGTTCTTCCATAGAGAAGTTCATGATTGCGTTGCCTGTCCATTCCATTGTGCGGTATGTTGCTCCATCGACACCTATATCACCGATGACTTGCAAGATGATATCCTTAGCCATTATGTAATCTGGGAATTTACCGGTAAATTTAAATTGCATACTTTCAGGCACTTTAACCCATAATTTCCCTGTGCCAAGAATGAAAGCTGCGTCCGTGTTACCTATGCCAGTGGAAAACATTCCAAACGCCCCGGATGTGCAGGTATGGGAGTCGGTTCCAAAGAGGACTTCACCTGGTCGGTTGTGCCCTTCTTGGGCTAATGCTAGGTGACAAACACCTTTATAATTCTCCGTTCCCACATCATAGTAGTAAGGAAGGTTTTGCTCAGAAACGAATTCTCTCAGAATATCTATGTTGCGGTTGGCATGTTTATCTGAGGTGAAAATATAGTGATCGGGAATGATAACGACTTTTTCCCGGTCAAACACTTTTGCATTTTCCCCAAACTGTTCTTTGAAAATACTGATGGTGCCTGGTCCGCAGACGTCATGCGTCATCAAAACATCGACATCAACCCAGATCGTTTCCCCTGGTGTAACTTTGTCTTTACCAGCGTGAGCAGCTAGAATTTTTTCAGTAATTGTCAGACCCATTTAAGTACTTTCCTTTTATATAAGCGTATTGGAAGGGAACTTGGGGAAATACCCAAGGTCTTCATGCTCTTACGATTTCAAGTTTTTTTTAAAGTCTTGCGGGAAACCCGGTTCAGACTATAGTTTTCCTAAGGATAAACCGAAAAGCAGTCAGAATACTATTTAATTTTGCAGCCTTAGTCAAAAGATATATATTATTTGCAGAAAACGATGATTGCTGGAGCAATGTTCTGGCCCGTACCCAAGAATATGTTGACGCTGATCCTAGATACACTTCATAGATTGTTCTATATATTGCCCTTAAAGCCTCGGCAAGTGCAAATCGAAATCACTAATCGGTGCAACATGGATTGCCCAATGTGCCCGCGAGAAGTTCTTGATATTGAATTGGAGCATATGGACTGGAATAAATTTGTGACTGTGGTCGATAAATTAAAGGAGCGAGAAAAAATCACACTTACCGGTTGGGGGGAGCCGTTTCTACATCCACGTATTTTTGACATGATTACCTACTGTAAAGAACGTGGGCATCGAGTGATGATAACCTCCAATGGGCTTTTTTCAAAAGAATCGATCGCGAAAGAGATTTTAAATTCTAGGCTTGATGAGATCACTTTTTCCATAGATGGAGTTGAGGATAATAACGTTTCTAATGGACACACCAGCAACATGGTATACGAAAATATAGAAAAGATAGCGAGGCTTCGAGAAATTGGGAGACCATCAATTCGTCTTCAAGCTACTCTTCATGAAGGGTGTGAGAAAGATTTGTATAATGTTATAAGGTTTGGGGCGCGTATAGGTGTTGAAGCGGTAAACGTAGGTCGTATTGATCGTAAATATGCACCTGAGTTAAAACGGCCTAGTCCGGTGGAAGAGGAACGCATTTTTTATGAAGCGGATCACATAGCCAATGAGTGCGGAATTCGCCTTGATTGGTTACAGTATGCAGTTGGTACAAGAATGGTTCGGTTTTTTTACCGACTTCTAAGGAAAAAGCTTCATCAGTCTGGGAAATACTGTCTTAAAACATTCGATTATGCCTATGTGAGCCGAGAGGGTAACGTTACTCCATGTTGCCTTTTGCCAGAGGTGAAAATGGGTAACCTCCTTGATGGAGACTTGCAAACTATCTGGCAAAATGAAAAGTTTAATCATTTCCGAAAAAACTATCGAGATACTTGCGGATCCTGTGATTTATGGGTGATCGACCAAGTAGACTCCGACTAAGTTGTCAGGAAGAATCAAATACCACCTCAGATACCTGCGTAATTTTTTTCGCTTGTCTTGAACCAGTCGCCAATTTTTTCATTCCCAACGATTAAAGAAAATTTTTTCTATTCAGACACTCTCTTCATTTACTTATAAATCGTAGTTGTCTATTCGGATTTTTAATTCCAATCGTAAATATAATGGATCTTCCCGTAATCACTGATAGGACTGGTTGCAACCTTCAGCTAATTCATTTATTGTAGGTTACGCGTTTGGGCGGGTTTGATCTTGCGTGACCACATTGCACCCTTCCTTTAATTGACACTTATTAGGACCAGATGAAAGCAACTGAAAGTACCCCCGATATAATAGTTGATCGACGCCCCATGGTATTGGTGATCCTTGACCGTTTACGCAGAGAAATTTTACTCGCGCTTTTTTTTGCAGTATTTTTCTTTTTGATTTCATTAGAAGGGCCTATGGATTTATCACGCGAAGGCTATAAGGTTTTATGCGTGTTTTTCCTTTGTGTCAGTTTGTGGACAACCAACCTAATTCCACTTTCGATTACCAGCCTGCTTGCAATCGCCGCAATCCCGATGATGGGCATTATGAAGGCTTCAGACGTGTATTCCTTTTTTGGGAATAAAGCAGTATTTTTTATTCTAGGGGTGTTTATTTTATCTGCTGCAATGATTGCCTGCGGTCTAAGTAGACGTCTTTCGATATGGGTGATAAATAATTGGGGTGCCAACCCATTGCGCTTGTTAATGGCGATTTATTTTTTGAGTGCCTTTAGTTCTTGTTTCATGTCCGAGCACGCTGTGGCTGCTATGATGTATCCTATTGTCTTAGAAATTGTGAACACGCTTAGTCTGAGAAAAGAAGATTCGGTTTTCGGGAAGGGTATGTTTTTTGCCCTGGCCTGGGGATGTATTATCGGAGGCACAACAACAGTATTTGGTGGTGGACGTGTTCTGCTTGGTGTAGAGATTCTTGAAAAAACTACCCACAACGCAAGCATTGGGATTCTAGAATACACAAAGTTGAGTTTTCCATTGGTCTTTATACTTATTATATGTGGTTGGATTGTCCTTAAACTATTTTTCTCACCAGATATTACGGATATAGAGCCCGTACACCAGGTACTTCAGAAAAAATTAAAATCAATGGGAGCGGTTACCATAAAAGAAAAAGGAATCGCTGGTGTGATGATTTTGACACTCATTGCTTGGTTTTGTTTTAGTGAAGATTTAGGCATAGCCAATATTGCTTTGATCTCTATTGTTCTGTTATTTGTGCTAAACCTTATTAATTGGAGGATGGTTGAAGAGCACGTCAACTGGAGTATTATTCTGATGTACGGTGGCGCTATCTGCCTTGGTGAAGTTATGTCCCAGTCTGGCGCTGCATTATGGCTTGCTAAACATGCCTTTGAAGGAACCGCTAGCCCCACCATATTTTTAATACTAGTAGCAATATTATCCATAGTGCTTACTAATTTTATGAGTAATTCAGCGGTTATTGCAGTTTTGCTTCCGCCAGCATTAAGCATGAGTGATACCTATGGGATAGGTCCATCTATGGTAGCTATGACCGTCATCCTTACAAGTAATTTTGCCTTTATGCTACCGATAGGCACTCCCGCTTCGGCAATTGCTTATTCATCACGTTTCATCAGTATAGGGGAGATGGTTAGGACAGGATCTATCCTTAGTTTGCTTGGTATGGTTGCATTTGCGACACTATTATTTTTTTATTGGCCGTTACTTGGATACAATTAAAAAAATATAGGCTCCAGTTTTGTCAGAGACCATACGCTTTGAGATTGAAGGGATGGTTAAGGCGCGATGCAACCCAGTTTAGTTCACTCAAAAATCATCATTTCAAGAATAGCACGTAGCCACCGAATATACTTGCCTTGGGTTTATTATTCGTCAATCCATTGACAACAAGCCTTCATCTAATATAAAATCAGTTACTTATGGGCATAGTCAAACAAATCGGCGAGCATAGTATCATTGGCAATAGCCAGGGAATTCGAGATATTTTCGGCGTTGTCGAAAAGGCCGCCGCGTCCGATAGCACAGTTATGATTTTTGGTGAGAGTGGAACGGGCAAGGAGTTGATTGCTCGAGCACTGCATCAAAATAGCAAGCGCGAAAGTAAACCCTTCGTTGCTGTTAACTGTGGTGCAATCCCGCACGAGTTACTGGAAAGTGAGCTGTTTGGGTATGAAAAAGGTGCATTTACAGGTGCATCGCACACACATATAGGGCGATTAGAACTAGCGAATGAAGGAACGGTTTTTCTCGATGAAATAGGTGATATGCCTGCTGCGCTTCAAGTAAAACTTTTGCGTGTATTGGCCGAGCAGGAGATTGATCGGTTAGGAGGAAGCAAACCGGTTAAGGTTAACGTAAGATTTATTACCGCCACGCACCGCAACATTGAAGATGCAATCAAGGAAGGGAAGTTTCGAGAAGACCTTTACTATAGGCTTAACATTATCCCAATAGTTATACCACCGTTACGAGATCGGAAAAGTGATATTCCTCTATTAGTCCAGCATTTTTTGAAAAAATGCAATGAGAATCAAGATCAGCGGGCAAAGGTAATCAGCGACGAAACGATACAGATGCTTGCCAGTTATTCTTGGCCGGGAAATATTAGGGAGTTAGGAAACTTTATTGAACGAATGGTTGTGTTGAGCGTGGGGGACAACATAACCCCGAGAGATTTACCAGAAAAAGTCTTGGGTGAAGTTCCTAGAGAAAATCTGCCGCCAATGGAAAAACCTGGATGCGAATTGTCTCCAACCGAAATGTTGCAGAATGGGTTAAAGCAGTCCTTTTTTATAGGTTTACCGGAAGGAGGGATTAATCTAAAAAATGCAGTGGAAGAGTTTGAGCGTGGGCTCATAACAGAAGCACTCGAAAAAACTAATTGGGTGAAGAACAAAGCGGCAGGTTTATTGGAATTAAATCGCACTACATTGGTCGAAAAAATCAAGAAGATGGACCTCAAGCGCTAGTAATCTTGGTTTCTAGGTCTCTAATTAAGAATTAGACATCTCGTAGGAGACAATTACCCCTCATCGAGTTTCGATGCTATGTCTAGTTTAAGCTGTTCTGATTTTTTCTGTGTTGCGTTTAAAAAATAGGTCGAGTGTGGATTTGAGATAAACGGGGGTTCCTTTGATGGATTTTGATTCAAGTCATTTAGTTCTAGCCGTAGTGGCGATAGTCATTATTACGCTGATTCGCACGTTGATTCGTGCAGGCAAAGAAATAAATTCCTCCGATAAATTTCCAACTTCAAAAAATCGACAAAATAGTAAAAAAGACGATGAGAACTCCTTATAAAGTTAAATTTTAAAGTCATGGCAATGTATTGAGTGTTGACACTAAGATGCCACCGAAACAAAATTTTTTTAAAGTAAGTGGAGTTTTAATACAAAATAAGGATAATTCAAAACATGGCTTTAGTATGTTTGTGAAGGCTATCGATGATAACCATGCAGTAATTTTGGTTCGAGATTATTTAAAAAATAACGCCCCGGTGGGAAGTTCAATCATTCAAGGCATTGAAAAAATAATTGAATAAGTGATGCAGGGAGGAGAACCCTATGGGTTGGCTTTTTTGAAGCGATTGCATCTTTAAAATCTATCTGGCTCCTCCAGGTGGATTTTTTAGTTTTTCCCAAATCACAGGGTGGTTTTTTTATTCGATACGAGCTTCCGATAGCTTTTTGCCTAAAGCAATAGCATCTTTTACAAATTGCTGAAATGCACGGTCGGTATCTTTGTGCTGTGTTTGAACTTTAATCTTTTCACCATCGGCATCTATCACTAAGTCCAAGACATTTACACCGGGGGTTACATGATGTTTCCTAATTTCTAACTTAAGTTCATTAACTTCCATCGAGTTTGTCTCCAAGTAGCTTGTTACTTTGTAAGGTTTTGAGACCTCAGTTTTTATCATTTCAAGGGGGTAGGGTCAAGTTGGATTTGTAGACGCTAGCTTCTGTTTATTGGGTTTATGGGTCTTGTTAGAGCAGCATAGATTCAGCTAGTCAAATTACTTGCCAAACGACTTCACCCTACTATTGGACAAGATGGATAGCTACTTATGTCTTAAATATCAACAATTATAGACTCCGTACTGATTCCATATAAGTTTCTAGTTATTGTTGGTTTGTACGTTTCGTTCCGGCTTGCTCCTGACCCGACTAGTATATAGAATACCCTCAAAGCTAGGCAGGTTTGATTCTTAAATTGTAGGACGGCGATATGAAATTACTAGTAAATGGAAAAGAAGAAACTGTTTCCTACATGGGAGAAACGCTGGGAGATTTGCTTCTTCATATAGAGAAGCAGGGCGTACCACAGGGAAATGTTGTCAAGTCCATCAAAATTGATGGGCAAGAATCCTCTCCTGATTCACCCGAGGCTCAGAAGACACCACTATCAGAAATCGCAACCCTAGAGGTAGAAATTTCTACCCTGTCGGACATTATTAATAAAAATATAGAGAATGCAGATGCTTATCTAATACGATTGATTCCAGGTATAGAGAAATCTGTCGAACTATTCAGAATGGGCAACGAGCAAGAGGCCAATAAGTTTTTTATCAATATCATAGATGGAATCGACTGGCTTACTCAGGTGTTAGACATGATTTTGACAGCGAAAGCAATATCTCCAGATACGGTTTTTGATGGCAAAAGTATTCAAGATCGGCGAGCTAGTTTGGTGGACTTGACACAGCAAATGGTGGATGCCAACAAAAATCAAGACTGGGTGTTGCTGGCTGACCTACTCGAGTATGAAATCCTTCCTTATTATCAGGAGTGGTCCAACCTCCTGCCTCACCTTCGTTCGCATTAGATCTCAAAATCAACATAATATTCGTCAGGTTTTTTATTAAGTGGTTGAAAAAAAAGGTGTTTATTTTTTTCAACTACTGGAGAAGTTTTTTTAAGCTATTTTTTAAAAAAAAATAGCTTTTGAGCTAAAGTTTTCCATGTTTTTTCCGATGGGGTAATAGTAAGGTTCTATGCTGAATGGATCAGAGGTGAGTTAATATATTTTTTAAAGGTTTTCAGGTCGAGGTACTAAACTACCTGTATTGCTTATCGGATTGAAAAACTTAAACTTTATGTTTTCTTTGAAGGAAATTCTTACTAGAAAAAAGGCGAGTTTAAATTAGAGCATAAGGAATAATCTATAAATAATTATGTGGTTCATGAAGGAATAGGTTTTTCTATTTTTTTGGGGGTGAGAAAATGGCAAGTGGGATAAGTGGAGTAACAACGGACATATCATCACAGTTACACGCGAAAGGTGGGCCGAAGGCCAATGAGCTGCAGGCCACAAAACATGACGCGCAGAACACAGGAAAAAAATTAACCCAGGTTTTAAAAGAGAATCATAAAAATGACCTGATTCAGAAAAATACGGGGCTTACACCTGCAGAAAAACAGAAGGTAAACGATAACAGTAAAATGTCTTCTGCAGATGAAATAAGCGTGAACCTTGCAGCTCAAGCTGAAGCTGCTCGTCAATCAGATTCGCGAATTGATAAGCCTGATAGTTCCGTTAGAGAAAAAAATCGTGCCCAATTGAAACATCCAGATGAAGTGCGTAAGCCGAGCGAACTGCAAAATGAAATGATGAAAATCTTAAGTGGCAGTACACCAGCTAGTATGGGCAATAGCATGGGTAAGTCTGAAAGGTCTACCGAAGGGGCTGGATTTGGTGGATACAGTAACAGGGCTGCCAGTGGGCTTGGGGGACATGAGGAGGCTGTGGGCACGACATCAAAGGTAGATCAGGATCATCCGCTCAATGTTCAGTCAGCAAAAGCGCGGGCAGAAGGAGTTGAGCAGGATAGGCCAAAGGAGACTAAACCGGGTCAACCTGAATCAGGGGTGGGTAAAACCATCGATGAGATGATTTAATAAAATGTCTTAATTAAGGATTATTTTTAAGGAGCAAAAAGTTACGCCCGCCGGGTCACATCCGGTGGATTACCAACAGTTGAGCACGTGGATTCATTCCTAAATCTGATATTTCACCATCTGTAAAGCATACTGGGGAGTGTGCAGAGTGATGGAGAATAATCGATTTTTGGAACTAACTCTTTCTTTGCAAAAAGAGTGGCCTGCTTCCTTGAGGCAAGCCTGCCGAACTGGAGCCAGCACCGGATATAAATACCTGGTAAAGGCTAAGTCGACGCGATATGGCGCCGACGAGCGTTTTTTATTTCTAGTCTTGGCAAAGCTGTTCCTTGTGCTCTTATCGGAGAAAAAACGGGAAATCTTTATTTTTTTTCTGTTTTTTCTCGACTTGAGGGGCACGATGGAAGTTTCAGGTACTAGTAATTCATTTTTATTCACCTCCCCCTTTACCGTTTCTGGTGGAAATAAAGCGACCGTTAGCAAGGCAAAGGATGACCTCAACTCTGGAGGCCAACCTAGGTCGGGAATAAACGATCTTGTATTTCAATCATTAAATATTGTTGGAAGGCGGGTTCCGGTTTTTGAGGGGGGTGGCCCATTGGCGGGCTTCCGTTTGGGCAATGCAATCAACGTTGTTACGGAAAAGTCAGAAAGAAATAAATTTCCCATCGCTGATGATATTGAACGAAACAGTCGGTTTTCCGATTTGAAGGTTGAGCGATTGAGCAGTCTTCGCGCTTCTCTTAAAACGCTACAGACCACCGTAAATATTTTTCGCAATAACGGTGCATTTAATCTAAATGCAGCAGACTCGTCGCGCGAAGAACTCGTAAAAATTCAAGCAGGAAAAACTTCGCCGACAGGAAGATTCACCGTTGCTCCAACAAGAAAAATGGTTAGCAGCACCTTGGCATCGGATGAGCAATCCACACCTATAGAAGCTATTGGACTCAGTGGAAATTTTTATGTTAATGGATTCAAAATCTCGGTCGAGACTACGGATTCGATTTTTGAATTAAGAGATAAAATCAATCGTGGCGAAGACACAAACAATAACGGCAAGTTGGATGGTGTTGAGGACATAAATAATAATGGGAGTCTTGATGTCATTTCCTTCAGTGCAAGCGAATTTGGAGGAGGGTTCTATTTAACGGAAGACCTTAATGGAAACGGAGAGCTGGACCCGGATGAGGACACTATTGATAACGATCGGTTGGATGGTGGAACTATAGAAAGCGGGGTAAAGGCATCAGTTGTCAACAATCGCCTGATTTTGTCAAGTCTTGCTGGTGGGTCAACAAAGATAGACCTAAGGGACGGTGATAATATTTTACTTCAGCTCGGTTTTTTTGAACTCAATCTCAAGGGACTTCCAATTCAAAAAGAGTTTCAGTTTGACGCCGACCAATTACTAGACAGGTTTCCATCGATCAACCTTAACGTCACACCTCGATCAGCATTGGTTGAAGTGGATAGAAGTTTTGCGGAACCAGAAACAATTGAAAGTGATTTTAATGAATTCACCAATATTTCTGAAGACGCTATTATAACAGCATTAGAAGTGTCAGTGAGAAAATCAAATATTCAGATTTTTTTCGATGCGACCAATGCCATTGATCAGATTAAAACTTTCTTCAATCACTTCAACGACTCCCTTCGTCAGATCAATGATGTTCTTTCTCAGTCAAAAGAGTTTAGCAAAGATAAGGAAATACAGAATATACGCAACGATCTAACGATTCAAGCTCAGGAAAAAACCAGAATTATTGAAAAGCGTAATGAGGAAATCGATATATTTCGTGTTACTTCAGAAAATTTACAGGAAATAGGGTTCGGAGTAGTCAACACGGAGAAAAAAACTGTGCAGGAGCTATCAACTTCTATAGCGTTGGCAGATATTTTAGATGGATCTACCACTCCTTTTTCAAATACGACAAAAGATGTCACGACCCGATTAAATTCTGCAGGAATTAGAACTAGTAATGATAATACTTTTGTCGTTGATGAACCAAAGTTAAAAAAGGCGCTGGAGGTTAATGCTGAGGAAACTCTTAAGATCTTTACTGACGAAGAGGCAGGCATTCTTCCCCTGTTGAGTAAACAGTTGGAGAATTTGCTTAGAAAAAATCTTGGGGACTTGGATCAAAAAATCAAGCAGGTTGTAATTCAAACAAAAACCCCTAGCTTGCCTCTAGAGAAACTACATAAGTTTACTGAGGTTTCCAGGTTAAACCAGACAGTTAAAAATCTTATCGCGGTAGTTTAAGTGAATATAAAAAAAACAAAACAATTGATTCTAGACAGCTTGAAAAAGGAGGAGTCTTGTTTTAAGGATCTAATCAGCAAGATAAGGGAACAAAAAAAAGCAATTGAAGGTAAAGATGAGGTACGGGTTCTTGAAATTATTAAAGAAAAAAATACGATCATAGAAATTTTTCATGACCTTGAAGGTGAAGTAAGTGCAGGACAGCAATCATTACCTCCAGAAGAAATTCAAAGTTTGGAACAAGAAGGGGAAACTTTAAAGACAAGCCTTGAAAAACTACTTGAGACAATCATTCGTATGGAAGAGGAATGTGAGACCGAGATTGGTCTCAAAATGAAAGAAGTTGAAAAAAGGATTTTCGGGTTACAAAAGGAAAAAAAAATCGGAAAGAGATACGGCAGCTTCCTTAAAAACAGACCGCTTATCTCGAGAAAAGTTTGATCTGCTATGAGAAAGATTTAAATGACCCTATCAATTATCCCAGTAAATCAGATTTTTGGAAAGTACGACCAACAAACTCGTATGGGTGAGTTGAGCAGGAAAAACCCTGTCAGAACAATCCAAAACCAGGTCGATCGTGTTACCATTTCGCCCGAAGCACTGAAGAAACGTGCAATTGATGCTGCTCTTGCCGCGATCCAAAACTCAAGCCAAGTGTCGACTGAGGCGAAGCCCACTTCAGAAGAAAATGTTGAGTCTCTTTCTTATGCGGAGAGGGTTACTCAGAATGCTTTAGAAAAATCCAAGGAGCGTAAGGAGAAGGAGACAGAGGATCTGTCTTACCAATTTGAAGGCGTTAGAGAAAAGTTTTTGGAAAAATCCAAAGAAATTACGGAGCAGGCCGCTGCTAAAGAAACTGCCGTGGAAAAACAAAAGGAATTAGATGAAGCAACCCCCTTCTAATGAGGCCAAGCCTACTTCGAGTAATGATGTTGAGTCGCTTATCGGAGCATACTGAGAAAATTTCTAACTGAATGATTAAAAGAGAACCCTCTTTACCCAGAATTATTCTTGAGGCTTGCGCGAGTTAGAAATTTCGTATACAACCTTTCCATGATCTGCATTCCTATTGTTGGTCCCACCCAGCATAAATCATTAGAAGATATTGCCGCTGCAGAACCATTGGCGGATATTCTTGAGTTACGTCTTGACCTCATGATTGATTACGACCTTGATGATCTTCTCAGTGCTTCTACAAAGCCTTGTATTGTTACTAATCGAACTAAACGCGAAGGAGGGCAGTTTTCTGGGAGTGAAGAACAGAGAATTGGATTGCTAAAACAGGCTGTGGCAGCTGGCGCAGAATATGTTGATATCGAAACATCCACTCCAAAGGAACTGTTAAAGCCATTTCTAGAATCCGAACACCAATCAAAGGTTATACTTTCGTATCACAATTTTACTGATACTCCTGAGGAAATCGGCCACCTATATGATTTGATGTGTGGGATGCCGGCGGATATACTTAAGATTGTTACTTATGCCCGTGACATTACTAATAACCTCGCTTTATTTGAGCTCCTTCACCGATCTAAAAAGGATGATAAAAAACTCATCGCGTTGTGCATGGGGGAGAAAGGAGAAGTAAGTCGGGTTCTTTCGCCACTATTAGGAGGATTTTTAACTTTCGGTTCATTAGAAACAGGCAAGGAAACTGCTCCAGGCCAGATTACTGGTGCAATCCTGAAAGATATCTACCGCGTATGTGATAAACGAGATTCGTTTAAAATTTTTGGCGTGATAGGAAATCCAGTCTATAAGAGCATGGGATATCTTATCCATAACCGAGCATTTAAAGAAACAGGGTCAACTGATATCTATGTTCCTTTTCTTGTAGATAATGTGGAAAAATTTTTTAAAGGGTTTAGTCCATACTTTGAGGGCCTGAGTGTGACGATGCCATTTAAGGAAGATATCATGGCTGTAATGGACGAAATCGATGAGACTGCTAAAAAAATAGGAGCGGTCAATACGGTGGTGCGCGATGGAAAAGGATGGAAAGGTTACAACACTGATTGTATGGGTGCTTTGAAAGCACTAGAAAAACATGTCGATCTTAAAAATAAGAACGTGCTCATTGTTGGTGCGGGTGGAACCGCAAAAGCGATTGGATATGGAGTTTATGAGAAAGGTGCGAAGATTACAGTCACTTATAATCGAGATAAAGAAAAAGGAGTTCGATTAGGTAGAGAACTAAAAGCAAAGGTTGTTAGTATTCAGGAGGTAGATAAAGAAGAAATAGATGTGCTTATCAACTGTTCGCCAGTTGGAATGAGTCCCAACCTGGAAGAAACACCAGTTTCATCTCGGTGCTTGCGAAAGGGAATGGTCGTTTTTGATTCTGTTTATAATCCTATAGAGACTCGTTTGATTCGGGAAGCTAAAGTGGCCGGATGTGTCACTATTTCGGGAGTTGAATTATTCGTCAATCAAGCTGTTGGACAGTTCGAGTTATGGACCGGACAAAAGGCTCCGACCGACATTATGCGTGATGTTGTTGTGCGGGGACTTGACGCTAAAGTATAGTCTAGAGCCATAACTAGCAAAGCGCGTAAACGATCCCACTCCGAATCATTTGATATAAAATTAAAATTATTAAATAGAGAGAGTTATAACTTTTATTTTTTTGACATTAAAAAGATTCACTTTTGTACCTTGGAATTTTTGGGTCAACTACTTGCGACCAAGCATCAATTCCCCCCATCAGGTGATAAACTTTCTTAAACCCAGACTCTATTAAAATCTGTGCTCCCAGGAACGCTCTCTCCCCGTGATGGCAATAAACTACAATTTCTTCTTCAAACATAATTTCTTGGACACGATCCACTAATTCATTTAGCGGAATGTGGTTCGATCCTTTAATAGAGGTCAAAGAGTATTCCCAGTCATCACGAACATCGATTAGGCAAATATCATCACCCTTTTCAAGCCTTTCATTGAGAGTAATGGGTTGGATGTGTAAAGTTTTGTTAATGGTCATCAGATTTTTAAATCTAGCTTTAAGTTATTTACCGATACAGAAAGAGTTAAAAATTTGATCCAGTAATTCATCCTCGATAGCCTTTCCTAAGATGGCTGCAAGATGATTCATTGCGATACTAAGGTCAATAGCTACAAACTCTTCCGATAGCTGCTTTTCTAATGAGATAAGAGTTTTTTCTAACGAGTAGGAGGCTTGAACTAAGCTTAAGCGATGCCGTTCACGCGATATAAAAATAGTATCGCTACTTTTTTCTGCGTTGATAACGCAATTATAAATAGCATCTATAAGAGAATCTAGGCCACTTTGTTCTTTAGCAGAAACAAAAATAAGTGTGTCGGTTTTAATTTTTTCGTTCAAGTTCTCGATTGGCCACTGTTCGGGTAGATCGCATTTGTTGATGACGATTAGTGTAGACTTATTATGGGTTTCTTTGCAAATGAGGTCGTCATTTTCGTCTAGAGGCTGCGAACGGTCAAAAATGACAAGGGTGAGATCAGCGTTATCAATGGCAGAGCGGGTTCTTCGGATACCTTCTTGTTCAATAATTTCAGGGTGCTTACGCAGTCCCGCTGAATCAATAATATTTATATGAGTGTCCTTTATGCGTACTTTTTCTTCCAGTGTATCCCGGGTGGTTCCTGGGTGTGGGGTCACGATAGCGCGGTCCTCTTGAAGCAGAGCATTAAGCAAACTGGATTTGCCGACGTTGGGTTTACCGACAAGCGCAACCGATGCTCCTTCACGGGATATTTTCCCCTGTTTATAGGTACTGATTAAATCGGATATTTCTTCACGGACTTGTTTTAGTTCACTGATTGACTTCTCGCGTTTTTGAAAATCTAATCCTTCTTCAGGAAAGTCGATAGCAGCTTCTGTCTGGCTAAGAACAAAGAGGAGGCGATCATAAAGCGCAGTGATTTTTTTAGAAAGACGCCCTTTGAGTTGCATGACAGACCCCTGCAGTGCTCTCTCGGAAGATGCGGATATAAGGTCAGCGACTGCTTCAGCCTGTGATAAATCGATGCGACCATTCATAAACGCGCGGCGCGTAAACTCTCCTGGTTCCGCAAGGCGTGCTCCATGGTCTAGGGCGAGCCCAAGTATTCGAGATGAAACGAATATTCCGCCATGAGCACTAATCTCGATTACGTCTTCACCAGTATAACTTTTGGGGGTTTTAAACCAGGTGAGCACAACTTCATCCACACACTTTCTAGTTGTTGGGTCATAGATAGAGCCGAAATGAGCTTTATGGGGAGAAAGTTTTTCCACTGAGTTGCCACTAGGTGAGCAAAAAAGTTTTAGAGCAACCGAAAGCGAATCCACTCCACTGAAGCGGATTACGCTTATTCCTCCTTCACCCGTTGGTGTGGCTATGGCAGCGATGGTGTCACTCATAGTAAAACTTGGTAAAGCTATGGTTATACAAAAAGACCATCCCCATACAAAATTAGAATAGCAAGATAAAGGAAAGGGTTTACATATTGAGGGGCGCTAGTCTTTGCTGAATTTATAGATATAAGCCTGTTGAGCTATGGTTAGTAAATTGTTGATCGTCCAGTATAGAACCAAACCCGATGGGAATGACATAAATAGAAAAGTAAATACGATAGGCAACATCATCATGATTTTTTGCTGTGTTGGATCGCCGATTGCTGGATTAAGTTTCTGCTGTAGAAACATGGTGGCACCCATTAAGACGGGCCAAACATAATAAGGGTCAGCGACGGAGAGATCTTTGACCCATCCGACAAAGGGAGCTCCGCGAAGTTCTATTGAGAAGAAAAGGGCATGGTAAAGTGCAATGAATACAGGAATTTGGAGAAGCATTGGTAGGCAACCGCCAAGTGGGTTGACTTTATGCTTTTTATAAAGTTCTATCATTTCTTCATTCATTTTTTGACGATCACCTTTATGTCGTTCTTGGATGACCTTAACGTAAGGCTGAACTTTATGCATCCCTTTCATCGACTTAAAGCTTTTGTGTGTGAGTGGGGCGAAGATAACTTTAATGATGATAGTTACAAATATGATGGCCCACCCATAGTTGTTAAATATGTTATAGAAATATTGGAGTACTTTAAGTAGGGGTTTTACTAGAAATGCGAATTTATTTCCAAACCACCCGTAGTCCATGAGTCGCATTAACTTATGGCCTGATTTTTCTAGTACCTGTAACTCTTTGGTTCCGGCGTATAAAATATGTGAAGAAGAGGCGGATGATTGGACACTTTCCATTTTTAGTCCAACATAAACATTTTCGTCATATTTTTTTATGACAGCCGATTTAATCCCTTCTTTAGGTATAAGCGCCGTACCAAAATATTTATTTTGAAAAGAGGTCCATGCTACATCACCACGGTAAACGACTTCATTGACAATATCTTCAGGTGGGCTTTCCAATCTTTCATTATTCACAAAAGTTGTAGCACCGCTAAAAACGATATAATCTGTTTGCGATGTCACCTTCCCCCCCATACCTGGGCCGTATAAAACGTTGTAGGTTAAGTTTTGAGAAGAAAAAGTAGGGGCATGAATTTGAGTGCTCACATCAACCATAAAATTATTATAGTGAAAATTAAACTCGCGACTTACTTCTAAACCAGAAGAGTGCACTAGCTTCATCTCTAGTTTTCCCGTAGGTTGAGATTCGGAGAGCTCCAGAGACATCTTAGAAGGTTGGTAGTAAGCATTTTGTAAGATATTGGTGACCTGACTATTGCTGGACTCGAGTGCCAACGGAAGGATTGCACCATCTTTATGGTCAACAAGGTCGATAGGTTCTCCTTTGGCTGTATTGTGTTGAGAGAGTAATATATTTTTAATCACCGCTCCCTTATTAGTGAAAATATAAGTAGCAAGACCGGTTGAAATTTTTATAGTCGTCTCTTCTCCTGGGAATTCTTGTTTGCTAACAGTTTCAGTAGGTACAGTAGACGCGGGAAGATTAGAAAGAGGTTTAGGTTCTCTTTCTAATGGGACTCGTTGTGATTTTCCAGTGTTGATTGATGGAGGCACCTCTGCTAGTTTTTTTTCCAATTCAACCTGAGAAGGGGGTGGTCCTTCTATCATGGACATGATATATCCCCAGCCAATAAAGACACCCAGTGACAAAACAAAGGCAAGCAATAATCTATTTTCCAAGCGAGCAACCTCCGTGCTATTTTAAAGGGTCAGAACCACCACAATGATAAGGATGGCATTTAAGTAATCTAATTAGTGAAAGCCCAAGAGCTTTAGGTACGTTATACTTCCCAAGCGCCTGCGCCGAATATTCAGAACAGGTGGGATAAAACCTGCAACCTGCGGGTAGAAACGGAGAAACTAATTTCTGGTACAGTCGGATGAGCCTAATTAGGAGCTCCTTAATCATAGTTCGAAGAAACATAATATAAAAAGTTTGAGTGTTGGAGGCCAAAAGGAACGGTTTTTCTTATAGACTACCTTTTGACAGGGAGGGACTGAAAAACTTTTTTCTCGATGACTGAAACGGGAAGTGAAACTAGATCCCTTCCGGATATGATCACAATATCCATGGCTGGTTCGATGCGACCTTTAATATGACGAAAAACTTCTCGAATTTTTCTTTTAGTAAAGTTGCGAGCCACTGCATTCCCTGTTTTTTTAGAAGCAATAATTCCCAACCTTTTCCTGTCTAGGCGATTAGGTAAAAAAAAGATAGTGCAAAAAGTTCCTGTACAGTGTTTTCTGCCCTGATTCATTACCTGTTCAAATTGAGGTCTTTTAGCAAGGCGCTCACTTTTCCTAAACGAGAATTTCCCCATGCAATTAAACAGTTAGACGTTTGCGTCCTTTGCGTCTGCGGTGGGCTAGAATTCTTCGCCCACCCGGAGATGAACTTCTTTTACGGAACCCGTGGGTTCGCTTTCTCTTGACATTTTTAGGTTGAAACGTCATTTTCATAGCTGCACCTGACCCTTGTTAAATTATAATATTTCTGCAACCTACTGATAATAAAGAGATTCATCTCTTTATTTGTGATTGATGTGAGAACGTAGAAGGAGATTATTTCACCGGTTTGGTTCCTTTGTCAAGTGATAAATCCCAGTCTTTAAAAGACTTTTTCGTTTTATGGAAAAGTGAGGTGGGAAGTTATGATAAATTTTTTTGATTTGGCTTAATAGTTCTAGCAAACACAAAAAAACAGCGATTATTATCAGTATTGTTTTGCTCTGTCCAAGAGATGGATCAAACCAATTTTGTCAGAACGTCACGAAAAAATTAACCAGATGCTCTTGCCTTGCGAATCTAAACAATTTCAGAGTAAAGTTTTCCCCCTAAAAAACATTGTCTTTTTTCACTAGAGAAAATTTGCTAAAAGTGTGGAGAGTTTAAAGTATGATTAAAAACTTTTCTGAGACGACAGAACTGGTTGAGTCCAGTTTAAAAAAATACCGGTTAGCAGGAATTAGTTTTTTGGTTCTTAATGTGCTGTATATCATAATTGCCTGGTGGAAGATGCCACCGGTGGATTTAGCAATGAGCAAGGTGGTATATGGTGGTTTCGTAGTATTTTTTATTTTAGTTCTAACTCTTACCCCGTTAATTCTTCGTGGAAAAAGATTATTAGTTCAAGTATTAGCATTCATATATGGGGGAAGGATGATTTTTTCTTTATATTTTTTGATAGGAGGAGAAGCTTATCCTGCCGTCCCTTATTTGTTACCATGTGTGGTTCTCACGTTTTATCTGTTAGGGCGGGCGGCTTGGGATTGGCCGTAGTCATTTCTAGAGTTGATTCGATATACTAGATGTTAGGGAAAAATTATTAAGCAGGTGAGAATTTTAAAGACGATCCTTAAGAAAATCACTAGAGTTATAAAGCTTTGGGCGCACCTTTTGCCGATGTGCTTTAACAACTGATAGATGTAAGTCTTGTTATCATATGACGGATAAAATAACCCCAGTTTTTGTAGACAGTTCCCCTCGCCTTTCTCTTCTAAACGATCATGGCCGATGTTTTATGGGCCTTGAGAATTCCAGTTCCCCGGAGTTGGTTGAGCGCGTAAAAATTTTTTTTGATTATTTGAATGAACGTTTGGGTTTTTTCAATTCTGCAGAAGGGAGGGAAAATCAGAAATCTTTTAATTTATTGCTTCGATCGATTTATCCAGAAGTAATGATTGATCTAGCTGATTTGGTTTATGCTCAACATGAGCGCCTTGCCGTGCATTTAAGCTTTGATCATATAAATATTAATCTCAAAAAGAATTTTTTTGGGAATGCTGATTCTCTGCAAAAATTGAATCAAAAAATGGCTCATCTGTTTTACCAGTTAGCAGCTACGGTCGCTAAAAATCCTATTTTAAGGGATGATTCTAAAATTATTAGTTTGCTTAGCGAAAGCTATAGCTATTATTTGTACCAGACTAAAAACTTTCCATGGGAAGACCCTCCTCAACCTAGACTCCTAAACTTGCAACAGTCGGTATTGGATGTCGCAACAGGTTTAGCAGGATTCAGCAGAATCTATTCTTGGCCAGAACACTTTCCACAGTTGATGCTGTCTGATAGTGATCCTTTCATTATGAGTGGCTTGTCTCATTTTCTGGAGCTTACAGGGAAAAAAAATGTTGTTCTTATGAAGGCAAATTTCCCCACGAAACCTCCACAAGGAATGAAATTTGGCTTTATTATAGTTAATAAATTTTTGCATCACTTGCAAAGATCAGACAGAGTAAATTTTTTGAACTGGTCCATGGGTGTTTTGGAGCCAGGGGGAGTGCTAGAGATTTTGGATACAGATCTAGAGCACTACATAGTTAAGCAGTCCGAGCAGACTGAGTTTAAAAATAAACTAACAATAGGATATTTGAAAACTTTAGTAGAAATAGAAGGTGATTATACTGATACTCTAAAGAGTGATGTTCAAGGTGTGGGATTTCGAATAATCCATTTTGATTGCAGGAACTATTGCGATGAAACAGACGCGTTTAGCCAAAACCAAGGCGATATTCTTTCTTTAAAGTTTAAGGGGCTAGAAATTGTTGCAGAAAAATCCGCTTGAAAAGCACATGGAAAGTTTTTTGTTAAACTAATCAGTTTGTTTAAGTGAGCGTTTAATTGTTTTCCAGTTTACTTGTATCGCTTTTTCCGCTTTTATTTCCATGGCTCGGTATGCTTTTGCCATTTTTGCTCCAAGCGGTGTTAGATAAGCCCCGCCCCCCCTTTTTCCTCCGGCAGAGCCCTTCACTAGATAAGATTCAAAGTTTTTGTTCATAGTGTCAACGAGAGTCCAAGCTCGGCGGTAGCTTAGCCCTAACTTCCGGGCAGCTTTAGAAATAGAACCAGATCGTTCAATTTCCTCCAAAAGGGCAACTTTGCCTGGGCCTAAAGCTATTTGATCCCCAGACAATACTCTTATGCGAGTTAGACAGTTTAGTTTTTCTTTAGTTGCCAATGAGACTCTCGTTTAAAAAACTGTTTACAACTAGTCAGATTCCATAAACCGCTCTTCAGTTTCTACCACTTGAATAACCATTGATACAAACGGCGTTAGTCATATTTTTGCAACAAGACGATTATGAAAGACTTTTCTGAAAAATCTACAAAAAAAATAGATGTATGGGCACTGAACTGAGTTGGGGTATGGAGATTGATTGTTTGATAGTATAAGTTATAACACACCACCGATAAAAAATACCTTACCACCTTGAAAACTCGTTTAGCCGGCCTTGCAAGAGGGTGTAGAAATCTTTTAGGTTTTAAATAGTTCAACTTTGTTAATTACTTTTTTGGGCGAGGGACTGTGAAAAATTTTATTTGTGTGTTTGCTTTGGTAGCAATGGTTAGCTTTGTTAGGTGTGCGACAACTGGTGGGGTGCGGGAGGATCTGCTGGAGAGTCTATGTCTAAATTAAGCGAAGCAGATTTACAAAGAATGGGTATTATGCATGAGAGCTATGGAAATAGTAACTAATCTTAAGCATTAGTTTGTATTTAAAAGCCACTTCCTTTAAGGCTCAAGGGAGTGATTCTTTTTGGTCGTTTTTAGCTAGAAGTTTAAACAATTTTTATCCATGAACCTGAAAAATTGGTTCTTTTGCTAAAAAACTTAAAACCGGAGCTCTCAACAACATAACGTAGAAGGTTTAACAAAGAAGGTACTCTCTGGTGAGACCTTATGATTTTGCGGGCGTATGCCAACTAAGTCAGGACTTTAGAATAGTCAAAAAATCAGACAAGCTGGGAAAAATGAGATCGGCTCCGTTGAAATCAATATTTTGATTCAGTTGATTGCGAATAATAACACATGACATGCCGGCGGCCTTAGAGGCGGACAGTCCTTTGAGCGCATCTTCGATTACAATGCATTTTGATGCGGGACATTGAAGTGCCTTGGCAGCGTTTAAAAAAATTTCTGGATGGGGTTTTTCTTTCTTGGCAGACTCCTTGCCTAGAATTTTATCGAATAAATGTTCTGCTCCAGCATTCTTGAGAATAGCACCGATATCATGTTTCCATGAACCGGATGCAATTGCTACTGGGTAACTAGTTTTAAGTAGCTCTATTATTTCAACAGATTCTGGGAATAGCCTAATATCTCCGTTTTGGCAATATCTTGAATACACTTCAAATTTTTGTTGACGTAACTTAATTGGATCTATGTCTAGCTGAAGATTATGCCGATCAATCTCACCAGCAATGCCTTTTCCTTTGGATGTCCACTCTATCCAATACTCATCTTTATCAAGATTATGTCCATATCTTTGGAACACCTTGTTATAGGCTAGATAGTGGTAAGGTTCTGAATCTGCAAGAAGACCATCAAAATCAAAAATTACCCCGCTAGCTTTTTTTAGCAATAGTTTTGTTCTTGTGACTTGGGAAGTTGCCATGGAAGAAGGCATAAGAAATTAGCTTGGAGTTAGCGAAGTATTTGCCCGAACCTATCGAATCTGACCCAACTGTCTTCCGCATTCCAGGACCAATAGATAACGAGAGCCTTGCCTTTAATTTTATTTATTTTGAGAAACCCCCAGAATCGGCTGTCCTGACTATTTTCCCTGTTGTCACCCATAGTGAATAAATGTCCGGGGGGGACAACGATGGGACCAAAATCATCCCTTGGAACAAGACGAGTTTTTTGAGGCATATCAGTATGCAGAGCAAATTTTTCATTAATGAGTTTTTCGTTGATAAAAACTTTTTGTTGCCGGACTTCTAGTAGGTCGCCCGGTATTCCGATAACTCGTTTAATAAAGTCTCTGTTTTCATTTTTTGGATATTTAAAAACAATAATATCTTCTCTCTTGGGAGTTTTTTGAAATAACACGATGTCATCAAAAAGCTTTATGTTAAGAAATGGAATGACATTTGGAATATGAACTCCGTATGTGAATTTAGATACAAGAATGTGATCGCCGATCAGGAGAGTATTTTGCATAGACCCTGAAGGAATTTTGAATGCTTGAATAATAAAAGTACGGATAAATAATGCTAGCAAAAGGGCAATAAAAATTGCCTCTGCGTACTCCCGGAAAATGCTTTTATTTTTTTTCTTAACACTTGAATTGTTGTGGTTGGGGGGATTATTTTCCATCGGTCCTCAAAACTGCTAAAAAAGCTTCTTGCGGGACTTCCACTCTACCCACTAGTTTCATTTTCTTTTTGCCGGCCTTTTGTTTTTCCAGTAATTTTCGTTTGCGAGTGATATCTCCGCCATAGCACTTTGCTAGCACATTCTTTCTTAGTGCTTTAACCGATTCGCGGGCAATTACTTTACTTCCAATTGCTGCTTGGATAGCAACCTCAAACATTTGTTGAGGAATTTTTTCTTTAAGCTTCTTTGCCAGTTCTCGTCCTTGATAATATGCCTTATCAGTATGAATAATTAGCGATAGGGCATCAACCACCTCACCATTTAAAAGGATATCTAATTTAACCAGCTTCGAGGTGCGAAAATCTAGAAACTCGTAATCAAAAGATGCGTATCCCTGAGTAGTCGATTTCAGTTGGTCGTAAAAATCCAGCACGATTTCGCTGAAAGGTAATTCGTATTGTAGCAATACGGTATTAGGATTCAAGTATTCCATCTTAATTTGAATTCCACGTCGATCACGTGCAAGAGACATCATTGTCCCAATATATTGTTCCGGTGTAATGATTGTTCCCAGCACATAAGGTTCCTTCATATGATCCACGCTACGCATTTCTTTTAGCTTTGCGGGGTTATCTAGTATGATGGTTGACTGGTCAGCAGAATAAACTTTGTATGCTACGTTAGGTGCAGTGGTGAGTAGATCAACATTATATTCTCTTTCAAGTCGTTCACGGATAATCTCCATATGTAAAAGTCCAAGAAAGCCACAACGGAATCCGAATCCTAATGCTTGCGAAGACTCTGGTTCGTAGGTGAATGAGGAGTCGTTTAGTTTTAGTTTTGTTAATGCGTCACGTAACAGTTCGTACTGGTCTCCTGATATAGGATATAATCCACTAAACACCATGGGCTTGGCTTCTTTGTATCCTAAAAGGGGTTTCTTTGTAGGGCGATTTGATTCTGTTATGGTGTCGCCAATTTTGGTTTGATCCATTCCCTTGATTGCTGCTATCACATATCCCACCTCTCCTGCTTGTAGTGATTTGCTTTGCTTTTGTGAGGGGGTAAAGGTCCCTATTTCTTCTACATCAAACTCTGTGCCCGAGGACATGAAGCGGATGCGCATACCAATTTTCAAACATCCTTCGACAACGCGAATCAATACAATTACTCCCCGGTAAGAATCATACCAAGCGTCAAATAAAAGAGCTTGGAGGGGTTTTTCACTGTTGCCTGTAGGCGCAGGAATAAACTTTACTACTGCTTTCATCACATCTTCTATGCCAATGCCTTCTTTAGCGCTAGTTAACACAGCTTGATCCGATTCGATTTGTAAAACATCTTCCAACTGCTCTTTAACTGAATCAGGGTCAGCACTGGGCAGATCTATTTTGTTAATAACGGGAATGATGGCAAGATTATTTTGCGTCGCGAGGTTTACATTAGCTATGGTTTGAGCCTGGATCCCCTGGGTTGCATCGACTATCAGTAGAACCCCCTCACAAGCGGCTAGACTGCGAGATACTTCATAGGCAAAATCCACATGCCCAGGAGTATCGATCATATTGAAGGTGTAGATTTCACCGTTTTTGTCTTTATATTTAAGGCAAACGGTTTGCGCCTTAATAGTAATTCCCCGTTCACGCTCTAGGTCCATATTGTCAAGAACCTGTTCCCTCATTTCCCTTTTTTGCAGTCCCCCTGTGGAAAGTATTAGTTTGTCGGCAAGGGTTGATTTGCCGTGGTCTATATGAGCTATGATGGAGAAATTACGGATTCGACTTTGATTCATTAATTAAATTCTTTGACGTGTTCAAGGAAAATCGGATTATCCCGTCACATGGGATTTGTTGTTTGCGCGGGAAGGAAATTTCTTCATTGATAGGAGTAAGTCATGCCACTCATTGTATCTGGTTTTAATGGCTTCGTAGTCAGAGTCCCGGTCTATATCCAGAGCGGCCCCCGGGTAAGGGACCTCTAGACCCTTGAATCTCGTATTAAGTAGGCTAGATATGCAGTTTTCCATATCTTTTTTTGCAGTCCATTTTTTAAAGTATTTCACCGGTAACTTCCAACCGATTGATGCAAAAAACTGACATAATTGAAGTCCAATGTAACAACGGTAGTACTTAAGTTTGATTTTCCCAAGTAAATTGCGACCAAAAAGCACAATTTTTTTAAAGTCCCTCTGGTAACGATACTGGTACATTTTTTGTACATATTCTCTATTACCTATGCGCAGGGGTTTTACCAGATGTAGATTATTGATTCTATAGTTATTTTCTCTAAGGTGTAGATAAGCCATTTTGATTCCGGGCAAGCTTCCCGTTGGGTAAAATTGTTTCAACGATTCCTCTGGGATTAGCCCTAGAATGTGATCATAGTTGTTGGTATCACTGTGCGAGATAAAATACTCTACTTCATGAGGCGTGAGCAATGGGGAGTCGCAGGGGACGATTAAAACAGATTTGTCTTTATTTTGTGAAACCTCCAAGTCAACCGTTAGTGAATCCTTTCCACATGAAATTGTTTTCAAAAATGTTTGAAAAATATTTTCGTAAAGGTTGGTTTGTTGCTCAATCAGATAAATAGTTTTTGGATAGCAGAAGTCAACTCCTGAGTTGCCGAGAGTTTGCTTCAATTTACTTTGAGATCCTACAATATATATATCTTTTATGGATTCGACTTGTTGTAATGCTTCAACAACATAACTAATAATGCATTTACCATTGATCTCTAGAAAGGCTTTATGTTGATGGTACACTTTGTAGCTAGATTCTCCTTCTCCCGCTAACAAGATTGCGTCATATTTTTCATCTGAATATTGGGTAGAATCATTCATCAAGCGTACAGGAATTTGAGTTTTTAGTTTGACTAACCATTATATAACCTTTTTATTATATTGGCCATCCACGATAGTAAAGTTTTTCGTTTTATTTCTGGTTAAACGACCTCTCTTTCAAGTTATTGGTAAAGCCTGGGCTTTTTGATTAATGGGTATTTAGTTCTTTGGAATTAGCAAATCGGATTAGTTTTATCCCTTGCGCTATTTCGTGAAAGAGTGGTATAGAAAACGATTTTATTGTGAAATTATTTGGAAGATTATTTTTGCAAACAGTAGAAGATTTAAAACCCATGGTACAAAATAACACTACAGATTTAAAAGTCACTCCACTGCTAGATCTTCACAAAGAATTAGGGGCAAAACTGGTTCCTTTTGCGGGGTGGAACATGCCCATTCAGTTTTCTGGAGTTATGACTGAACATATTTGCGTGAGGGAAAAGGTAGGTTTATTTGATGTCAGTCATATGGGAGAAATCGAAGTTGAAGGGAAAGATGCTAAAAAGTTTTTGCAATTCTTGCTTTCGAACAATATGGAGAAAATGTTTGACGGGTCGATACTTTATAGCCTCATGTGTTATGAAACCGGTGGAGTGGTAGACGACTTACTGGTTTATCGATTTTCGGAAAACCATTATTTTCTCTGCGTCAATGCATCTAATTCTGATAAGGATTACGAATGGGTTGAGAGACACTCATCCTCTTTCAATGTTAAAATAAAAAATATAAGTTCCGAGACATCGCAGTTGGCACTGCAAGGGCCCGAGGCCAAAAACGTATTGCAGACCTTATGCGATGTTTCTTTGAATGACCTGCCTTATTATAATTTCAGAAAGGGCAGGGTGAATAATGTGGAGAGTATTATTTCCCGAACGGGATATACTGGAGAAGACGGATTTGAATTATACCTTTCTCCTGAAAAAGTTTCGGAGGTTTTTCGATTACTTATGGAACAAGGTCGCCCATATGGGATCCAACCAATTGGGCTTGGTGCGCGAGACACTTTGCGTATAGAAATGGGGTATCCTCTGTATGGGAATGAAATTGATGACAATCCTACGCCTTTAGACGCGGGGTTAGGTTGGGTTATCAAGTTTGATAAAGGGGAATTTCTTGGTAGAGGGCCTTTATTAAAACAAAAAGAACAAGGGGGATCGCGGCGAAAGCTAGTGGGTGTGAAATTACTCACTCGCGGTGTTCTTCGAGCACATTATCAGGTATTAAAAAATGGTGAATCCGTAGGAGAGGTCGCTAGTGGAACATTTTCGCCTACCTTGAACACGGGGATAGGATTGTGTTATCTATCAAGAGAATATTCTGATGTCGGTAATCACTTGGGTATAAAAATTAGGGACCAGTTGGTTGCTGCCGAAGTAGTCAAATTGCCATTTGTTCCTAGTCGCGTTAAAAAACAATAACCATTATTATAAATAATTTTAAATTGATTAGAAGGGGGAATCATGGAAATCCCGAATGATCTTCATTACACGATTGAGCATGAGTGGATTCGGTTGAAAAATAACCGGGCTACTATCGGGATTACCGATTTCGCTCAAGGTCAACTGGGCGATGTTGTTTTCGTAGAACTTCCAGCAGAAGGGACAGAGCTTACAAAAGAAAACACATTTGGGGTGGTGGAATCTGTGAAAACAGTTTCTGATATTTATGCCCCGATGACCGGCAAGGTAGTGGCGATCAATAAAGATCTGGAATCCCAGCCTGAATTGGTGAACAGTGACCCCTATGGTCAAGGATGGATGATAGAAATAGAGTTTTCAAACTCTAGTCCCGAACAGAGTTTGCTGAGTGCGGACCAATACAGAGAGCAATGTAAAAATCAGGAATGATAAGTTACTTACCGTATATATAATACTAAATTATGCGTTTCATCCCTCATACCGAACGAGATATTCGTGAGATGCTGGAGACTATTGGTGTCCAGAATGTAGATCAACTGTTCGCAGGTATCCCTGACAATTTACAGTTGGGCAACAAACATCTTGACCTGCCAGGAGCCCTTTCTGAAAGTGAAGTTATTAGAGCGCTGCGTCAAATACAAATGCGAAACCCCGATACGGAAGAGATTTCATCATTTCTTGGTGCAGGTGCATATAGGCATTATAGCCCGGTTGTTGTAAGTAGTCTTATACAGCGAGGTGAGTTTTCTACTAGCTATACTCCCTATCAAGCTGAGGTTAGTCAGGGTACCCTTCAGGCTATCTTTGAATTTCAAACAATGATTGCTATGCTGACAGGAATGGATGTAGTCAACGCTTCTATGTACGATGGCGCGTCCGCACTTGCAGAAGCTGTTCTTATGGCGAACCGGATAAATCAGAAAAAAGAATATCTGATTGCTTCAGCGGTTCATCCCGAATACCGACAGACCACAGAGACTTATTTGAGGGGGACAGACCACAAGTTGATAAGTGTTCCATACAACTCAGATGGTAGAACTGACTTTGAATTCATTAGAGCTAATCTGAACGACAGAACTTCCGCGGTAGTATTACAAAGCCCGAATTTTTTTGGCATAGTGGAAGAATATGAACAACTAAGCAGGGAATTAAAAGAACAGAATACTTTATTAATCGTTGTCGTGGCTGAACCACTTTCCCTTGGTATATTAAAACCACCAGGTGAGCGAGACGCAGACATTGTTGTGGGGGAAGCTCAATCGTTTGGGTTGCCTGTCTCCTATGGTGGGCCTTATGTTGGTTTTTTTGCAACTCGCGAAAAATTTGTTCGGCAAATGCCTGGTCGATTAGCTGGCGAGACTACCGACAGGAAAGGACGCAGATCATTTGTCCTTACACTTTCAACTCGAGAGCAATTTATTCGACGGGAACGAGCCACATCTAATATCTGTACCAATCAAGGATTGTGTATGTTAGCTGTTACTATTTATCTAGCGGTGATGGGCAAGCAAGGACTGCGCGAATTGGCTTTGCTCAATTTGAGGAAAGCCGACTACCTTAAAAACAAACTATCCAAGATGCAAGGGTTCTCGATCCGGTTTAACGCGGATACTTTTAATGAGATTGTTCTAAAATGTCCTAGACCTGCTTTTGAGATTAGAGACGCTTTACTGGAATATAAGATTCTTGCTGGGCTTCCACTTGGTGATTATTATCAAGAACTTGCTGATAGTCTTCTGATTTGCGCTACAGAACTGAATACGGTTGAAGCTATAGACCAACTCGCTGAAAAACTGGGAACGGTTTAGGTGGTTTTGTAAGTAGCAGTTATAGCATTTGTACCAATTCTTCTGCTGGGTAAGTGAAAATTTCTGAAAGAGTGGGGTGGTAATGAGGTAGTTTGACTAGGTCATGCACCGTTCCTCTGAAGTGCATTAGGGTAACCATCTGGTGAATCATTTCTCCAGCTTCAGGGCCAACCACATGTGCCCCAATAATTTCTCCGCTATCGGGAGAACATAACAGTTTTACATGGCCATGAGTTTCTCCCATGCATAATGACTTGCCATGATCGTTAAAAGGATACGTTGCCTTTAGATAAAGAATGCTTAACTTCTGGCATTCTTTTTCTGATAGGCCGACGCTCGCCACAGGTGGATCGGTGAAGGTTATGCTGAGTTTTAATCTTTCGTCGAATTGACGTGCACCCTCTTGAGTTGCGTTATGCGCAGCTATTTCTCCCTGTTCGATCGCGATATGAACGATTTCGTGGAGACCATTGACATCACCTACCGCAAAGATATGAGGAACGTTTGTCCTCATCTCCTGATCGACTTCGATTCTTCCTTGATTTACATTAACTGAGGCCGCTGATAAATTTAGTCCATCAATATTTGCTTTTCTCCCGAGAGCCTGCAAAATTATACTTGCGGTTGCAGATTTTTCTTTACCCTCGTGTGAAAAGAAAACGGTGCTACCATATCTAGATTTCTCAACTCGTAATAGCTTTGTTCCCGTGTAGACTTCCATCCCTTCTTCACGAAAACGCGCCTCGACTGGACACGCCAAGTCCTCATCTCCTTTTGAAAGAATATAACCGCTTCGTTGAACAAGAGTGGTTTGCGTTCCTATCCGACAAAAAAACTGGGCTAACTCAACGGCGACGGGCCCAGCTCCTAGAACGATCATGGATTCGGGTGTTTCTCTTAACTCCAGAACGTCATCGCTGGTGAGAAAACCAACCTCAGCCAAACCTGGAACTGGAAACTCTGCCGTCGTAGAGCCGGTAGCTATGATAAAGTTTTTTGCTGACAATTCTCGTTTGCCCACTTTAAGCTGATGTGGCGAGAGAAATGAGGCGTGTTCTTCAATTAGTGTGAATTTTGGATCATTCAATTGCTCGATGCGATAGCTGGCAAACTCATTAATCAGCTGGATTTTTCGATCATTGATCAATGAGAGATCGGCTGAGGGGTTTGAAACTGCGAGACCAAATTCTTTGGCTCGGTGCATAAGAGCAAGAACATCTGACGATCGGAGGATAGTCTTGGTTGGCATACAGCCACGAAGAATACAAAGCCCGCCCAGCGGGCCTTTGTCGACAATGGCAACTTTGGCTCCTTTAGATTCGGCTGTGTTGGCAGCGGCGTACCCTGCGGAACCCCCGCCGATAACAACTACATCAAAGAAGTCCATGAGTCATTAAGCTTAAAGTGTTTGACATTCCTCAGCGGTAAGGTTGAATTCCTTCAAACAATCTTTGAGAAGACTTTTAGCATTGTTAATCATAAATTCATCACCGGTTTTTTCAAACATTTCAACTGCTTTCAATAGATGGTGAATTGTTTCTTTTCCCCGCTTGAGTGAATAAGATAACATTGCGAGATTGCTGTGTGCTTTGGCAAACTCTGGGTTCAAACGGATTGCCTCATTATAATGCTGGAATGCATCGTCTGTTTCTCCAATTAGATTACAAACGACAGCAAGGCTGTAGTGGACCATTGGCGATTCTGGTTTCAAGCGCAGGGCTTCCCTGAAGTGGCGTGCCGCTTCAATATTCATGGGGAGTTTCCCATAGCGTATTCCTAGATTAAATTGAGCCAAGAAATGGTCTGGGTCAACTTCGATGGCCTTTTTATATGATTCGAGACAGGTTCTCGGGTCACCAAGCTTGCTAGCGGCAAGTCCTTCCTGAAACCATTGTTCAGCCGATTTTTTTGGTTCTGTGTTTGTTGTCATATTGTTTTGCACTCGTTAAAAATCAAGAATAATAAAATAAAATTATTTAAATAGGGGCCTGTATTGGTTATAGATTAGAAGTTATGCTACCTTATTACGATTCGTGCGACAAGAGGGACTGCCCCCCCGACTAATATATTAATAATTTAGGATATGTTTTTATGCCAGCAGCAGTAGGGACAGATGAAGAACGTATTATGCTTGGGCGGTGGATTCAAAAAGGTCAGGGCCTTATCGTTGGTGGCTCCCCTCTAGGTGGTGCTTATCTGGATCCTAATATTGAGCGCCCTAAGGATACTCAAGAAAAATCTGAAGAATACGTCAAGTTTGATCACCATGCAGCAGAAGAGCTACCTCACCTAAAAGGGCGGTTTCGATACGAGTTGGAAAAATATTACCGAGATCGATACGGTCCATACCTACCAAAAGATTAAATATTCCTTCATGTCTAAGGTCAAAATATCAGAATTAAAAGACGCCCCCTCAGAGGGTTCGGGAAAACAAATCCACCTTACCCACCCATTGACTGAGATGAAGTATGTTCTGGCAATATTTTGCGTTGAAGAAAAATATTATGTTATAACCGATGACTGCAGGATGTGCGGAGGGAGCCTTGGTCGTTTGCCAGACCTTCGAGGAATGTTTGCTGCTTGTAGTAGAGATCAATGCCTATGGAATATCAGACGAGGAAGTTGTAAATTTGACCGCTCATCAGTTACCCCTACCTATCGAGTTTCCGTTATGGAAGATGGCCTTTACATCGAGATCTAGTAAAGTTCAGTATGAATTGAAGTAACTCCTGAGCATTCTTATACTCCCAATTTGTGAAAAGTTTTTTTTATAGTAAATGGGACTCTAGCGTAGGCGCCAGGCGTGAAACTTTTGCACCAATTTTAAAAGTTTTTTTGGCGCGTGATTTTTTTTCCAAGTACCAGCAACGAACTTATTCGCTTCTGCCATGGTAGGGTAAATGTGGATGGTGCCGAGAATTTTGTTAAGTCCGATTCCATGTTTCATTGCAGAGACATATTCGGTTATAAGGTTGCCTGCTTCGCAACTCATAATTGTGGCTCCTAGGATACGATCTTTCCCAGGAGCAGTTAATACTTTTATTATGCCTTGATCATCACTATCAGCAATAGCTCGATCGAGGTCATCTATTCCATATCGAGTTACTTCATAATCTATGCCTTGCTTAGTGGCTTCTTTTTCATTGAGTCCGACTCTCGCGATTTCTGGGTCTGTGAATGTACACCAGGGTATGACGCTATAGTCGACCTTGAATTTTTTGAAAGGACTGAATAGTGCATTAACTGCACAGTACCAAGCTTGATGAGCTGCCGTGTGTGTAAACTGATAAGGTCCAACCACATCACCGCAAGCATAGATGTTTTTGTGTGTGGTTGTCCGGAGATAACTATCTACAATTATTCTATTATGTTGGTCGGACTCGATACCAATATTCTCAAGCCCAAACCCTTTGCTGTTGGCAGTTCTTCCAACTGCAATCAGTATCTGATCAAATTCAATACGTACCTCCTGTCCTCTTTGTTCGGAGACCATTACTTGTTTCCCATTCTCGGTAGCAATAGTTTTGCACGTTGTATCTGTATGTATGTCAATGCCTTCGCGGCCGAATTGTTGGCGGAGAGCTAGGCTAATTTCATCATCCTCGCGGGTAAGGATGTGGGGTGACATTTCAACTTGCGTTACATCACTGCCTAGTCGTGCGAAGCATTGTGCAAACTCTGATCCAATAGGTCCGCCGCCTATGATTAATAATTTCTTGGGTAACTCTTGAATATTCCATAAATTATCGGATGTAAGAAAGTTTGTTTTTTCCAATCCATTAATAGAGGGTATAGTCGGGCGCGCCCCGGTTGCGATGATGATATTTTTTGTCGTGAGGATATTTCCGTTAAGCTCAACTTCGTGTGGTGACAATATCTTTGCTTGACCAGAAAAACAATCAACACCGAGGTCGGTATAACGTTTTACGCTATCGTGGGGTTCAATTTTTTTGATGATAGCTTGAACGCGCTCCATCACTTCGGGGAAATCAAATTCAGCAACCACTGATTTAATTCCGAATTCTCGGTGTCGCTTGATATAGGAAAGAATTTTAGCACTGCGAATAAGAGCCTTGCTAGGGATGCATCCGGTGTTGAGGCAATCACCACCCATTTTATTCTTTTCTATGAGGGCAACTTTTGCTTTAGTGGCAGAGGCAATATAAGCAGAAACTAGACCAGCTGATCCACCGCCGATAACGATAATGTTGTAATCGAACTTTGCCATAAATAAAGACTTCCCTCTTAATTGCAACCTATATTAAGTGTCGCATAAACTCATAAAAACATACTATGTGATTTTTTTCTTTCGTGTTGATACAGAATGATAATTAGCCCTAGTGATATTCAATGAGTTGATATATATTTTTAATATAATTGTTGTTCCTTACTGCTAATCTGTACCGCTTGAAAATTCATACCTAGTCTTCCAAGAAATATCGTATTTGATGAAACTGGACAACTACACTCTAAATATTGCTTTTCGTTTTCAGTCTTTGTTATAACTTTTAAGGTTGTTTTGCTGGGATGATCATTTTTTTGGGAGTTAATTAATTTTCATGCAAGTCAATGGTAAAGGGAATAATCTTGATGCATTTTTTGAAATGATTGATTTGATAGAAGATGACATCTCGGAAATGTTAGAGAGTGAAAATAGCGAATTAAGTGGATACGAATGTCTTGTAATTAGTTTTAATTGCCTAACTTTGTTTTGCCAACAAGCTGAGATTGACTTTAGTCAAATTGAAGATCATTTTAATGAGTCTGAGAAAACTCAGTCAGGCGAAAACTTCTTGGGTTTTGATAGTAGTATTGATTTAAACGAACATAACGAGATTGAAGCATTCAATGAAGTGTTGGAGGAAATAGAAAATACTCTTGCTGCGTTTGAAAAACGCTGTAAAAAGACAGGCGAACTATTTGATGAGTGGAATTGCGTTTTTATAATGTATGCCTGCCTAAGAAAATATTGCGACAAGACGAAAGTCACCTATGGTGAACTCATTCATAATGTTTTAAACCTCCAGTCGAATTTAGAAAAAGAAAAGAAAACAGAAAAGGAAGACACCAATAGTTTAAATTAGTAGGTTAGAGTTTTAGATACAAGAAAAGTTGCTGTTATTCTCATCCAATGATTGTTCATCTGTAGGCCCATAATTCCAAATATTTTTTTGCAACACCTTGGTGCTTTTGCGAAGTCCTTTTCCCCAACAACTTATAGATAAAGAGTATTTTGGGGAGAAAAGTTCCAAAACATTAATAAACATAAGTGTATTAATTTTGGTTGTTCGCATCAAGTTCTTCCCATAATTCATCCAATAATATTAACTCTTCTACTTTGGCAAAGTTGCTAACCAACCTCATGCTAGATTCTGATGGCGCTCCCAAGTTTAACTCTCTTAACTTTTTTCTCATTTGTGCGTAACAATTTTCTATTGCTATTTCATCACTTTGAGTTTTTTGAAAAATCATTCTAAATTTAGCACCTTGGTATTTCCATTCCTGGATTATTTGGTCTGAAGATGTTTCTTTAAACGTATTTTTATCACAAAATGCCTGACCAACCTTTCTTGCAAGATCAATAAGAGTATTAATTTCTCTTTTAGTACTCATTGGAAATATAATTTAGTGTTTTAACTTTCTTTAAAAGGATAAAAAAAGGTTTGTATGGCATATGTTGAAGTAACCAATCTAAGTGGACAAACAAAGTCATGTGTTCGACCATCAACCATTAGGTCCCGCAGAATGTCCGGTAGGGTATGCTCGAATTCGGCGCTGGCGCGGCATAAGCTTCGTTGCCCGCGACCTCGTCGAAGGGATGGCTCAAGACAGTCAGTAGCTTCGAGAAGGGCGTCATATTTTCCTGATCGACTGCGGCGGTAAGAGCTTCTTCGACTTTATGGTTTCGCGGAATATAGATTGGGTTGGCCAGATCCATTGCCTGCGCGACAGTTTCCGCAGCAACGCCATCTTTCTCTAGTCGTTTCCGCCAACGACGCGCCCAGACGTCGAAGGCATCAGGTTCTTCGAACAGCTGCCGTATTTCGTCGCTATGACCGCGTAAGGATTGTGCAAGACGACGGAAGACTAGGGTGAAATCCGCATGTCCACCTTCCATCACCAATAGTAGGTCGTTTATCAATTCTAGGTCAAGAGAATCTTCGGTTGATAAGCCGATCTTGGATCGCATTCCAGCCAGCCAGTATGTTTCATAGAGAGGTTGAATAGCCTTGATCTTATCGGTCAGCAATTCGATGGCCCGGTCTTTGTCAGTGTCGATAAATCGGATCAGTGTTTCTGCTAATCGGGTCAGGTTCCAGGACAGGATCACCGGCTGGTTAGCATAGGCATAGCGGCCTTGGGCATCGATCGAGCTAAACACTGTGTTTGGTGCATAGGTATCCATAAAAGCGCAGGGTCCGTAATCGATGGTTTCGCCAGAGATCGTCATGTTGTCGGTATTCATCACACCGTGGATGAAACCGATATTCATCCAGCGCGCCACTAGGGCTGCCTGGGCATCGGAGACGGCCTCGAAGAATGCGAGATATTGGTTTTCCGAATTGGCTGTTTCAGGATAGTGCCGTGCGATGGAATAATCGGTGAGTTTACGGACTTTGTCGACGTCACCGCGCGCTGCGCCAAACTCGAAAGTTCCGATGCGGATGTGGCTAGCCGCTACACGGGTTAGAACAGCACCGGGGAGAGAGATTTCCCTATATACGGCATCCCCTGTGGTAACAGCTGCCAGGGCCCGTGTAGTCGGGACACCGAGCGCGTGCATGCTCTCACCAATCAGGTATTCGCGCAACACCGGGCCGAGAGCGGCTTTGCCATCTCCGCCTCGAGAAAATGGGGTGCGCCCCGATCCTTTCAATTGGATATCGCGACGTTGTTTTAGGGTATCGATCACTTCGCCGAGGAGAAGCGCTCGCCCATCCCCCAGTTGCGGCGCGAATCCTCCAAACTGGTGCCCAGCATAACCCTGAGCGAGCGGTTCTGAGCCTTCGGGTATTACGTTGCCAGAGAAAATCTCCAAACCTGCTTTTGAATCGAGAGCTACCGGATCAAGGCCGAGTTCTTTGGCCAGTGTATGGTTGAATTGCAGCAGTCTCGGTGCGGATGCAGGTTCTGCCTGGCAAGAAACGAAAAAGCCTTCAAGGCTGCGGGCGAAACTGTTATCGAAGTTGAAATGCGGGGGGGAAATTAATGTTCGCATCTACCGTCTCAGTTGATTTTATCACCTTTATTTTCTTAGACTTATAAGTGAAAAACTATTCCCATATGTTACTATGATTCGAAGATCTAATCAAAGTAAGCTAAGCGAGGCTGACAGTGACTAAAGATACAATCCGCAGATGAACTCTAGGTATGAATTAGCTCCACAATTAAAAATCTACGACAACATTGGGATTGAGTGGGTTCCCCACTTAATGTTTACCCAAACTACTAATTTTCGGTCAGAAATTGTAAATACAGATTGTTATGGCCTACGTTTTAACAAAAAGCCAAACCTCAATCAATCAATATTTGACGAAAAAATAACAAGCAAAAAGTCAGTGTTCATTGGTGGTTCAACTGCATTTGGGGTAGGGTCTTCGTCAGATCAAAAAACAATATCAAGCCTATTATCGAGTAGTTCAGACTGCCATTTTTATAATTTGGGTGGTAGAGCATTTAATGGGTTTCAAGAATTAATCCTATATCAATCATTGATAGAAAAACTCAATGAGATTGAAAAAATAGTAATTTTCTCAGGTTTAAATGATTTATATTTTTTTAGCGGCATAGATTTCGACAATAATTTTCTTGGCCCCTTTTTTTTTGGCAAACAATATTTCGATGCAATGGATAGGGAACATTTGAGCCCTCTTCGAACATTAGCTAAACTATTGCTAGGATCACTAGTCTCGCATAGAGTTAACTGGAAAAGTATAACAAAAGGCGAGCTATTTAAATATATTCTTAACCCTCACTTTAGGAAAGGTTTTAATAATACAAATCTTAATCCTAAAAAAAATATGATGCTAGAGGATATTCTGTTTCGAAACTTAAGCCTTTGGTCTACAATTTCTAGGGGATTAGGTGTAAGGGTCTACTATTTTTTGCAACCCTTTCTCGGTTGGGGGAAAGATCCCTCAAGGGAAGAACTGGAAATAATTAAGTTTATTGATGACAAAACAAGCAAATTTTTACCCCATAAAATATTAAATAAAATACAAGACTTGGACCATTATTACTCTTACCAAAATTTATTAAAGACTTACTGTGATAAGCTGAAAATTGACTTTTTTGATTGCAACCAAATGTTAAAAGAAAATTCAACTAAGACCGACTGGTTATTTGTTGATAGAGCCCATATGAACGATGATGGAAATAATCTACTGTCTACATATATAAGAGAAAAAATTGAGTAAATTTTATATATTTCTATCGATATTATTCGTCGTTGTTTTGTTTGCTTTTATTTTTTTGAAAATTGCAAAGAAAAAAAAACAAGATCATGACGATGATATATACCCATTGTGGTGATGTGCCAGGCACATTTTCCATAACAAAATACTTTCCCCGTCAAGATAAAAATACATGCTCGCAATCATTTTTAAACCAATGAATGAAAAAAGAGTCCATGCTTAGTTTTCCAAGAATTTTCTTAAAAAAAATTGCACATATGTTTCATGACCGCGTTCAGAAAGCGCTTTATGGAAAACCATTAAATGGTTATGAAATAGAAATGGGGACTCGAATACCCCCGTATTCCTCTCCAGTAGATGATTTTGTTAATTGTGCTTTCAAATATGAGGAGACCCAAGGACATTTCCATCCGGCCTATCATGAGTATCGTTTTAAAAGATTAAAAAAACTCCTAACAATATTTCCACCTGAGTATTTCCCGGGAAAGAAAGTTTTAGAACTTGGTAGTGGCATCGGATATATTGGTGCATTTCTAGCTGATTTGGGCGCAGATGTTCTAGCATTAGAAGGCAGAGTATCCAATATAAATTTTGCTAAGTTACGATACCGTAATTTACCCACATTCAATCCGGTCCTTTTCGATTTAGACAATGACTTCACTCATTTTGGGCGTTTTGATCTTATCGTGAATTTTGGTTACCTTGAAACTGTCTCATCGATAGAGGACACATTAAATTGTTGCACTCAGATGACGGATAACATTTTAGTGGAAACGCTGGTATGTGACTCAGAAGATCCCGACAAAGTTATACATGAACACATGGGCAATGTGGGAATTGATCATCCTTTGAATGTTCAGTACAGTTTAAGGCCAAGCCCATTATATATAGAGAAATATTTTAAAAAACATGATTGGGTTGTTTCTCGCCACTTTTCTGCAGACCTAAATACCTCTATTCACAAGTACGACTGGGAACATCGAAATTTAGACGAACTAACTTTTGGGAAAAAAGGACCATTACTCCATCGGTTTTGGTATTTCTTCAAAAATACAGACAATGGATCAATGGATAAACAATAGTCGACCCTTTTTTGTAACATATTCGCAACTCGAATTTGTAACCTACTGATATATAAGGGGAGCTGTAATTCGTTGAAAACTTCTTCTAAAAAACTAAGTTGTTGTAACTAAATACCCTGCCTAATTCTAGGGGGGTTGCTTACTCCCATTCAATCGTTTTACGTCTGTAAGTTATTGATTCTAATTAGCTTTATTTTTGTTTGTAACATCTTTGTAACTCGATTTTATTGCCAACTGAGAAATTTATTTTTCACTTTCACCTGAAGGGAAATCAGATTCTGAAATTCCTGATGCATTAAGTTTCATTTGTATTGAATTGTATGAACGTTGAAAAAAATAGACTAATTCTTTTATTGATGATCCGGTGCTGAACATGAGGTCCTGACAAATCTCAGTGTCTTCATTGTAAATATTAAAAAAAAACCACACTGAATTGGAACTATGTCCAAACTAATTTCTGATTTTAAAGTGGCATGTATATCAATTAATTTCATCGCATTACCATGAGTCTGGAAGACCATTAAGAACAGGTGGAGGAAATCCAAAAACTCCCTCTCTAATTCTATTTTCTATCGATACGACTTCGGTCCTGGTAATTTCCTCTATAACTACAAACCGATAAAATAATCTCTCCCGAATATAATTTTTAGTCTTATCATCTAACCATTTTTTCCTAGGTTCGTAGGTACCATTGTTTAAAATATCCGGTAGAATATAGAAGTCTTGTATGTAAGTGCAAAACTGGTCACCACTTCTTCGTCCACTTCTATGTTGTGTGATACGATTTCTAGGATTCCTCTCACCTTCAAGTCCACAAATTCCAACGTAAATAAAACTCTTGTTTGAATCCCATACTGTATAAATCATTGACCCGTATTCGGGAATGAATTCATTATGATCTTTATCAAACGAGTAGGGTTCTTTGTTCAGGTCAAACAAATTAGATACATCGTGCCCATTGATAACTTGGTCAGCAGAATCTCCCTTTTTCTCCAATAATAAATCCAAGTTA
>JALPWY010000029.1 GCA_023271875.1 Nitrospinaceae bacterium | reverse complement strand
AGACATGCTATGGAAATTAGACCGCAAAAAAAATGTAACCGGGTTTAGTTTTTTAGAGCTGTTAATTATTTTCGTCATTATCGGCATTGTAGCAGCTATAGCTACTCCCCAGTTAGAGCATTACAAACAGCTCAGATATGATAGAGAGTCAAAGGAAAACCTAGAGAAGCTTCACCAAGCCTGTGAAAAATTTTGGGCAGATGACATTAATACACAATGTTCTATCGACATTGCCAAGGAAGCCATCAATGGCTACATCCAGTCTTCTGATGTAGTTATGCTCATTCCACCAGGGAAGGAAACAAAAACTGACTTCCAAGCCACAGCAAAACATAGTAGTAGTAATAAAACTTACACGATCGATGAAAAAGGCAATATCCGTTAATTAATATGACGTCTGGCCTGTACATTATTGCCCCTTTCATTCCTTCCACTTAATTTCAGTAATTAATAAAAATAATTTGGTTTTGTTCCACCCACACTTATTTATTCTTCTACGCCCTTTTAACCTAATAACTTCTTTCCTGGTTTTGGTGAAATCACTGAACTATGTTCCGTTTGAAAAAGGGTGGACGCACCTGACACCTTCTCGTTTTATCCTATTGAAAATAAAGGGCAAGCGATCTATAATCTAAGATATGATGATTGAAAAAGATTTTCTGGTTATAGGTAGCGGAATTGCTGGACTAACGTTTGCCCTCAAGGCCTCTCAATTTGGATCGGTGGCAATCGTTAGTAAAGATGAGCTGGCCGAATCTGCCACTTTGTATGCGCAAGGTGGAATAGCCTCTGTAATGACCGACGACGACTCGTTTGAATTACATGCTGACGACACCATCGAATCGGGCCGTGGATTATGCCGTGAGGACGTAGTGCGCATCATTTGTAGAGAGGGACCTTCTCACGTAAGAGAGCTAATTAACTTGGGTGTTCAGTTCACCCGTATCCGGGGAGAAGACTACCATTTGAGTCGTGAAGGAGGACACTCCAGAGATCGAATTCTACACGCCAATGATCTTACTGGACAAGAAATAGAACGCGCCATGATTGAGGCAATCAATAGCAAAAAAAATATAACGGTTTTCCCACACCATATGCTGATCGATTTTATTACGCGCGGTAGATTAGATTCTAAGGTTGAACCTGGAAGCACTAAGGATGAAGCGCTTGGAGCGTATATCCTTGATGTCAACACAAAACAGGTAAAAACTTTTCTTAGCAAAATCACCTTGTTAGCAAGTGGAGGTGCTGGGAAAGTGTACCTTTATACCTCAAATCCTGACACTGCCACAGGCGACGGAATTGCTGCCGCTTACCGTGCGGGTACCAAAATAGCTAATATGGAATTCATTCAATTTCATCCAACTTGTTTATACCACCCACAAGCAAAATCTTTTTTGATTTCTGAAACAGTACGCGGAGAAGGCGGTATATTGCGACTGAAAAACGGACGCACTTTTATGGAAAATTATCACCCCTTAGGATGCCTGGCTCCACGGGACATTGTGGCCCGCGCCATAGATCACGAAATGAAAAAAAGTGGCGACGATTGCGTTTATTTAGATATTACCCATATAAAGGGTTACCGAATACGCGAACGCTTTCCGAATATCTATAAAACCTGCAAGCAGTTCGGTTTGGATATGGTTAACAAGCCAATTCCCGTAGTACCTGCCGCACATTATACCTGTGGGGGGGTCCTAGTTGATCTTAATGGCCAAACAAACATTCACCACCTTTTTGCCAGCGGAGAAGTTTGCTACTCTGGACTGCATGGCGCCAATAGACTAGCTTCCAACTCGCTATTGGAGGGGCTTGTACTATCAAATCGAGCCGTGGCCAAGGCCGCCCTGTTACTAAAATCAGGATCATTTAATAATACAACCTCCCATGATATACCCAGCTGGGATTGTGGAAACGCGGTGGACAGTGACGAATCGGTTGTCGTCTCACATAATTGGGATGAAATCAGAAGAATCATGTGGAATTATGTTGGTATCGTACGCTCAGATAAAAGACTTCGCCGAGCAGAAAGACGCATTCAATTACTTCTGGACGAAATCAAAGAATATTATTGGAATTTCACAATTACCAAGAATACCCTTGAGCTAAGGAACATTGCTCTCACCGCTCACTTGATTATAATAAGCGCATTACAACGTAAAGAAAGCCGAGGACTCCACTTTACCTTGGATTACCCAGAAACTAGCGACAGTGACTGGAAAAAGGATACTGTGCTTCAAGACACTACACGTCGTCTGGTAAATCAAACCTCTCTTAAAATAACATCTCATGAATAAAAAAACCTCTATCTTTATTCGCGATTTTCTGGGAATAGCGGTCTTGGCCTTTTCCCTATTCTCTATCGTATCCCTAGCAACCTACTCTCCGACAGATCCCTCGATGAACACATCCCTTTCCTCTCAGGAATCAGTTGCAAACTCCGGGGGTATAGTCGGCGCCTATATTTCTGATGGGCTAGTCCAGTTTTTTGGTAGTGGTGCGTTTTTCTTCCCTGTGATAACCCTGATTATTGGATGGGCTTGCGTGCGAGGAAAAGAATTTAATCATTGGCCACTTCGTTTGTTTTCAGGAGTTTTTTTACTCATAGGATTGTGTGCTTTGTGCGCAGTTCAAATGAATTCCGATCCCATTTTCAAAAATTATGCCCAAGTAGGAGGTCTTACAGGCACCATCCTAGGAAGGTTTCTGGTCATGTGGTTAAGTAATGTCGGTGCCACCATTTTTTTGATCACCATGATTTTAGCCTCACTCCTTGCTATGACGGGAAAAACTGTAAACCCTATGCTGGAAACAATGGGCAAACTTGCAGGAACGGGTATTGGTAAGTTATTACGACTATTTAACAAGTTAAAAGTAGTGGGAGGCGAATGGATCAACACTGTTGGTGAATCTACTATTACTGCTAAAGAAAAGCCCTATGAAATATTTGAACCAACCGAACCATTAATTATAACAAGAACCAGACCCCCTGAAAAAACTACGGAATCGACTCAGATTCCTAACATTGTCCCTCGAAAAAATAATAGAAATACCAGCTTTATTGTGGAGGAAAAACAACCACCGATACCTGAAAACGGAAATTATCAAATCCCACCTGTCAGTTTGCTACATGATCCTTTACCGATAGAAAACTCGGATGAAATGAAAGAAGAAATTCTGATCAGTACTTCTATACTAGAACGCAAACTAGCTGACTTTGGAGTAGAAGGAAAAGTAGTGCAAGTTCTCCCAGGACCTGTCATCACATTATATGAATTTGAACCTGCCCCAGGAATCAAGGTCAGTAGAATTCTCTCCTTGAGCGATGACCTTGCACTGGCGATGCGAGCACTTAGTTTGCGCATTCTTGCCCCTGTCCCAGGAAAACCTGTCGTAGGGATAGAAATCCCTAATATTAAAAAGGAAGTTGTCTCATTTAAAGAAATAATAACTTCTAAAGAGTTTGTTGAATCGAATTCAAAATTAATGCTGGTAATAGGAAAAGATAATATTGGCGAACCTGTAGCGCAAGATCTGGCCACAATCCCGCATCTTTTGATGGCTGGTTCTACTGGTTCTGGGAAAAGCGTCGGATTAAACGCCATGATCTGCAGTATTCTTCTTAACGCTACGCCAGATGAAGTCAAAATGATAATGATCGATCCAAAAATGTTGGAACTATCGATTTTCGATGGCATTCCTCACCTTATTGCACCGGTTGTCACAAACCCGAAAAAAGCCGCTGCAGCCTTAGCCTGGGCTGTACAGGAAATGGAAAATCGATATAAGATGATGGCTGAAATAGGTGTTCGAAACATCAGTGGATTCAACGTAAAGATAGATAAAGAACGTAAAGAATATGAACAAAAACTAAAACAATGGGAACAGGATAATAAAAAAACTATCAAACCTCACGAAGTAGAATCTGACAAACTAGAAGAAGAAAACGATAAACCCACCGAACCCCCAGAAAAATTACCCTACATTTTGATTGTCATAGATGAGTTGGCTGATCTTATGATGGTTGCTTCTAAGGGTGTAGAAGAAGCACTCACCAGACTTGCTCAAATGGCACGCGCTTCTGGAATTCATTTAATTGTTGCCACACAGCGTCCTTCTGTTGACGTTTTAACCGGAATCATCAAAGCCAATTTCCCGTCTCGTATATCCTACAAGGTAACCTCTCGGGTCGACTCTCGAACTATACTCGATGCCATGGGGGCCGAGAAACTTCTTGGGAAAGGAGACATGTTATTTATGCCGCCAGGAACTCACCGACTGTTACGAATTCACGGTGCAATGGTGAGTGACGAGGAAATTGAAAAGATTATAAGTTTTATTAAAGAACAAAAAAAACCTACCTACAAGGAAGAGATTTTTGAAGTTGCAGTAACAGATAAGGAAAAATATGAGGAAACGGAAGAATACGACGAAAGGTATGACGAAGCATTGGCATTGGTCGCAAAAGACCGACAAGCTTCTATTTCCTATATACAAAGAAGATTAAGAATAGGTTACAATCGTGCCGCAAGCATTATAGAAATGATGGAGCGAGATGGCGTGGTGGGCCCCTCAGATGGGGTTCGACCTCGTGAAATTTATGTCAACTCCATTCCTGCGGAGTAATCCCAATTCATTGGTGAAACAATGCTTAATAATAAGCAAATATGTCCTTTGTCCTCCCTCTAACCGCTTCGACTGAGGATCAAACACAAAATCCTGTACTTTTTATTTTCCTTGGTGCAAGCAATCTTGCCCGTTCCTTTCATGGATTGAAATACTGTATCGAAAGATGCATATTCCCAAGGCCAACGAGTTTTGTGCATGCCATGGGTCCAGGAAGGGGCTATCTCAGCCGCGGTGGGATACTCAACGCAGTCTATTCTCCGATTCTCAATTGCGGTATTCTTGAAGCAGTCCGAAATAAAAAGATAAAAGACCTGTCTGTAGTCGCTCTTATCACAGATATCGGTAATGACATTATGTACGGTGTTTCCTCGGAGAAAATCATTAACGGCCTGCAATACCTCCTTAACGCATTGGGTGAGTTTAAAACAAATATTTTTATCACTTCAATCCCCGTAGACCTCGAAAATGATATTAGTGAATTGCACTTTCACATCATCCGTCAGATTTATTTCCCAAAGAGTCCGGTAAAATACTCTCAGGCATCAAACAATATTAAAGCTATCAACAAGTTCATTCTACAGTCTTCCAATAAGAAGATAACTGTAATCAATGACATGAAACAGTTCTGTGGTATAGATAAAATTCATTACAGTATCCTTAAGAGTCAATCGGCGTGGTGCCATATCGCTGAGAAATTAACGACTTCTCTTAACACTAACGTTTCTCCAAAGTTCAAGACTTCAGAACTAGCATTATCTATAGCAAATAATGCCGTGCGAATATTATTAACCGACATGCTTGGCATAATAAACAAAACCGAAGAAACATTCTAAAACTGCCATGGGATACCTGCTCGCTATAACAAGAATGTTCATTTTAGTCCCAACCTATATTTGTTTCGGAGTGATAGGTTTTGGTTTATTTTTTATTTGTTTTTTGTCTAAAGAAACGTATTACCGCACTGTTGTTTTTTTTTCAAGACTATGGGCACAATGCTCATGCTTATTGTTTAATATTAAAGTTAAGGTAGACCATGAATCTATGGTTGCCCCAGGGTCTCTTATCATTGCAAATCATGTGGGCGCACCGGATATTTTTGTTATGGGTTCTTGTTTCCCATCTTTTTTTGTATCTAAAGCAGAGGTCCGACGATGGCCTTTTGTGGGCTGGTTAACACAACTTGGCGCTACTATTTTCGTGGACAGAAACCGAAAGCAACAGGTTCGCCTCACGGTTGACCAAATTCAGTGCCGCTTGAAGGCAAAGTGCTCTGTAATTCTTTTTCCAGAAGCACAGGCCACAGATGGCAAGGACATTTTACCGTTTAAATCATCCCATTTTGAAGCAGCTATTCAAACCGGGAAACCGGTGGTACCTGTTGTAGTTTACTATCATGACAACAGAAAACTATCCGTTGCCTGCTGGTATAATATTAATTTCCTAACACATCTTATTAGACTTCTAAAACAACAACAATTGGATGTAACGGTTCAAATTCTACCCTCGCTTCAAGGGGAGACTGATCGAAGAATTCTGGCAAATAAATGTTACGATATTATGCGAAATGCACACTTAACTTTAGCGAAGCAAACTGAATACTAAATCTCGAATTTGCATTTCACCTTAGAACTATTTTTAACATTCTGTCTGACAATAATTTGATCTTGAAAATTAAACTAGTAAATTTTGAATATTTAAAATGCTTTTAGTATTCCAAAATAAAATGCCTCGCATTGATTCCTCAGCCTACATCGTTGAAAGTGCTGCGGTAATTGGTGATGTAGTCATAGGCGCGGAAAGTAGTATTTGGTTCAATGCAGTAATTCGTGGTGATATTAATTATATTATAATAGGAAAACGTACCAATATCCAGGATGGTTGCGTGCTTCACGTGGCTCGAAAAAAGTATCCGCTCACCATTGGAGATGAAGTAACCGTCGGACACAATGCTACCCTTCATGCCTGTACCATTGAATCTCGCTGTCTTATTGGAATGGGCGCGACGATAATGGATGGTTCAACAATTGGGGAAAACTGTATAGTTGGTGCGGGTTCGCTAGTAACTCCAAGTACTACCATACAATCCGGAAGCTTGGTGATAGGCGCGCCAGCAAAAGTTAAACGCAAACTGACTGACGATGAAATCCAATCGATCCGCGACTCGGCAAATCACTATGTAAGCGACACCAAATCTTATTTAGACCGATGAATAATTCATCAGAAAAAGACCTGTCCCCTGTTTCGCTTGGCGTAATAGGTGGAAGTGGAGCATATAATCTACTCACCGACGGAGCTCTAGGAGAAAAACAACGTACCTCTATTCTTGAAACTCCATTTGGAAAGAGCGCCCCGATTCATCATTTCAGGGTTGGCAAATTAGAATACCTATTTCTGTCACGGCACGGAGAAAAGGACTATCTAATCACTGCCCCTTTTGTTAATTATCGTGCCAATATTTATGCCCTCAAGGAGTGTGGCGTTGAACGTATTATTTCTTGGTCTGGCCCAGGTATCATCAACGCGTCTTTCAAGCCAGGCGAATATGTATTACCTAGTGATATAATTGATGAAACTAAAAATCGACAAACCACTTTTTTTAAAAACCGTGGTCTTGGTTTCATTCGTCAGAATGAACCCTTTTGTCCACAAATTCGCGAAGTAATTCATAATTCAATGCACACGGTTGGGTTTGCTCATCATGAAAAAGCAGTCTATGTCTGTACTGAGGGGCCAAGACTGGAAACTCCTGCTGAAATTAAAAAATTTCGCTTAAATGGTGGAGATCTTGTTGGGATGACCCTTGTTCCAGAACTCTTTCTCGCCCGTGAACTTGAAATGTGCTACGCATCCATTTGCTATCTAACCAATTTTTCCGAGGGTACAATTACGCGTGAATTTAAAACTGGGGAGTTGTTTGAAGGTATGCAGACAAATCAAGAAAAAATCCAAGTTGAAGAATCCGTTTCTCGCTTTCCCAGTATTCTTGCTGGAACATTTCTAAGTCTCTCAAGAACTAAACGAACCTGCCACTGTAAGGACGCCATGACTCGCTATAAAAAGAAAGGTGTGATTAATGATGATTGGCATACTTGGCTAGGGCCTGCATAAAAAATGGTACCCAATCGAATAGTTAGATACTTCTATTACCTGGGTTATGCTCTCGCACAATCAGGGCGAACAAAGTTTCCCGTTTTTAAAGATAGCCTTGGTTTTTTTTATGCTACCTACATGTGTCAAGATTACTGCACAAAGGAACCCCTTCGCTATCCATCAATGTATGGTCTTAATTAACTTACCTTCATAAATAACTAAAACTAATATATCATCACTCCCCAATCAACTATTTTGAAGAAATTAATTTTAATTCTACTATTTACATTAACCGTCACTAATTGTGATAAAACCAAAGAGACTCCCCTGCCATTACCAGCAGCAGCAGAACCTTCGGCAAGGTTACATAACAGTCAAGGAATTGAATATTCTAATAAGGGTAAATATTTAGAAGCCTTGATTCGATTTACTCAAGCCAGCGTCGCAGATAGCACCACTGGAGAAATTTATTTTAATCTGGGCTTGATGCAACACCTAAAAGGCAATCATGAAATAGCAAAAAACTTCTTTAAACAAGCTCGCCGCTTTGCGGACGGTAATAAAAAAATACTCGAGTCCAAGCTGATAGAAAAACATCTTGGCCCATGACCAGTTTTTTTCAAATACCTGCTTTTCTTCCCCAAAAATACGAGTTTATTGAAACACTTGTGCCATTTAGGGCACCAATTCCTTGACAAACTCTCCCAAAACAAAGTACATTGCGCGATTACTTCTATTTATATAGATTAAACCTTTTGATTCAGGAGAGTTTCTTGGCTAACCATAAATCTGCGCTCAAGCGCAATCGGCAAAACGAAAAACGAAACGAACGAAATAAAACCAGACGTTCCAAAATTAAGAATGCGATCAAGGGTGTTCTCCTTGAGGTAGAGGAAAAGAGCGTTGAGAGAGCACAAAACTCTCTAAAGGAAGCATCGAAGATTATTTCAAAAAATGCGGGCAAGGGAGTAATTCATAAGCGGGCTGCCTCTCGCAAGGTTTCCGGTCTGGCAAGGAAAGTCTATCAATTATCCACTTCAGCCTGAACAAATTCGCAAGAGCAGCGTCTCTAAAACTCCCCGAGCCTCCCTCCCGGAAGTTTTAAGCTCCTGATCCGCTTCCAACAAATACTTCATACCTTCTTGTAGTTTCGATCTATTAAAATTTTTTGTGTACTGCAAGGCCTTCTCAACTAAAAATGGCTTGACTCCCATCTGCTCAGCTATTTTTTGGACCCCATATTTTTGTGCCTGATAATGTTTAACTTCCCATAGCGTTCTAAATTGCCAAGCAATCAAACCCAGTATTTTTATCGGGTCTTCCCCATGGTCTAGTTGATTTTGCAACAACAGCAGCGCCTTCTCTGTTTTTTTTTCCTTAAGAGCTTCCGTCAACGAAAAAGCGTTTTCCACTTTCATATCCCCGACAAGGTCTCCTACCATGGATTCTGTAATTTTGTTTTCCCTTCCTGCATAGGCCATCGCCTTTTCAAGTTCTTTAGCTAAAATCCCCGGCTTAGCTCCAATCCGGCCTACCATTTTTCGGGCTGCTTCCGAACTTAAATCATAGTCAAAAGATCTAGCTCGGTGTTTCACCCAAGTAAGAAGTCCCGCTTCTTGAGGTGCTTCACAGGACAACGCCCCTTGTTGAGTTGTTAGATTTTTATAAAGTTTTCGTTTTCGATCCACCTTGTCTGCTGTAATTACCAAACATGAATCCAATCCTGGATCGGCAACATATTCAAAAAGTTTTTTTTGATCAGAATCTTCTATAGTTGTTTCATGTAAATTTCTAACAATAACAAGTTTCATACCTCCCAGAAAAGATAGTGTCTTTGCCGCCCCAACCCAATCACCCACTGATGACTCACGAGCTTCAAAATTTTCTAGATTAAAATCCCTGTTATCTGGTGTGATCAGCTTGTGATTTAGAGCCCGAATTATTTCCAAACGGTAAAAACTTTCTGCCCCGTAAAGAAAATAAAACGAGCCAATCTTTCCCTCGCCAATACTATGAATTATTTGATCAGCCAACATCAGTAACTAATTAAAACTGTTCGATTGTTATACTGACTAGTCTATCAGCAAGATCAGCATATGCTTCCTTGAGTGCTGTGTGTTTTGCTGAATCAGAATCTACTACGCTGGAGGTAGATCGATAATCCCATTGAGTGGTAAATTTCTGATTAAAAATTATTTTCTTTTTAATCCGATCATAAGCCTCAACTTGAATTCCTAAGCGCACAACATATTCTTCTGCCGAATCTTCTGAGTTAAATGCAACAGCTCTCAATTGGTAGTTCGTCACAGTTCCACGTATGAGCAGATCCGCCTTCCTGGTATCAGCAACCTTGAGCCGACCATCCGAGATAAAAGCACGACGAATTGCATCAGTCGCATCTCTTTGAATATTTGGTTCGCTCGAAAAATTCTTGAACACAGGAATGGAGATAGCGCGAATATGCGGGGGAAGGGTTGATCCATAACCAGCAAGATGATAACCGCAACTCGATAACAACAAAGCAACTACCAAAAAATATAAAGCACTGCGAAGGAATTTCATTCCCTTTATTTCACCACAATATTAACTAACTTGCCAGGAACCACAATGACTTTTTTTATTTCCTGATCTTTCGTTTGCTCTTTAATCTTACTATCATTAAGAGCCAAACTTTTAATATCTTCTTGACTTGCACTCGCTGAGACTGTAATTCTTTGCCTCACCTTACCATTCAGTTGAACTACGATTAACAACTCCTCTGTTGTCGTAAAATCTTTATTAAATACTGGCCACTCCACTTGAACTATTGAGGTTTTATGGCCCAACAACAACCACATTTCCTCCGCAATATGTGGAGCAAACGGAGAAAGAAGAAGAATCAGCGTGTCAAAACTTTCCCTAACTATAGCTCTAGCACCATCGCTATTGTCTTTAAGCAAAATCCAGCTATCACGAAAAGCGTAAAGATGATTCACAAACTCCATGACCGCTGCAATTGCAGTATTAAACTGCATTCTGGTTTGAATATCATCTGTCACACGACCAATCGTGACATGTGTGATGCGCCTCAACTCCCGTAATTCTTTTGAATCAGTTTCATAACTTTTGGGTATAGAACCCGCTTGCTTGATATCACTCAAAAAATCATCAAAAATTCGCCATACACGTTTTAAAAAACGATAACAACCTTCCACGCCTTGACTGTTCCACTCAAGGTCTTTCGCGGGTGGTGCGGCAAACAAAATGAACAATCTAGCTGTATCAGCCCCATAGTTTTGAATGATTTCATCCGGATCAACCACATTGCCTTTCGATTTCGACATTTTCGCACCGTCCTTAATAACCATACCCTGAGTGAGTAAACGGTCAAACGGTTCATCAGATTTTGTAAATCCCAAGTCCTTAAACACAAGATGAAAAAACCGCGAATAAAGCAAATGAAGAATCGCGTGCTCTATGCCACCGATATACTGATCCACCGGCATCCAGTAGTCTAAATCGTCTCGATTGAATGCAAACTGATTATTATCCGCAGAAGTATACCGGTTAAAATACCACGAAGAACATACAAAGGTATCCAACGTGTCTGTTTCCCTTCGTGCCATCTTCCCACATTCAGGGCATTGTGTTTTGTAAAATTCAGCAAGTGTTGCAAGAGGAGACTGCCCTCGGTTACCCAGGTCAACATCAAGAGGCAATTGAATAGGGAGCTGATCTTCTGGAACCGGCACCAACCCACATTCGTCGCATCGTATAATCGGAATCGGCGTACCCCAGTACCTTTGGCGCGATACCCCCCAATCACGTAAGCGAAAAGTCACCGAAGCCTTACCAATTTTTGTGCCTTCTAGATATTCACAGACTTTGCTTTTCGCTTCATCGCTGAAAAGCCCATTGAATGAACCTGAATTTACCATGACACCGTTAGCAGAAAACGCTTCTGTCATATTAGACTCGTCTAGCGGGCCTTCTAAGGGTTGGATAACCATGCGAACGGGAAGATCGTACTTGCGCGCAAAATCAAGATCACGCTGGTCGTGAGCGGGAACAGACATGATTGCTCCAGTCCCATAATCCATCAACACAAAATTTGCAGACCAAACAGGTATATCCTCTCCTGTCAGTGGATTAACTGCATATGCTCCGGTGAAAACCCCATTTTTTTCTCCTGTTTCACTGGTTCGGATAACCTTATCTTCCTGCTTGACCTTGTTTACAAATTTTCCAATCGCAATTTCCTGTTCTGTTCCAAGAGACAACTTGGTTACCAGTGGGTGTTCTGGAGCCAACACCATAAATGTCGCTCCATAAAGAGTGTCTGGACGAGTTGTAAAAACCTTGATGACCTCATTTTTTTCTTTTATCTTAAAATTAACTTCGGCGCCGTAGCTTTTGCCGATCCAATTCCTTTGCATTGTCAGCACCTGCTCCGGCCATTTACCTGATAGCTGCTTGCAACCCTCTAGTAATCGGTCAGCGTAGTCTGTTATCTTAAAAAACCAACCTTCTTGAAAGCGATCTTCCGCTTCACCATCGCAGCGCCAGCAGCGCCCATCAATCACCTGTTCATTCGCCAAAACTGTGTTACAAGCGTTACACCAATTGACTTGTGATTTTTTTCGGTACACCAATCCTTTTTCATAGAACTTTAAAAAACACCATTGATTCCAGCGGTAATATTCTGGGCGACAAGTAGCAATCTCTCTATCCCAGTCATAACTTAATCCCAAGCTTCTTAATTGTACTTGCATGGCAGCAATGTTATCTTCTGTCCACTGAGCTGGGTGCGTATTATTCTGGATAGCAGCATTTTCGGCTGGCAATCCAAATGCATCCCAGCCAATCGGGTGTAGCACATTAAAACCTTTCATGCGCATAAACCGCGCAATCGCATCACCAATTCCGTAATTTCGCACATGACCCATATGAATTCGTCCCGATGGATAAGGAAACATTTCCAATAGGTAGTACTTTTTTTTCGAAAAATCGCGCTCCGCCTTGAAGGATTTATTTTCTTCCCAATACCTTTGCCACTTCACTTCAATGGACTTAAAGTTGTACTCTGACATTACTTTTATTTATGTAAATTAGAAATCACAACCATGAAAGAATAAAACTCTCTCCCCGAAGAACGACATAGTAGCGAAATTTATCTAAAAAATCGACCTTCCCAAATATCACTACCCACTCTCGAAAACCACGGCAGTAACTTTTGCCACAATCCTCTCGATGTTATAATGCACACATTATGGTGGATACTTCTGGAGTCATTGGAGCAGTATTTATAGTTTACGTGGGAATTATGTTATGGATTGGCTACACCATATCCCGTTCTACCTACTCTCCTGCTGACTTTTTTCTTGCCAATCGATCTCTAAGGGCCTGGGTTACTGCCGTTTCTTCGACGGCCAGTTCCGAAAGCGCATGGGCAGTACTTGGGACTGTTGGACTCGCGTATAAAGACGGGCTCTCCGCATTATGGTTTTTTCCTGGTTGTCTCCTAGGATACGCATTGAATTGGTTTTTTGTTGCCGAACGATTAAGAAAACACTCTCGTGAGAAAAAAACTCTCACAATTCCTGATTACCTTGAAACACACTTTACTGACAACACTCACCTTATACGCATCATTTCCGTAATTATAGTTTTTTCCTGCATGATGGCTTACATCGCAGCTCAGTTTTTAGCCATTGGGAAAACCTTTGATGCAATTTTTGGCATCCCGCATCTTGTAAGCATTCCGATCGGCGGAACCATCATCATAATTTACACCATGATGGGTGGTTTTCGTGCTGTTGCTTGGACCGATTTTATTCAGGGGCTTATAATGGTTGTTGGATTGGTCATACTGTCCCTAGCTGCCGTACTAGAGCTAGGTGGGTTCTCTGTAATAGCGCAAAAAGTTAACGAAACTGCCCCAACAGCCCTTACCTGGATGGGAAGCAAAACTACACCCATGTTTTTGGGATCAATGTTCGGCCTCCTAGGCATCGGGCTTGGTTATCCTGGTCAACCGCATGTGATCACCCGCTATATGGCAGCGAAAGACTCCAAAACCATTAAAAAAGGGATGTGGATAGCTTTTGGTTGGGGAATATTGATGTACAGCTCAGCAATTCTTCTTGGTATCTGCGGACAAGTTCTCTTCCCGGGTTTGGCTGATGCTGAACATTTGTTTCCAATTGCAGCCGAAAATCTACTTCCTGTTTTTTTCACTGCCATAGTACTAACTGGAGTTCTCGCTGCAATTATGTCAACAGTCTCATCCCAAATTATTGTGGCGGCATCTGCTATAGCACATGATATTTATAGCAAAGTCATTCATGTTTCACTTACTTCAAGTCAAATTATTAAAATTAGCCGCCTAACTATATTCGCAATTGGACTGGGCGCAATGCTTGTGGCGCTCATGGATACTCGTGTGATTTTCTGGTTTGTGCTATTCGCTTGGTCGGGACTTGGCGCTAGTTTTGGGCCTGTAATTCTATTTACACTATACTCTAAAAAGGTAACTCGAAATGGGGCGATTGGTGGCATGTTGACTGGCTTTTTCACCACGATTGCCTGGAAAACAGCTGGGCTGTCCGACACTATCATTTACGAACTAGTTCCTGCATTCTTGCTATCTTCTTTTGTGATTTGGGGAATAAGTCGAAAACAAGTTAATTGATAGTCTTTAATTCTACTAGTTGAGTTTCAATAAAATTAGCCATCCGGCGAGATGCACCCTGATGATGCAGTATGAATCCTTTTGCCTTTCCTTCCAGTTTAGCTAATTCAATTTTATTTGATAGCCAATTTTTGACTGACTCTTCCATTTCGTTCGCATTATTTATCCGAATGCCAAGCCCACTTTTAATCAATTCATCTGCGTTATGCTGATTATTTTCCACAAATGGTCCAAATAAAACTGGTTTGCCTTGAGCAACTGGTTCAATCAGGTTGTGTCCACCACCTGGAGCCATTAAACTTCTTCCCACAAAAGCGACGTCGCAGATTGAATAAACTTCCGCCAGCTCACCCATCGTATCCAATAAAAGAACTGAAAAATCGTGATCACTTTTATCCAATTGCTCTGACCGACGCATAAAACTGATCCTTTTTGACAGAATAATTCTAGTAACATGCATACATCTTTCAAGTCTGCGCGGAGCTAAAACCAGAATTAAGTTCCCAAATTGCTCCCTTAATCTGGCATGAACGTCAAGTATGATTTCTTCTTCTCCTTCATGCGTACTTCCAGCCACCCAGACCATGGAAAGTGGTGCAATACAAAGTTTCTGACGAACTTTTGTTCGTTTTTCTTGAGAAGGGTTGGGAAGTGTGTCGAACTTTGGGTCGCCAACCACCATAAGACGGGATTTCTCGATGCCAAGCGATTCCAGCTTATTTTTGCTGTGTGGGTTTTGCATACACAACATAGTAAATCTGTTGAAGTGTTTCGAAAAAAAAGGGCTAAATATCTTGTACTTTCGTATCGAACGAGAAGAAATTCGACCGTTAAATAATAATGCCGGCACTCCTTTCAAATGCAAAATGTGAATGAACCCAGGCCAAAATCCTGTTTCGACCAACACAAATAAATCCGGCTTGATTTTTTTGAGCGCAGTCCAAGTAAACACAAAGCAGTCAAGGGGGAAAAAAAATATGCTGTCAACATCCGAAAGCTTTCTTTTGGCTGCTTCAAACCCAGAATCCGTAGTCACAGAAATAACAATCCGGTCTTGCGGTCTACTCTTCTTGAGAAGACGAATCGTGGGTGTAACCCCAACCACTTCTCCTAAAGATAACGCATGAAACCAAATGGTTTTTTGAGTATTTTCTGTCTTGTCGCTTGATGAAACTAAACCAAAATGGTCATTAAGTCTGCGCCATTTATTTCGACTAAAAAGTGAATAAAGAGCAAAGCAGGGGACAACCACCAATATGGCGAATACTGAAAATACGTGATAGAAAAAAATCATAAATAACGTTCAGAAATCTAATTTGCCAAACGAGCTATCAATTCGATAGTTTTATTGACTGCACCACGATTCTTAACAACTGTTTCCCATGCTTTTTTTCCAAGGCGTTGTCGTTCTTCCTGATCTGCTAGCAGTTGGTTCAAAACAACATATAATTCTTGAGGGTTGTTTATCTGAATTCCACCCCCTGATTCTATCAGCAAACATGCTTCCTCTTCAAAGTTGTTCATATGTCTCCCAAACACAACTGGAAAGCCATAAGATGCAGGTTCAATAATGTTTTGCCCCCCAAATCTGGGGTTGAAGCTACCGCCAACAAATGCAAGGCGAGCTTTAGCATAATATCCATTCAATTCTCCTAACTGATCGAGCAAAACTAAACGCGAATTCTCCAAACTCAATTTTTCGGAGTGAAGTTGAAATTCTATCCCATAAGTCACCATTAATTCTTTCACTTCACGCAATCTTTCTAAATGACGAGGGGCAATCACAAAATTAAGTTCCGGATAGTCTTGATACAGCTTTACAATTGCCTCCATCACAGGCCCTTCATCGCCAGGCCGTGTTGAACCAAAAACCACCCAAATCGATTCTTCGTTTTCTAACGGAGAAATATCTTCTCCTGACACAAGCATATCGAACTTGATGTTTCCATTCACCCTCACTTTCTCCGGATCCACTCCCAAACCTAGTACACGATCAGCATCTTTTTTTGTTCGCATTGAAAAAAAAGATATGTTTTTTGCGATCCATTTAAAAACAAAAGAAAACAGCCGATAACGATCGACCGACTTTTGAGTTATCCGTCCATTAGCAAGAAGAACAGGTATCTTTCGGCGGTTGCATTCACAAATTAGGCCAGGCCACATTTCTGCTTCAATAAGAACAAGCATGGAGGGACATAAATGTTTTAGCAAAGGATTAATCCATAGCACAAAATCTGGAGGCATTCGGAAAACATGTTCCACTCCCTCCTTTTTTGCCTGATCAAAACCCGCCGAAGTAAATGTAGACAAAACAATTGGACGAGCCTCTCCTTTTGCTTTTAACGTTGAAATGAGAACTTTTCCTAACCGTACCTCCCCTATTGAAGCCGCATGAATCCATATGCAACCGTTCATTGTTTTAAGGATTTTATATCCAAAAATTCTTTTCAAAACATCGGATCTAAAGTTAGAACTAAAAATAGCTCGTAAGGCAATGGCAGGCGAGGCAACTAGGAGGGAAAATCCAATGATGGTATGATAAAGAAAGCTCATAGAAATTGAAGTATACCCAAATTAAGTACATAGACGACTTTAATTTATGAAATTTGAACGACTTTATTACCGGATTATCTCCCCCAAGCGTAAGTTTTACCATTTCCCAGTTTATCTGATACTAAAACTGCTTTCATTTTTTTACCTCTGGGGTCATTGTTTTCGCATGTGGGCCTACAACTGTGACCTCTTCCCCTCAAACAAACTTGAATGTAGAGTCATCAGTGTTGGCAACCTGACCCTCGGCGGAACAGGAAAAACTCCGGTTGTTATGATGATAGCGGAAATTCTTCGCGGAAACGGACGAAAACCAGGAATTCTTTCACGAGGCTATGGAGGAAACTCTAAGAATGAAATCAACGTAGTGTGTGACGGAGAAAACGTCCTGCTTTCAACTGAAATTGCCGGAGACGAAGCGGTGATGATGGCGAAACGACTTAAAAACGTCCCAATACTAGTTGGTAGCGACCGATATCAAACTGGACGTTATGCGATAAAACATTTTGGAGTAGACACTCTGATTCTTGATGACGGTTTCCAACACTTGGCTCTAAAACGCGATATGAATATTTTACTATTCGATCATCAGCGCCCGTTTGGCAACGGACAGCTCTTCCCTGCTGGCGAATTACGGGAACCTAAAAAGGAAGCTCGTCGCGCTAATTTTGTCTGTATCACTCGATATTCGGGGTCGAGTTATCCACCTGGCATTAACGAAAGATTGATCAAAGATTTTCCACTCGTCAAATCTACCCTACGGCTGGACTCACTTTCAAATTTAAATAATGGAGAAGTTTTAGATGTTAAACAACTACGAGACCAACCTGTCGTAGCTTTTTCTGGAATTGCCAACCCAGATGATTTTCGAAAACTTTTAGAAAAATCCGGTGCGCGGGTGGCTTGTTATCATCCGTTTCCAGATCATCACGAATACATCCTAAACGACATTAGACAGATTGAAGATTCAGCACGTAAATCAGGCGCAAAGTTCATTCTCACGACTGAAAAGGATGCTGTCAAAGTCAACTTAAGTTCAACCACTCTTCCTTTTTATAAAGTTGCTTTGGAAATGGAGATTTTAGAGGGGCGAGAAATATTCAATCAACAGGTATTGAACTAACACCGCATCAATTATGGAAATTACGGTGGGAAATAATAAAATACCTTCTCTAAAAAGAAAACAACAAACATCATGCACAACCTTAAAATAAAAACTTGTAATGAAAAAAATAAAGATATTTCCTTAATAAAATTTACCCATCCCTCAAATATAAAAAATGTTCGCTCCAAAATCTTTGACACCTAATCAAAAGTTTCTTTTGAGTCTTCTGATTCCATCTCTTTACCTACTACCCCTTTTGATTGTTTTCTTCTTGCCTAAAAATTTTGGATTTGGTAATGAAAGTTTGATTCCGTTCAGCCTAGCTATTGGTATGTCGGGCTTGACGATTTGGATTTCTGGGATGGCCTGTCTTGGCAAGGCTTTGAATGTATTACCGGAGGCAAATTCAATTGTGGCAAAAGGAATTTACCGCTTTATTCGTCATCCTATATACATAGGAATTGTATTTACCCATTTAGGATTATTTTTTGCCTGCGGTTCAACATTTGGAATAGTTTATACATTTGTCCTTATCATTCCCCTGAATGTCATTCGGGCTCAACTTGAAGAGAAGGCATTGTTTTCTAAGTTTGGAGAGCACTACCGTGCCTACCATAGCTCTACTTGGTTTTAGCTGACCATAAACTCTTCATTTGTCTCAATTTTTACCACAGTTGATGCCAACGAACTGGAAACATATTTATTTCACAAACTTTCGTTTCTGTTTTCTGAAAAATACTGGAATCATTTTTAACAATTCATCTCGGAGGTAAGTTGGTGCCTTATTAACTCACTCAATTGATGGATATTTTTGTGGGTTGTCAAGAAAACACCCTATCCTTCAAAATACACACATTAGACCTTATAAAACAATTATTTTTGTGGTTCAAGATGGCCCATCTTTCTCTTGACAAACGTGCCATTAGCAATAAAATGGGCTTCCATAATTTAGGCGCGTAGCTCAGGGGTAGAGTACTTGCTTGACATGCAAGGGGTCGGCGGTTCGAAGCCGCCCGTGCCTATTTTCCTTCAGGAGCCCACCTTCTGTTAGGTTTGTTTTAATCCGATGCCGGTATTTATTGCATCCAAATATCGGGCCTTTCGAAAGATTGGACGTTTAGGTAATTGGGTCAGAAAAAATTTAATCACGTATAAGTAAATATTAAGTAGCGTCAACCGAAATTTCTAATAAATCTGATGGCAGACGATAAACCAAAAATTGACCTTGAGACAATTCGCCACAGTACTGCGCATTTAATGGCTCAAGCAGTAAAACAACTATACCCAGACACGCAAGTAACTATTGGTCCTGTTATTGAAGATGGGTTTTATTACGATTTTTATCGCGAGTCTCCCTTTGTCCCAGAAGATCTGGGAAAAATTGAACAGCGCATGAAGGATATATCTTCGGAAAGTCTTGATATCACCCGTAGAGAACTACCACGTGAAGAAGTATTAAGGATGTTTGACGAAATGGGCGAACCATTCAAACGTGAAATAATCAACGACATTGAATCCGATGAACCTATTTCTGTTTACTCCCAAGGAGAGTTTACAGACTTATGTCGGGGACCACATGTTAAAAACACAAAAATTCTAAAATCTTTCAAACTATTAAATGTTTCGGCAGCCTACTGGAGAGGGGATGAACGCAACAAGGTACTACAAAGAATTTATGGAACCGCGTGGCACACGGACAAGGAATTGCGGGTCTACCTAAAACGCTTAGACGAAGCCAAAAAACGCGACCACCGTAAGTTGGGAAAAGAATTAGATCTATTTTCGGTAACTGATGAAGTAGGCCCTGGACTGATTCTCTGGCACCCAAAAGGATCACGAATACGTTGCCTAATAGAAGACTTTTGGAAAGAAGAACATTTCAAAAATGGGTACGAGATGGTGCACTCTCCTCATGCGGCGAGAGTAGACATGTGGAAAACAAGCGGTCACATGGATTTTTATAAAGATAATATTTTTTCACCCATGGATATAGAGGGAAAAGAATATGTCATGAAACCGATGAACTGTCCATTTCACATCCAAATATATAAAAGTCGCCTACGCAGTTATCGAGACTTACCTCTGAGGTTTGCAGAATTAGGCACAGTTTATCGCTATGAAAGGTCTGGGGTTTTGCATGGATTATTAAGGGTGAGGGGCTTTACTCAAGACGATGCGCATTTGTTCTGTCGCCCAAACCAGATTGAAGAAGAGATTGTCAAAGTACTAGATCTTATCTTGTTCATCCTTAGATCTTTTGGGTTTGATGAATATAGGGTGTATTTAAGTACCCGCCCAGAAAAATTTGTTGGGTCAGAAGACGGCTGGGAACAAGCCACCAACGCACTTAAACAAGCGTTAGAAAAGTCAAAATTGAAATATGAAGTTGACCCCGGAGAAGGAGTGTTTTATGGACCAAAAATCGACATCAAAATAAAAGATAGCCTTAATAGGTTCTGGCAAGTCTCGACGGTTCAAGTAGATTTTAATCTTCCAGAGCGATTCGATATAAGCTACATTGAAGAAAGTGGTCAGAGGAACCAGCCCATTATGCTTCACCGCGCGTTGATGGGATCCCTGGAAAGGTTTTTTGGTTGCCTTGTCGAACATTACGCTGGGGCCTTTCCTTTATGGCTTGCGCCAGTTCAAGTAATTCTTCTACCAATCACTGATCAAAACCAGAGATACACCGATGAAGTATTCAAAAAATTGACCAATAGTGGATTTCGCGTCGAAAAAGACTTGCGAAATGAGAAGATTGGGTTCAAAATTAGGGAAGCCCAACTGCAGAAGATCCCTTACATGGTTGTTCTCGGGGAAAAAGAACAAGAAAAAAATAGTTTAGCCGTTAGGAAAAGACGGTCAAAAGAAACTGCAGAGCTAGATATTGACTCATTTATTGATAAATTGAGCTTAGAGGTTAGTAAAAAAGATTTAGGCGAAGCAATTCAACCCATTTAGAGGAGGGTTTTTTTCTATTTCTAAGAAACAGGTACAGCGTATTAATGGCATGATCCGCGTAAGGGAAGTAAGCCTAATAGGTAACGATGGTGAGCAGTTGGGTGTTTTCCCAACTCAAGAAGCTCTTAACATGGCAGAGGAAAAGGATCAGGATCTAGTAGAGGTAGCCCCTAACAGCAGCCCGCCTGTCTGCCGTATCATGGATTACGGTAAGTTTAAGTATCAGCAAAGTAAGCGTGCACACGAGGCCAAAAAGAAGCAAAAAATTATTAATGTCAAAGAAGTAAAGCTTCGACCGAACACAGATCAACATGATTACGACTTCAAATTGAAAAATGCTTTCCGTTTTCTAGAGTCTGGGGACAAAGTTAAAGTACTCGTTTTTTTTCGAGGTAGAGAGATCGTCCACCGAGAAAACGGACAAAAATTACTCGTACGAGTGACCGAAAAATTAGAAGACATTGCTGTTGTCGAACAAGAAGCTAAGCAGGAAGGCAGGACGTTGTGCATGATCTTTGCTCCAAAA
>JALPWY010000028.1 GCA_023271875.1 Nitrospinaceae bacterium | reverse complement strand
GACTTATTGTATCACTTCTTAGGTTTTCGCGTAGTCTTGAAGCGTAGCGTGTTTTTGCTCTTTGAGATGGCTAAATCAGCTTTAGCTTTTCCCTTCGCATGACGCTGTTTGCTGCTAGCTTTCCAATCTTCCCATTCTTTGACTTGTTTTTGTAAATTTTTGATCAGTTCGCCTTGAACTTTGATTATTTTGTCTTTATCTGATGAACTGCTCATCGTAAAGTTTCCAAGCCGTCATCTTCTAGATATGGTTAAGTTAGTGGTAGCTAGGGTTAAGAATACTTGGCTTATTCTAAACTATCCATTAGAGATTATTTTGATCAAATAACGGATGGATTATCAACTTAAGACTTCTTGTAAAAGAAACCTTTTAGGTACTTCCAAATTATAATCGAACCCACGCTATTTACTACAGACTTGAACCAAGTGCTTCCGCCTAGACACTTTTGACAATAAGGATGCACGACCTTTAATTTGTTAAATCCTTCTACTGCTTCAATTACCGGTTGCGAGTTCATGATTTCAGTAATTGGATTTTCAAATACATTCCCAGCTTTGGTGTTACCGTTGTAATCAACACAGCAGTACGTTAAGTCTCCACTGCAGAGGATTGCAAAATGATCATTCAGGGCACTGCAGTAACCTGTCTTAGTGGAGACCACACTGTCACTTTCTGTGAAAGCATTACCCCATGTGTTAAGGATATAGGTTTCGAAGGAAATATTTGGTGCGATCTCTATAACATTCCACTTGAAGGTGGAAAGTTTGTCTATTTTTTTTCCCACGGTTGATTTTTCTTCTGAGCTTAGAGGGGGACATATCTTATGTACTTCATTGGCCCAGTAGCGGAATGTTTTTCGTAATTCTTTGGTATTGTTGATGACACTCATCGTTCCCACGCTCCAGTCTTCACCTGGTACCTCAGTTTTAATTGAGGTATTTAAAAAGTGTACTTTTATTTTTGGAGGTTTCGTTTGTTTTAGACAGGCACCAATAAACTCTAGAATTCGATTGTGGTATTCATCAAACTTCATGCGCCTTGCTTTTCTAGTTTTAAAGGATTCTTCATCAGGGGTTTGCAAAGATATATTTACTTGTGATGCAGTTACCTTTTCTAATTTAATGGCTTGTTCTTCATTAAGGTAAGTTCCATTAGTGGTGATGCCTGTTTTGACACCCAACTGTGCTGCGTAGTCGAGGATTTCAAAAAAACGAGGGTGCATAAAGGGTTCACCCATCACATGGAAGGTGATTTTTTCTGCCATATTGTATTCGGCTATCTCATCAATTATCCCGCACACACGTTCAAAATCCATATATTCATAATGCCGCGTCATCTCTTGTTTTGGGCAAAACGTACAATCAAAATTACAAACATTTGTTAGTTCTATATGGATACGTTGTAATGGAAACTTGACCAATTCTCCAAAGCGTCCTGGAAATCTTTTTTGGGTAGGCTGAACAGTGGTTAGCATATTATATTTATAATCCTTTATTTATCCCAAACGTAGCGATTCACACTTTCGCTGGTAAATGAATTGTTGGTGACCTGTCTGGTGACGTCTTTTGATTTGCAGCTTGGGCATGGAACTTTTTTTTTATCCACTTCAGAAATTTTCATTTCTATTACAAATGATTTGTTGCATTTGTTACAAAGGTGATCATAGTGAGGCATTTAGATATCTCCAAAAGAAAAAATGTTACAGGAATTTTTATTTCAATGCAATGAGTCCCGCAAAGTTATTCCACTTAAAAAATATGTCCACAGCGGCGAATCCTGCTTCGTGGACAAGTGTCATGGTTTTGCTTAGTTTTAGTGGAACGAGAATGTTTTCCAACGCATCTCTTTTTTTTGATATTTCCATTTTAGAATAGCCGTGACCTTTTTTAAAATCATGATGCATTTCGACAAAGGTTTCGCCTAGAAGTTCATTCTCGCTTAAAATTTTTTCGTTGAGAATGAATCCTCCTCCTGGTATCAAAGATTCATATATTTTTTTAAGTAGGGACCCCCGGTTTTCAACGGGTATAAACTGAAGCGTGTAGTTCATCACGATGGCACAAGAGTCATTGAATGAAAAAGAGTCATCTAGATTTGCTTCTATAAAGTCAACCGAGTTGGGGAAATTGTTTAATTTTTCCCGTGCTTTGCTTAGCATTGCTTCAGAATTATCCACTCCGATTAAAGGAACTCTAGGAACGGTTGGTATTGATTTAGCGAGTAGTAATAATAGTGATCCCGTGGAACAACCCAAATCATAGACACACCTATCAGGAGTAGCTAGGCGCTTGCACCAGTTTACAGTTAAATCTTGGCATTCGCGATAAAGCGGAACGCTACGGCCCAGCATGTCGTCAAACACCTCTGCTACACCACTGTTGAATTCAAATTTTGTTGGGCTATTTTTGTCTAAAAAAATGTCGTCCTTCTGCATTGAGGTCTCACTTCTTTTGATTCGTTCTCTGCGAGTAGTAGGGCGGATTGACGGTAGTCTAGATGACGTAGGCATATTGATTAGTCTCTTTTTAGAACTTAGCTAGAGTCTTAGAATTTTTTACGCTCACCTATGGGCCTGTGATCTCATCACATTCAAGTGAGTCTGGTTTTGCTTTGAATAATAATTTGTTGATCGCGTTAATGTAAGCAAATCCACTAGCCTCAATGGTATTTACCCCAACACCCTTTCCCAAAACTTCTCGGTTTTCACTCACTACACGCACCGTGACCTCACCTTGTGCATCTCGGCCTTTGGTTTTTGACATGACCTGGTAGTCAATTAGCTTACAGGAGAGGCCTGTGATGCTATCAATCGCATTACAGATTGAATCGACTGGTCCATCCCCATTTGCAGTGGCTTCGTTTTTTTCTCCGTCCCGATTTGTAAGAACAACCGATGCTTTTGGGATTTTTCCACTTTCAAAAGAACACTTTATGCTTTCAAGTTTGTAGGTGATCAAATCTTCCTCTGAAAACTTTTGTTTTTGGATGAGGGAATGAATATCTTCTTCAAAAAGGTCTTTTTTGTCATCCGCAAGAATTTTAAAATCTTCAAAAACTTCCTTCAGTTCGCTACCTGTTAATTTATACCCTAGATTTTCGATTTTCTTGGATAGTGCGTTTCGGCCCGAATGTTTACCAAGAACTAATTCCGACTCCTCTAACCCAATATCTTTTGGGTTCATTATTTCATAGGTATCTTTTTTCTTAAGAAAACCGTCTTGGTGAACACCGGATTCGTGGGCAAATGCGTTTTTACCAACAATGGCTTTGTTGCGTTGAACAAAAAATCCCGTCAAGGTACTAACTAATTTGCTGCAGGGCATAATCTGCTGTGTATCGATGCGCGTGTCCACACCAAAAAAATTTCTGCGGGTTTTAAGTGCCATGACAATTTCTTCCATGGCCGCGTTTCCAGCCCGTTCGCCAATACCATTGATGGTGCACTCTACCTGACGTGCTCCGGCTTTAACCGCGGCGAGTGAATTGGCAACGGCCATACCAAGGTCATTGTGGCAGTGTACACTGATAACAGCTTTATCTATATTGCTTACATTTGATTTAATATTAGATATGAGTTCACCAAATTCATCCGGTACCGCATAACCTACAGTGTCGGGTATATTCACGGTTTTTGCTCCTGCATCAATTACTGCCTCTATAACCTCGCATAGGAAATCTTGTTCTGTCCTGGATGCATCTTCCGGAGAAAACTCTATATCGTCGCAGAATTTTTTCCCAAACTGAACGGCATCTGTTGCCATTTTTATAATTTCAGATTTGTTTTTCTGAAGTTTGTGTTCGCGGTGTGTTTTTGATGTCGAAAGGAATATGTGGATACGAGGTGATTCTGCCTTTTCTAGGGCGTTGGCTGCGGCCTCTATGTCCTTTTCCAGGGCACGGGCCAATCCAGCTATTGACGATCCTCTGATTTCACGAGCAATTTCTCTTACGGAGTCAAAATCACCTGGGGATGCGACAGGAAAACCGGCTTCAATCACGTCAACTTTTAGAGCAGATAGTTTTCGGGCGATTTCCAGCTTTTCTTTTATGTTTAAACTCGCGCCAGGGCACTGCTCTCCATCACGTAATGTGGTGTCAAATATAACAAGTCTTTCTAGTGACATGGTTTTACAGTTCCTTCATTAAAATGACTTCCTGAAAAAGTCGCCACTCAAATAGTAGTCGGCTAGTTTGTGGAGAAGCTACGGTCTCTATAGGTTTCCCGAAAACTCATCTAGTGTTGGTGTGTCTAACACTTAAATCAAACGAATACACTTTTTAGAGGAGGTTTTTGTACCCACACTCTACTATATTTATCAGATTTTGTCCCAAGATTACAGACATTTAAGGTGTTATCTATAGAATCCCTTAATTAATAATTTTCCTAAAATTACTATTTATATCAGATGAATTGGGAAAGATTTTTGTTTCTGTATTTATTAATTTAGGTTAGAATCATTGGTTTCTCTTGATATTTTGTTATTTTAAAACCATTTGGAGCGGGATTATTGGTGTAAAACCGATATTTCACGTTACGGAGTCCTCGATAGAGTATTTAATATACTATTTTTTATATATAAAAAATACACTAATGATGTGCTGTAGCGGTAACCAGCTTAAAATTAATGCTTATGTTTAAGGGTATGTAAATTGCTCTTGTTATTAAGGATGTATTAGTTGCAAGTTGAATAATTTTGCTGAGTTTTACCTCATTTTTTGCTAAATCTTTAAATATAAAGAGTTATAAGGTTATTACTATGGCTTTTCCAAAAAAACAGGGACTTTACGATCCAGCCTTTGAAAAAGACAGTTGTGGGGTTGGTTTTGTTATGCATATGAAAGGGGAGAAATCCCATGAAATAATCCGCCAAGGTATTGAAATTCTTAATAAATTGGAACATCGAGGGGCTTGTGGTTCTGACTCTCTTACAGGGGACGGTGCTGGATTGCTGTTTCAGGTACCTCACAAATTTTTTAAAACACAGTGTTCCAAAATTGATATCGAATTACCCGAGCAAGGAAAATACGGGACAGGGCTTGTCTTTTTCCCCAAGGATGTTCGAATTCATTCCTTCCTTGATGTATTTAACAAGGTAATTAAACAAGAGGGGCTATCTTTATTGGGGTGGCGCAAGTTACCCGTTGATAACACGACCATTGGACAAGTAGCTAGGGAAGCAGAACCAGAAATATGGCAACCATTTATCGGGCAAGGTGATGAACCTATTGAACAGGAAGAGTTGGAGCGTAGGCTTTATAAAGTTCGTAAGCTTGTGGGAAGAGAGATCCATTTTGCAGGGGACGCAGAATACTTTGTCTCCTTCTATATTTGCAGCTTGTCCACTAAAACTATTTGTTACAAAGGTCAGTTGATGTCAAGCCAGTTGGAGACATATTTTCTCGACCTTAAGGATCCTGAACTTGAGTCAGCCTTGGCTTTAGCGCACTCACGCTACAGTACAAACACATTTCCATCCTGGGGAAGAGCTCAGCCGATGCGACTCATTGCTCATAATGGCGAGATTAATACCGTCCGTGGAAATCAAAACTGGATGCGCGCCCGAGAGGCTATGTTTGATACTACTCTTTTCCCGGAAATAAATAAAATCTTACCCGTTATTGCTCCAGGAGGAAGTGATTCTGCGGACTTTGATCATGCTCTAGAAATGCTCTTGATGACAGGGCGTTCTCTTCCTCATGCGATCATGATGATGATACCAGAACCTTGGAGTGGTCATGAAACCATGGCTGAGGATAAACGTGGGTTCTACGAGTTTCACGCCTCCATGATGGAACCCTGGGATGGCCCAGCTTCCATCGCATTTACTGACGGAGAAACTTGTGGTGCAGTTTTGGACCGTAATGGTTTGAGGCCATCACGTTATTACGTGACCAAGGATGGATTGGTAATTATGGCCTCTGAAGTAGGCGTACTGCCTGTGGATGAATCGAATATTGCTTATAAAGGAAGGTTGCAACCGGGGAAAATGTTTCTGGTGGATATAAATGAAGGCCGTATTATTTCGGACGAAGAAATCAAAGCAAAAATTTCTACGCAGAAGCCTTACAAAAAATGGGTGGAGGAAAACCAGGTAAATTTGAAAGACCTGCCTGCGTTAGATTTTAAATTTAAATTGGAATTGGATACGCTTTTGCAAAAGCAGACAGCTTTTGGGTATACAGCTGAAGATATTAAGATTGTCATCGCACCTATGATAGGGACAGGACAAGAGGCGACTGGTTCTATGGGTAACGACACGCCTCTAGCTGTTTTATCTGAAAAGCCACAGCTGTTATTTCATTATTTTAAACAGCTCTTTGCTCAGGTAACCAATCCTGCAATTGATTCAATTCGTGAAGAGCTTGTCATGTCAATGGAGGTGACGTTAGGAAAAGAGTTAAATCTTCTAGATGAATCTCCCGAACATTGCCGAAAACTAAAAATTGATCATCCTATCCTTACAGGTAAAGAGATGGGAAAAATTCGGGATCTTGACAAGAAAGATTTAAAAACAGCTACGCTTCCCACTCTTTTCCCGACCTCGGGAGGTGCGGCTGGCATGGAACAGGCTTTGGATGAGTTGTGCCAAAACGCTTCTAGATCAATTAAAGAGGGGGCAACCATCTTGCTTCTTTCTGACAAAGGAATGGATGCAGACAATGTAGCCATACCCAGTTTGCTTGCAACGAGTTCGGTACATCATCATCTGTTGCGGGAGAGGACCCGCACTCAAGTAGGTCTGACCGTGGAAACAGGTGAGGCTCGAGAGATGATGCATTTTGCGTTGTTGATTGGTTATGGGGCAGGGGCGATCTACCCCTACCTTGCCTATCAAACTGTGGCGCAAATTGCCCGTGAAGGGGTGTTCGTAGACAAGTTAGATAACGAAACGGCTATTGAAAATTTTATTAAAGCTACGCGAAAAGGCTTGTTTAAAATTATAGCGAAGATGGGTATTTCCACCATTCAAAGTTATCGTGGCGCACAGATATTTGAAGCTGTCGGGTTGAGCGACAATATAATTGACAGGTATTTCACAGGAACTCCCTCTCGTGTGGGTGGTGCCGAGATTAATATCCTTGCTAAGGAGGCATTGGCCCGGCATGAAAAAGCTTATGGAAAGAACCAGGAACGACCTATGATTCTGGCCCTGGGTGGACATTATCATTGGCGTAGAGGGGAAGAGAAGCATATGTTGAACCCTAATTCTATTGGGCTTTTACAACATGCTACTCGCTCTAATGACTATGCAACATATAAAAAATTTTCTCAGCAAGCTGACAAAGAAAATACACGCCAATGCACCTTGCGGGGGTTATTTAATTTTAAAAAAGCCAAATCAATTTCCATTGAGGAAGTTGAACCGGTTGAAGAAATTACCAAGCGCTTTTGTACGGGGGCAATGTCGATTGGTTCTATTTCCCGTGAAGCACATGAGACCCTGGCAATTGCCATGAATAGGTTGGGCGGAAAAAGCAACACAGGTGAGGGTGGTGAGGATTCAGTTCGATATACACCTGATCCAAATGGTGATTCTCGTCGAAGTAAAATCAAACAGGTGGCTTCGGGTAGGTTTGGGGTTAACAGTTTTTACCTAACTAATGCTGATGAGATGCAGATAAAAATTGCACAGGGTGCAAAGCCTGGAGAAGGGGGCCAACTGCCAGGCCATAAGGTTAGTGAATATATAGCGAAGATTCGCCATTCTACGCCAGGAGTTGGGCTTATTTCGCCTCCTCCCCATCATGATATTTACTCGATAGAAGATCTGCAGCAGTTGATTTTTGATTTACACAATGCCAATCCTGATGCACGGGTCAGCGTAAAATTGGTAGCGGAAGCAGGGGTAGGAACCATTGCCGCTGGGGTATCTAAAGCAAGGGCCGAAGGGGTTCTGATTGCCGGGCACGATGGTGGAACGGGCGCCTCACCACAGACCTCTATCAAGCACGCCGGACTTCCTTGGGAGTTAGGACTTTCTGAGACTCAACAAGTTCTCGTTTTGAATGATTTGCGTGGCCGCATCCGGGTTCAAGTGGATGGACAACTTAAGACTGGGCGAGACGTAGTAATAGGAGGCATCCTAGGTGCGGATGAATTCGGATTCTCTACCACTGCTCTAGTAACCATGGGTTGTATCTTGATGAGAAAATGTCATCTCAATACCTGCTCTGTGGGTATTGCGACTCAAGATCCTGCTCTTAGAAAGAAATTTAACGGCAAAGCCGATTATGTAGAGAATTATTTTAAATTTGTGGCCGAAGAGGTACGGGAAGTAATGGCTCAAATTGGCATTCGTAAATTTGACGAGCTTATCGGAAAAGTTGAACTTCTTGAAGGCGAGGAAGCTGTCGATCATTGGAAAGCCAGCGGGTTGGATGTAGATAGAATTTTGTTTAAACCTCAGGTCGATGAGGGTGTTGCTCTACATAATATTTGTACTCAGGATTTGAGTGGTGATCTTAATAACGCTTTGGACCATCAATTGATAAAAATTAGTCAACCAGCCTTGGAAAATAATTCCCAAGTGAATGAAGATCTTTCCATTGGTAATACTAATCGAGCCGTTGGTGCTATGCTCAGTTACCAGATTTCCAAAAAATTTGGGGAGGAAGGCCTTTCTCAGGACACTATTCAGTTTAATTTTAAAGGGTCTGCGGGCCAAAGCTTTGGTGCCTTCCTAGCACCAGGCGTAACCTTCAGATTGGCTGGGGATGCTAATGATTATTTAGGTAAAGGTTTATCCGGCGGCAAGATAATTGTTTATCCCCCAAAAGAGTCTACTATCATTCCCGAAAAGAATATTCTGATTGGTAACACGGTTCTTTATGGGGCGGTTTCTGGAAAGTCATTTTCTCGAGGAATCGCCGGCGAACGTTTCGCTGTGAGAAATAGTGGGGCTCATGCGGTCGTGGAAGGAGTTGGCGACCATGGTTGTGAGTATATGACCGGTGGTATTGTTGTTGTATTGGGCTCAACGGGAAGAAATTTTGCAGCGGGAATGAGTGGTGGTTTGGCGTATGTGTTGGATCGAGTAGGAGAATTTAAAATTCATTGTAATAAAAATATTGTTGATTTACTTCCTGTTGAGGAAGATGAAGACATTAATCAGTTAAAATCACTAGTTGAAGAACATTTTCTTTACACTCAAAGCAGTGTTGCAAAAACAGTGTTAGATGAGTGGGAAGAAACCCTACCAAAGTTTATCAAGGTTTATCCTCGCGATTACAGGCGCATTATTGAAGAGCGAAAAAAGAAAAGACAAGGTGAACTGCTCGTTGACGTTGCCTGACATTATTAGGTTTTAAAAGGAGTATAGGTATCTAAATGGGTTCAATTAAAGGTTTTATGGAGAACGAACGCGAAACCCCACCTGTTCGGCCAGTTGAAGAACGGTTACAGGACCAGAAAGAATGCTACGCGCCGTTCCCAGAAGAAAAATATAAAAAGCAGGGTGCTCGTTGTATGGATTGTGGTGTGCCCTTTTGCCAGAGCGAAACAGGTTGTCCGTTAGGCAACCTGATTCCGGACTGGAATGATATGGTTTACCGCGGTCGTTATAAAGAAGCTGTTGAATTAATGCTTAAGACCAATAATTTTCCGGAATTCACTGGTCGTATTTGCCCGGCTCCCTGTGAAGGAGCCTGTGTGTTGGGAATTAATGAACCGGCTGTGACAATTTGTAACATTGAAGAAATGATCGCTGAAAAAGGATTTGAGCTGGGTTATATCAAATCAAGAAAACCTGAAGAGAGAACAGAGAAAAAAATTGCAGTGGTGGGTTCGGGGCCCGCCGGTTTGGCCTGTGCTGCTCAACTCAATTCAGCAGGACATGAGGTGACTGTTTTTGAGAAGGACGATCGTATTGGTGGTCTTTTGATGTACGGGATTCCTAATTTTAAACTTGATAAAGTTATTGTTAAGCGCCGGTTGAAATTGATGGAAGAGGAGGGTGTGATCTTTAAAACCGGGGTTAATATTGGAGTGGATAAGTCTGCAGTAGAATTGAAAAATGAGTTTGATGCAGTAGTGCTTTGTGGCGGGGCACAAAAATCTAGAGATCTTCCTGTTGAAGGCCGCGATTTGGATGGTATCCATTTTGCCATGGATTTTCTGCCACAACAGAATAAACGTAATGAGGGGGATATGATTCCGGAGGAATCCTCAATTACTGCTGAAGGCAAAAATGTTTTGATTATCGGGGGAGGAGACACAGGATCCGACTGCTTAGGAACTTCGCTGAGACAAGGCGCAAAAGGAGTGATTCAATTTGAGCTTTTGCCAGAGCCCCCAGAAAATCGTATAGAAAGTAATCCCTGGCCTCAATGGCCTAAAATCTTCAGAGTTTCTTCGTCTCACGAAGAAGCGAATACAAGAGAAGGGAAAGAAAAGATCACGGAGTATTGTGTTGCCACGAAAAAATTTTCTGGTCAAGGTGGTAAGGTTACCAAAATTCATGGAGCAAAGATAATGTTTGGTGATCTCGATCCTAAAACCGGTCGTCCCCAAATGCAGGAAGTTGCTGGCTCAGAATTCGAATATGATGTTGATTTGGTTCTCTTAGCAATGGGTTTTGTGCACCCAATTCATGAAGGTATGTTAAAGGAACTTGGTGTTAAGCTTGATGGTCGCGGTAATGTTTGGTGTAATGAAAATAAAATGACAAGCGTTGATGGCATTTTTGTCGCAGGCGATATGGCTCGTGGCCAATCATTAGTTGTTTGGGCCATTGCTGAGGGGCGTGAAGCAGCGCGCGGTGTTGACAAATATCTTATGAGTACAACCAACCTGCCTCATAGTCAGTTTTTAAAATAGCTTTTGCTAAATTATCTTAAAGTTAATTATACTTCGGTGAAGAGATTAGATATAATAAGATGCTTTTAGCGCACCAAAAATTCTCTTTATTAGAGCTTTAGTTTTTGGAAAAAACCCTTGAGAGTTTCCTTGATTGGATTACCTTCTATTTCAGCAAGTTCTTGAAAAATTTCTTTTTGTTTTTTGTTTAGTTTTTTTGGAGTTTCAACCATCATTTGGATAATTTGATCACCTCTTCCATGCCCGCGAACATGGGGGATACCCGCTCCCGTGATTCGCATCATCTCACCGGATTGAGTTCCTGCTTTCACTTTAATGACCTTAGTTTCGTCATTAAGCAGGGGAACCTCAATTTCAGCTCCTAAAGCTGCCTGCGAAAATGAAAGGTTCAACCGGCAATAGACATCGTACTCTTGGCGTTGAAATATGTCATCAGCAGCAACACGAATAAATATATATAAATCACCGGGCTTTACACCTGGCGGCCCGGCTTCTCCTTCACCACGTAAACGCAACCTCGATCCATCGTCAACGCCAGCCGGTATAGTGGCATTAATCGATTTTTTTTCAGGCACTCTCCCTTCACCACGGCAAGTGTTACATGGGTGTTCAATTACCTGACCTTGACCTCGACATGAAGGACAAGGTGATGCCATATTGAAAAAACCTTGTGTGCGAACGACTTGCCCAGTTCCTCGGCATGTAGAGCAAGTTTTAGGTGATGTGCCAGCTTTTGCCCCTGACCCCTGGCACGATTTACAATTGCCCTGTTTTGTTATATCTACTTTTTTCTCTGTGCCGAATGCCGCTTCAGAAAAAGAGATTGTTACATCTAATCGTAGGTCTGCTCCTGTTTGTTCTTGGCGTCCACCCCCACCTCCAAAAAAATCCTGAAAAATATCGCCAAAGGATGAAGCTATGTCATCGAATCCATGAAATCCATTAAATCCTCTTCCTTTCAGTCCTTCGTGACCGAACTGATTGTATATTTGTCTTTTTTCAGGGTCTTTTAGAACATCATAAGCTTCAGCAGCTTCTTTGAATTTTTCTTCTGCCGTATGATCACCCGGATTTTTGTCAGGGTGATATTTCATTGCAAGTTGGCGGTAGGCTTTTTTTAGATCTGACTCTGAGGCCTGCTTTGATACGTTTAAGACTTGGTAGTAGTCACGTTGACTCATAAAATTCCTTACTGTTTAAGCTTAGCAATTTTAACTTTAGCGGCCTTGATCAGTTTTTCCTTGAACCGGTACCCAGGTTCAAGTTCTTCGATGACCATCTCGTCTTGAGCTTCATCTTCAGTCTCCACTGTCAGAAAGACTTCATGGGACTTTGGATTGAATTTTTCGCCAACAGATGTGACTGTTTCTACCCCATTTTCCTTAAGCTCATTCGAAAATTGATTGACAACAAGATCGATACCTTCTTGCAGAGAGTCTAGATCTTTTGTCTGCGAGGCAGATTGAGCTGCTCGTTTTAGGTTATCAAGGATTGGTAACAATCTGGCAAAAAGAATAGCTTTGAATTGGTCAAGCCGGGTTTCGTTTTCTTTTTGCAATCGGATTCTAAATTCATCATTTTCTGCATTCTTATCCTTGTAGGCCGAAATGTATTCGCGAAGTCGTTTGTCTTTGTCTTCTGCGTCTTTTTTTAGCTGTTCTACAAAATTAGGTAGTCTCTCCTCTATTGGTTTATTAGGTGTATCCTCATTGCTTGAGTCTTCGCTTTCATCAACCCAGTGCCTGCGATCCAATACTTTCATTTTAGGTGTTGCATCTTTTTCGGTATTTTTATTTTCTACCATAGTAAGCTTATAGTGGTTGGGAGTGAATAGGTACAGAAATAAATTGTCCCTGTCAGTTAATACTGACTAGGGACATATTTATTGTACTGTATTTTTTGTGAGTGTTATTTTTTGCTGATATCTTCGAATTCCGCATCAACAACATCATCCTCTGTAGAGCTGTTTGGTTCATCAGAAGGAGGTTCGCCCTTGGATTCGCCCTCTGCTCCACCCTCTGCTCCACCCTCTGCTTGTGACTTCTCATATATTGCCGCAGCAAGTTTATGAGCCACCTCATTCACTTTTTCAATCTGGCTTTTCATTTCTTCAGCACTACCTTCGAGATGTTTTTTGGCTTCTTCAATTGCTTCTTCAGCAGCTTTGATGTCCTCCTCAGGAACCTTATCTTTATTTTCCCGAATAGTTTTTTCAGTTCCATATATTACTGAATCGAGCTGGTTTTTTACATCGATTGACTCACGACGTTCCTTGTCAGCATCTGCATTGGCTTCAGCATCCTTCACCATATTTTCAATTTCATCGTCAGACAACCCTGTCGAATCGGTAATGGTAATCTTTTGTTCCTTGTTCGTACCTTTGTCCTTGGCAGAGACATTGATTATACCATTTGCATCGATGTCGAATGTAACTTCAACCTGTGGTACGCCCCTCGGTGCTGGAGGGATTCCATCTAAATGAAATTGACCGAGAGAACGGTTATCTTTTGACATTTCTCTCTCTCCTTGCAGGACATTGACCTCCACACTGGGCTGGTTATCCGCTGCGGTAGAGAAGACTTCACTTTTTCGAGTTGGTATTGTTGTGTTGCGTTCGATCAGTTTCGTTGTTACCCCGCCCAATGTTTCGATACCGAGGGACAGGGGTGTGACATCGAGTAATAGAATATCTTTTACGTCGCCAGAAAGAACGCCTGCTTGAACCGCTGCTCCAAGAGCCACCACTTCATCTGGATTAACCCCGCGGTGAGGCTCCTTGCCAAACAATTCCTTTACAAGTTCACCAACTTTTGGAACGCGGGTAGAACCACCAACAAGAACAGCTTCATTTATTTTACCAGCATCCAACCCGGCATCCTTAAGTGCGTTGAGACATGGTTTTTTTGATCTTTCTATCAAGTCATCTACCATGGATTCAAATTTAGCGCGAGAAAGCTTCATGTTTAAATGTTTTGGTCCGCTGGCGTCTGCCGTGACGAAGGGTAGATTGATATCAGTTTCGTTGGTCGTGGAAAGCTCAATCTTAGCCTTTTCCGCGGCCTCCTTAAGCCTTTGTAGCGCCATGTTATCTTTTGATAGGTCAACCCCTTGATCTTTTTTAAATTCCGCAACCAGCCAGTCAATTACTCGTTGGTCCAGGTTGTCACCACCAAGGTGGGTATCTCCATTCGTTGCTTTTACTTCTACGACATTGTCACCCACTTCGAGAATGGAAACATCAAAAGTACCGCCACCAAAATCGTAAACACTAATCATGTGATCTTTTTTCTTGTCAAGACCATATGCGAGTGCCGATGCCGTTGGCTCATTAATTATTCGTTTAACATCAAGGCCAGCAATTTTACCAGCATCTTTAGTTGCTTGACGTTGTGCATCATTAAAGTATGCGGGTACAGTGATTACTGCTTCTGTAACGGTTTCTCCTAGATAAGACTCAGCTGACTTTTTTAGCTTCTGTAAGATCATTGCTGAAATTTCAGGAGGGCTATATTTTTTATCTCCAATCTTAATTTTCACTTCCTTTTTAGTTCCTTTTTCAACTTTGTAAGGAACCATCTTCATTTCTTCAGAAACCTCGCCGATGGAACGACCCATAAATCGTTTAACTGAAAAAATCGTGTTGTCCGGGTTAGCAATTGCTTGTCGTTTTGCTACTTGTCCAACAAGAATTTCGCCTTCTTTGGTAAACGCAACAACAGAGGGGGTGGTCCTACTCCCTTCTTCATTGAGTATTACCTTTGGTTCGCTTCCCTCCATGACTGCAACCACCGAATTTGTGGTTCCAAGGTCGATCCCGATGATTTTTCCCATAATGCTAATTCCTTTCAAAAAATTGACTAATTATCCAAAAATTTATAGACTTTTATAGAAGAAAGCCGTTAAAAAGGCTCCAAATCTCTTTTTATGCTGACGTTTAGATAAGATCTGAGCTTACTAATGTCAAGGTCAGATCTGGGTATTTGCTTTTTTATTATGTATTTTTTGGAGCAAAAAAGATAATGCATCCGCATATTCTAAAAGTATTGGATTTTTTGCCAAAATATGTATTTTGGGTTGATACGTTTGACTAAACCTCTAGGTGGTAATTGTAAGCAATATCTCACTTAACCTATGTAGGTTTGTTTTTATATTTTACAATTACCGAGAAATAAAAATTGATGTGTTAAGAGGGGGTAAATTGGCAGAGTATATCAATAAAAATGGATTGCCTATTGGAACCAGCGCTAAGGAATTGTTTGAAGAATTAATGAGAGGTACGGGGTTTGTAATGGGTCCTAATGCCTCTCTATTTATCGAAAATGCCGGTTTGCATGATAAAAATATTGTGGTTTCAAGGATGCCTGGCCCAGATAATATTGCAGAGACTCAAATATTTTCAGTCAATCAATTTCAAGGTGCAATTGATCTTTTTAATAGTTGGAGGAGCAAAGATTGATGTACTTAGTTCTATGGTAGTTTAGATCTCTAGGCTGTTGGAGCTAAAGTATGAGTAATTGGTATATGCTAACTGTTGTTGGGAGAGACCGTCCAGGGATTGTTTCTCAGGTTACCTTGGCTATATATAAAGGCGGGGGAAACCTTGGAGAGGCCTCCATGGTTCGTCTTGGAGGGAATTTTAGCATTATGCTGATGGTTCATTATGAGGGTACCGCTGAGCTACTTGAGAAGTTGATCTCACCGGTCGGTGATAAACTTCATTTGCATATCCATATAGTTTCAATTAAAGGAGCACTGCACCAACGCTTGGAGCCAGATGTTCGTATAAGCATTTATGGTGCTGACCGGGCTGGCATTGTTGCCGAAACAACAGGAGTTTTGGTCGAGGCAGGGTTGAATATTCTTAATCTTGAATCAGATGTTGGCGGCTCACCTACAAATCCTATCTACATAATGGAAATTGATGGAGCCGCCAGAAATGGGGTTGACTCTATAAGGTTAGCTTTAGATAGCGTAGCCAAGGGAAAAAACATAAAAATCTCTGTTACTCCGATCAATACGCTTATGGGTTGATTAATGGCGATTCTTGATATTCTTGTTTACCCGGATCCACGCCTAGCGCAGATTTCAAGTCCTGTAGAAAAATTTAATGATGAACTATTAAGTTTTATTTTTGATTTAGAGGAAACTATGAGGGCCGGTCCACCTTCAGTTGGGATAGCCGCTCCTCAAGTCGGGCACTTTGAGAGAATAATCCTAGTAGATGTTTCGTCGAAACCAAAAATTCCTAATCACGGAAGGCTTACCTTGATCAATCCTAATATACTTTGTAAACAGGGTTCGATGGTCGGGAGGGAAGGGTGTTTATCTGTTCCTGAATACACGGGAAATGTGTCACGGGCGGAGAAAATAACTCTACAGGCTTTAAATAAGGAAGGTAAAAGTTTAAATTATAATATGGAAGGGTTTGAAGCGCGCGCCGTACAGCATGAGATCGATCATCTTGATGGCTTGCTATTTCTCGATCGCTTAGTTAGCAGGCGAAGCAGTTTGTTTATAAGAAAAGTTTATAAATAAGGAGTTGTTTTGGGGGCTTGATTTTTTCTAGGTTAAAGGCTCTATTTTTGCTAGCCAAATTTGTTTAGATGAAATGATTTACCTTGGTATTCAAGTGTGAGGATATTCAATGCTACCTGAATGGAGATTATTCATAAAAGAAATTGAAAGTAATAAAGAAAATCTGCAAGGCGCTGACTTGGGAAACAAAAAACTTATGGGAGTCAATTTGGCTGGCGCAGATTTGACGGATGCGGACTTAAGTATTTCCTACCTAATAAAAGCAGATTTGAGCAAAGCAAATCTGACTAATGCTGATTTGACAGGGGCAGTAATAAGTGAAGCTAACCTGAAAGGCGCTAACCTGGAGGGAGCGGAACTAGAGGAGGCTTTTCTGCACGGAGCAGACCTTACCGACGTCGTTAATCTTACTTGCGATCAGCTTGACCTTGCAAACTTTGACAATGAAACTAAATTCCCGGAATACATCCAAATTGACTGGAGTTCAGATAAAACCTTTACGTGTTGCGAAAGAGATTAGAGTGGAATTAAAAAACTTCGTTAACGAGCCCACCTTTACCAATTTCAGGTCCATTTTGAATTTTGGTAGATTCCGCGGTATTGATTTGAGTCATTCCTATCTTTGATCCCAAGTCAATCTTAGCACCCATCTCTCTTACTGCTTTTGAATTCGGGGTATTATTTTTTATGCTAGGTTGGTGCTCCGCTTGCATCTGCTTAACAAGTTTAAAGTTGTTATTAACGCCCTCGCCCCACCCTTCAGTTGCTGTTGATACACCTGTAGGATCTTGCATGACCACCACTCCCCAGTAAATAGTCCGTTTATATATGCCCAATCCTTGGCCAGTCGCTAGTGACGCAGTCCTTCGCTAAACTCTATAAAAATAGGGTATGTTTTAATGCTTTGAATTACAAGAGGTTTTTTTAACTTTGAATTTATTTGAAGCAATGAAGGTATGGCATACTTCACCTTATTACTTTAATTCTATTTAATTTCAATTATTTATATGAAAAATAATGAGAATTTAGGTGAGAATTCCGGGCTGCGAAAATAGGTCAAATATCGATAATGTCATCATCTTTGTTAGATCCTGATTGATAGTTTTGGTTAGTAAAAGGGTTGTTTTTTCTAGATTTGTTATTCATTGTTTGCGGTCGATTTTGTCGGAAAAATCTTAGAGTAAAAATTACTATCCCAACCACGAGTGCTATAACGAAAAGTGTGAATGTGAAAAATGAGAGTAAGGCCAGACTGGCACCAATCCAAAGAATCAACGAAACTTTGTTCCAGAAGGTCATTCTTTTTACGGTTTGTCCACCAATTTGATGAAATATCATGTTTTATGATATATAAATTAACAGTTTTAATTAAATCTTAAGAATGGTAAAACTAGTCATGAGTGAGGTTCCATCCAGTATTATACCTTGTCCTGAATGCAAAGTAAAAAACCGGGTCAAACAGTTTCACTCGGATAAAATTCCTCTTTGTGCTAAATGTGGAGCAAAGTTGGTCACTGAAGAGGAGAATGAAACCCAAGTTTGGTTTGGCAAGTCACTAAAAGATATATCCAGCATTCCAGACCCAGAGTGTTTGGGAGAACCATGAGACAATACTAAAACTAATTAGCATTAGAGCGTCTTTTTGAAACTTATATTTAAAATTTATTCATAATCTTCTTAACATTGAAGGAACACTATGGATACTGTTGAGGTAATTGATAAGGTTTTAAAGGAAAAAATATCTGCGGATCATGTCGAAATAATAGATGACAGTCACTTACACCGTGGTCATAAGGCCGCAGGTGGAGGAGGTCACTACTCGGTTAAAGTAGTGTCTAAACAATTTGAAAATGTTGATTTAATAAACTGTATGCGGATGGTATACACTGCTTTGGATGATCAAATCAATGGTCAGCCCAAGTTGATTCATGCACTTCAGATTAAGGCTTATACTCCCTCTCAGTGGGCTGAGGCTAATTAATACCGCGGCTTTTATTTCACTCTTAGTTACTTTGCAAGTTAGATTAAACTTCTAACTCTTCACAATTTTTAAGCATCTCGGATTCTGTGAGGAATTTATTACCATCAGTTGTGATCTGATTTTTATATAGATCCAGTTTAAGATATTTTTTACTTTGAGGTGATTCTGCGAATGCTTTTGCACCTTCATCACCGACAACATTTCCAAACATTGATAAGGACTTTAATTTTGGTAGTTTTTCGCTATTGGCAATTGCGGTAGCACCGTCATCCCCAATATCATTGTGGTTAAGATTGAGCATTTCAAGATTACCTAGGTGAGGAGAGTTAGCGAGTGCTTCAGCCCCCTCATCCGCACATTGATTTCCCGGGATAACTAGTTCCTTAACGTTTGCTAACTCTGGATTTCCTGCTAGCTCCATTACCCCTCTAAGCCCTAGGAATTTGTCCCTAAGGTTTACTACAGTTCCATCATCAGACATATTTTCTTTTAAAAGTTTTTCAACCTTGCTCATTATCTTCTCCAACTATAAGTGCAACCTCTAGGTTCTGCATTCTATCAGGTTTCAAAGTACATGGCTGTGGAAATAAAAAAAACCGGCCACTGAATGTGACCGGTTTTGGCTGATTATATTAAAAAAATTATAAAAGCGGATCTAGAAAAAGGCCGTCCGTTTTCCACTTTTCGATTTCCTCCTTGGTGGGGATAGGAGGGACGGGTCTTTTCTCTGCGCGTTTATCCAGGGGATCGTGAAAAGTCCTGGCGTAAGCCTCGGCTTTCCATAGATATAGATGCTGGAATATCATTCCCCATGGTGCCATCGGAGTACCGTCTATCCCGCGGGTGACCCGTTTGTACCACAATGCGTCCGGCCAATCTTTCATTTTGACACCGTCAAGTCGATCCGGCATTTTTTCGGTGTCCATATTTTCAGCATTACGGAAATCCATAGCTCCTGTCATCATGGGAATTCCTTCTTTGCCGTGGCACACGGCACAGTTGAGTCCTTCCGTAGCAGGTTCTAAGCCCTCAAAAACCACCTTGCCCTCTGCGATTATTTTGGGATCGTCCCACCAGGTCCACTGATTTGGAAACTTCCCTTCGACGGGCATGCTAGTGGGATTACGCAAGGTTTTCAAATAGGAGATGAGTGCGCTGAGTTCATCTTCGCTTAAGTCCTCATCGTAGTATGTAGGCATAGCTTTTTTGGACTTTTTATCTTCATATCCAGGAGCCTGATCCTTTCGTGGATCCAAAATCTGTTCCTTGATATAATCCTCAGAATACAAACCGATCTGCTTGGTTCCAAGATTAGGGCCACGGTCTGAGTTTCCTTCCCAAAAAACCTTGTGGCAGTTGAAGCACTTATTGCTGGCGAACACCTCCCGACCCGCCGCGATGACTTCGGGACCAGCCAATCCGCTTAGTTTAATGGGGGGTCGTTCAAGTTTTTCAATTTCAACCGCTGGGTCGAATTGAGGCAGAAACGCCGTGATGGATATAAACAATCCTGAAGCTAAAGCATAAGTTGTGAGAAGGCGAAAAGTCGAACTCAGCTTAGACTTTTCGGGTTTAAGAGGTCTGGAGTCAAGAACGAGAAAGTAGGCAAGTCCTACAAAGGCAAATGCAACAAATTCTATCTGCCACCAGACAGGGAAACCCATTTCCCCGGCCACAAACCATAAGGCACCCGAAACCATGAGCACGATTGGTAGTTTGAATCCAATATTTTTTCCGAAGGATTTTTCTGTCTTTTTCTTAGGAGGAAGAGACAAAAGAAAAGCATACATCATGACAACCCCAGCAAAACCCCAACTAGCGCTGCGCGGCAGTTCGAACCAGGCAACAATGAACCAGATAACCACCGCCAGCGGCAGAAACTTTAAGGACAATTGAGTAAAGGTTTTAAAAAAAGTCTGTTGTTGCATTCTTACCGCTCCCTAATAATTATTCTGCCATCTGTGGCGCGGCCTGGGGAGGAACCTCCTCAGCCTTTTTCTTCGATTTTGGATATTTTATTCCCAGCCAGATGATACATGTCATCATAAGAAAGAACGTCCAAACGATGGTTGTTACATGGAAACCAGCGTCAGCCAACGTGGGCGCAAACTTCTCTGGCGTCACATCTTTGAAGACCTTATAAACATGCCAGTTCATGCGGGATAATTCGCGGATGGTCCCCATCCAGCTCATGAGCCATATGTCGGCAAACCCGAGAAATATCAGGCAGTAGGTCCCAAGTGGGTTGATTTTGCCGTAATGCACTTTTCCTGTTTTGGTTGCTATCGTGTAAAAAATATAATTTACAAAGGTAACCGTAACCAGTGCAAAGGCAGCTGTATTTTTCGATATCATCAAGGCAAGAAAAGCTAAATTGTCAGGCAACACCATTGCAGGGTCCATGCCCGGCTCAGGCATCATGGTGGCAAAGAAACGTCTTGGCGTGAACCAGATGGTAGCGGAAATCACGATCAGGACAAACCCAAATTTCATCGCCGGGAAGAAGCGCTCCGCGTTATCGATACGTTTCATGCTCACCCACATATATATATTACTTAGGCTAAACATTATTCCAACAAGCAGGCCTTGTACTAGCATGAACATGGATTCTCGATCAGACATGATGTACATACCGATGGTTGCGTCATATTGATATAACTCTCGAACAAAGATGTAGCCCATTGCTGGGAGGGGAATCATTATTCCAACACCGATGATATTGCCGATGTATCCAACCCAGTCGTAGTATTCTTTTTCCTCTTTTTTTTCGGACCAAAGATACATATACGCGCCGATGACACAAACCATGTATCCGCCGAAGGTACCGTTTCCAACCAGTCGATGGTAGTTGAGGGGCATCCAGCCAGCGTTCGTTATCTTGCTCCACTCACTGATATTGGTTATTTCGTTTAGTGGAAGCGGCGGTGTCTGCATGAATGTAGCTGGGCCATCCAGTGCCACAAGCAGTGATAGTCCAAGAACATTGAGAACAACCCCTAGAACAATATGTCTTCCCTTTTTATTGCTCTTGTTCAACGGATCCCATGAGTATACGTAGATATACATGACGATCGTTTCTAATATGAATAGCGTCGGATAGGCGACCATGAACAATATAGGGAAAGACGCAACAAGGTAGGAGATAAAATCGCTGTATGCCACCAACATTACTAAGAGGAATAAACCGCCTGATAGAGCAGTAAAGCTATAGGCAAAACCGATGACCTTTGTAACTTCATGTGCCAGTCGCTCAAATTTAAAATCGGATTGAGCGAACATAAGACCGTTAGCGAGAAGTCCTCCAACCAGTCCGTTTATTGCAGCAAGGATAACGCCATCTGCATGGTATGTTTCAACTGGGGTCAAAGCACAGGATATGATCGTGCCAAATATGGCACCGACTACCCCCGAGACCTTCAGGTTCATACACCTGTGAAAATAGTTCAGGAAGCTGACAACAAGGGCACCAAAGGCGCAGGCCCACATACCATATAGAACGCCATGATGAATTCCTACAATCACCTCAAATGTTATTCCTATGGTGACTCCTATGAGTACCCCGAGAAAAACATTAGACAAGATGATAGCTTTTCGTACCCCTTGGGTGCGGCGTGCCCCCATAACCTCCATGATGACAACGAACATGGGGCATCCCAATATAAATGAGGCGAACAAAATATGAAGTTGTGCTGCAGCCCAGGTGAATTTTCGGTTGCTGAGTCCAAAGAATGAAAATTCTTCAAATTCATGCTCTTTTGCAGGGCCAATATCTGTGAGATAGGAAAGATCCTCTC
>JALPWY010000027.1 GCA_023271875.1 Nitrospinaceae bacterium | reverse complement strand
GGAATTTAAAGACCTGGCTGAGCAGAAAGACTCGCGTGGTCAGTATGGTATGGGTTTGATGTATGACCTGGGGACCGGAGTTTCAACGAACTTTGAAGAATCAGTCAAGTGGTATAAACTCTCGGCCGAGCAAGGAAATGCTGACGCGCAAAATAACCTTGCCACGATGTATGCAGAGGGTGAAGGGGTACAGAAGGATGCCCATAAGGCAAAACAATTGTACGAACGTGCAGCCCAACAAGGAAATTTTGATGCTCCCAATAACCTTGGCACAATGTATCTGCAAGGAGCAGGAATTACCCGTAACTACATTAGAGCTTATATGTGGTTTCACTTAGGTGAAATGAAAGGAGACCGTGCGGCGAAAAAAAACAGAACGTTTGTCGGGACAAAAATGAACTCCGAAGAGATTATCGAAGCAAACAAACAGGTGGAAGAATGGATGCGGAGATATGTGGGTTTCTAAAGGTTTAAATAAAGAAAAGTTATTAAAAGTTATCTAGTTGATTTGGAAGAAATGCTAGTTAGCGCGGAATTATTTTTTTATCGCAGGGCATAATCATAAATCCTATAAAATCTCTAAACCAACCCATTAATCAAATAGATATTTTCTTCATTCTTTCCTCTTATTCAACATCAGGACTCCCACAAGTTTTGCAATCCAATTCAAACCCTGTATAGGTTTTTCGACCTTGAGGCGATGTAACACATTCTCTTTGTTGCCTCGGAGGATCCGTGCCTAAAATGCCTTGAATGAACGCATGACAAATCTGCTACCCATTGCTCATATTCGTCTTGAAGGAAACCAGTGATTATTGTTTTCATCCAAGTTCTCATTTTTTTTGTTGCGCATATAAACATGTCCTTTGCTTCCAATGGATTGAAAGGTTTTAAAACCTATTTCTGAGAACACAAACAGGCCAATCGCAATTATAGTCCAAGCCGTTTTTGTATACTTATCGATAATCATGATTTCTTATTCAAATTTATTACAATAGGTCATGCATACGTTCATCCAAGTTCTTTGCTGGATTTTCTCCGGCTGGTTAGTACTATATTGCTTTATGAAGTTTTACCCACAATATGCTGTTCAACTTCCTAAATTACTGTACTCTTTCTTGTATTTGCTAACTCAGTGATTCTTTTGAAATATAATTATAGACATGCCCTTCTTTCAATCAAAAAATAAAAATGAACCAAGCTTTGCTTAAGGGAATTCTTCTCGTAATTATTTCGATTTCTCTTTTTCTTGTAATTACGACCGACTCTCCCTATCCATTAGCATCCTTGGGATTAGCAATAGTTTGTTGGTCGCTTATCCCTAAACCACCGAGAAGTTAAAATTAAGAGGCGTGGTAAGTAGTTACGAATTAATTAAATCCGAGCCAAGAAATGTAAATTATTAGAATAATGAACGCTGTTAACGTTGAGAATCCACCTAGCAATTGATACACATAAGAAAAAATCAAATTCAATTCCGATATAAATTGGAATATGCCCGGTCTTGAGCTAATGACTTAAAAGACGAGTCAAGAAAAGTGAATAAAAGCCCCACAACCCTGTAACGGGGTTGATGGGGTTTTTTGATTAAGCAGAGAACGGGTGCGCAATGATCTAACTAACTACTACCGCCGTCTCGAAATTTAATTAATCGTAGGCCATAAGTCTTTTATTTAAAAGAGTTATCAATTCACCTCTCAAGGCATAAGCTAAATCCATCGATAAGGAAGTGAAGGAACTTTTCAATAAGGAGAGATATCATGTTTTATAAATTAGAACCAAGACCAAAAAATGCTAATTGTCCTCATTGCAATTCTACTGAAACGTTTGTTTCTCTCTATAAAGAATGCCGCTATTGCAACAACTGCGACCGAACTTATAACCAGTCAGATGTAATTCGCTTGGCGCATAAAAAAGAAGACGCGAAGCTACATATGCGAGTGTCCGTTTACTAGGACTACCTATTATTTCATTGACTGAAACTCTAGCCAATATTTGAATAGGGTCGTAGAGCACACTTTTATTTATCAATCAGCGCATGTTGCATGACTGCACTTTGACACGATAAACCTTATCTGATTATCCATCCCCCGATCTGATTTATAGAGTAACTTGGCTAAGTTTTGTATAAATTTAATCATGAAATATGATTCCGACACGATTATCAACATGGGTTGATTATAACAATAAGGATCTAATCTACACCCAACACCAAATAATCAAATCAATTCGAATAAGTCTACATAGCCTTTCCATCAACTTTCCCCTAGTAAGAACTTAAAAAATCATATATTCATTTGATAAGTCTGAGTGAGGAGACTCTTTTCTACCCGTAATCAGGGATTCTAAGGAACAACTTATTGGGGATGATAAACACTCATACTAGCTATTGAATATTTTTAAATTCCAATGTCAAAGCTCGTCAAAATACTCAAACATTCTTCAAAATGAAGAGGCAAAACTAAAGCCTCCCCACTAGCAACAAAAGAATCAACCGATTACGGTTAAAACTGTAATTGATTACTTATTCTATTTGCCACATAATTGAGGAAAACAACGGTAAAAACGTAAAAAAAAGCAAAGGTACTGCGACTCAAGGGTGATATTCAAAAAATAAACTCTTATTATGATCTAGCACCCTGACTCTGCGTGTGATATATATGTAAGCTGAGGTTGATTTATGTTATTTGGGGTGTATTTCTTGGACTCACGAGTTGATTTTAGTTAAAACGCGAAGTTTTAATTTAGCGACAGATGTCCTTGCTTTTATCTAGTATTGAAAAATCCCGCTTAAGTAATGTAAACATACACCGAACCTAAAATTTAATAACCGGTAACTTATTTTTCAAAATGACTTGAGAAACCATCCCGGCTATTCGTAGGAGAATATCAGAATGACAGCAGGTACAGTAAAGTGGTTTAACGAAAGTAAGGGTTATGGTTTTATTGAGTCAGAGGATGGAGAGGATTGTTTTGTTCATTTTTCTGAGATTCAAAGTGAAGGATTCAAAACTCTGAACGAAGGTCAGAGTGTAGAATTTGAAAAATCGATGGGTCAGAAAGGCCCGCAAGCCTCGAATGTAATACCTAAATAAAAAAATATAACTCTTTACCAGTAGGGAAAACCCTACTGGTTCTCCTCTACCAAAATAGGTGGTCCTTATTATGAATCAAGTAAAAATTTACGACCGTTCCGGCAGCCTTAAAAAAATTATCTCGTCTAAAGAGTTAAAAAAAAGAGCTGACATGCTAATCACAAATCCTATGCAATACAGAAAGACAAACAAGAAACCCTCTTCAACCCCATCCACCTAAGTTTACAGCAAATGACTCAGGGCTTTCGGTATAACTTGAGGCAAGGATGCAGGAAGTTCAACTTACCCCACCCACAAAGTCTTTGACTTCTTGATAACATATTGGAATACTACCAACTTATTAATATTGTATACCCATAACAATTCTTGTGTTACGGAATCACCTGTAACCTATTTTATTTAACAGTCACTTCATAATCAAATTCCTTAATATTTTTCCAATACTTTTTGTAGCATTCTGCATGAGTCGACGAAGTTAGGGTAACGTTTCTTCCGCCACCCACACTGTCCCATTTTAATACTTGAGCCTCTCCACATTCGGGACAAATATTAGATTGACTTGGCTTCTTTTTAAAAAGTTTTACTGCACTAGATTTTAAAAGCATGCCAGACTCCCGTTAGATTTTTTTTCCGTGAACATTTGCAAAAATATTTTCTTTTTGAAAACTGAATATTTTCCGGGCAAGGTTTTCAGGGCGCGGCACAGAATCTACTACCTCGTAAAGGTGTAGCAAATCTCTTTCGCTGATAACTGCGATATCGCCTGATCCGTATTGAAAGTCTTCGTAACACAATTTTTTAGTTGGTTTTGGTCCCTTCATGATCCAATCCGTTATGTTTATATATTCGCCAATAATGACTTAATACTACACCGGAATATATTTATAGTCAATATTTTCAATACTTTATGAAAGGATTCCTTCTAATATTTGAATGGACTGATTTTCAATTCTGTCTACTAATAAAACATATTTAATTTATAATAGATTATATGTTTTTATCTTATTTCATGCTGACAAACCCTTATTTCAGTACAGAGAAGAAGAACTCCGATTTATCTTTTATTAATAAGTGAGGAGAAAGTAAATGAACGCGATAGCACGATATTTGTTGGTATTTTTACTTGGATGGTCAGGAGCTGTGTGGAGTTATTCAGATTTAATTTACAAAACGAGTAAGACGTCTGGAAAAATTGAAAAGCCCCAAAAAGCAAATGACATTTCTTTACCCGATGCTCTAAAACTGAGTTCCACAGTAACCAGTGGACTCAACTCTCAAAATATCGGACAAAACCCTCCCACAATAACTCCCAAGCAGGAGCAACCGATCGAAGAGCAGAACACGGGTCAATAGAAAATTAAATTAAGAACAAGGAAGGGCTTTATGACTACTTTTATGAAATATTTATTTCAAACCAACGATAATTTTTCGTATTGGGTACCTCGAGTGATATTGGGTTGCGTGATGCTTCCTCATGGTGCTCAAAAACTTTTTGGCTGGTTTGGTGGTTTTGGCTTTACTAATACGATGACTTACTTTACGCAAACAACTGGATTGCCCTGGATAATCGCGTTTTTGATTATCATGGGAGAATCATTAGGTTCACTAGGATTGATCCTAGGATTTTTTACTCGGTTATCTGCACTTGGGTTAATTTGTATAATGGTGGGGGCTATTATAACCGTACACATTCCCAATGGTTTTTTCATGAACTGGTTTGGCAAACAAGCAGGGGAAGGTTTTGAGTATCATCTGTTGGTCATAGGAATGAGCATCCCACTTCTAATTAGTGGTGGAGGGAAATATTCGGTGGATGTATTAATACATAAAAACTTCCTATAAAACTAGCCTCCACCACCCTCAAGCCATCGCCTTAGGCACTTTGTATCTTTTCAACATCCCATTTTTTCTAAACTATAGTGTCCAAAATACTCTTTTGAAGTTTTTTTACAACCTTAGATTTCCCCTTGTTGATACTCTCTTTCAACTGCTCTTCAAAAGATTTTTGAACTCTTTTATCTGTTCTCTTCCAGACCTTCAAAGTGTATTTATCATTATGACCTTCAGGGATTCTCATAGTAATACCTCATAACTTTAGTCATACAATATTTATCGATAATTTGACCTTCTTACTTTAAGGAAATATCTGTATTTATAGGCATTTTTTACTTAACTACCCTACAATATAAAGCTAGTAAACCCCTGTTTTATTAAATTTTAATGAATTCTTGGCCGATTCTTGTGTATAATTAACGAAGAATATAATTGTATGATGAGAATGGGAAAGTAATAACGATTTTAGCATTGTCTGATTATTTAAAATCGGTAATTGCAGAGGGAAAAGCTATGAACATAATTTGCAGAGTTAACCGGCTTTGGATAGTTATTTTACCCACCATGCTACTAGCGGCAACATTTCAATATGCACATCAGTTAAATGTGATTATCAATTCAATTGGCGATATGGGCTTCAAAAAGACCATATCCATAATATTTATATCCTTTATTGCTATTTGGTCACTTCTTTATCTAGGCTCTGTCTTTTTTTTCCGCGTTTTGAAATGGATTTGGTGTGGCAGAACAATCACCGAGGTGGAGAAACCAAGTATTCAAAACGACCAAGAGCTAGAGCAGCTCACAAAAAACAGCATTGAATACCACGATGTAAAAGAACAGGCAAGTTTATTTCGGCTTGATTTACAAGATGAACCAATAGCCTCTATTGATGAAAAAGAACATCAAGAAAGAAAATTATCCCAACAAGTTGAACAAGCCAAAACAAAACTAAATCCATAATGACTGAGAAAATTATAAAAAAGGATGATGAGTGGCGCCAGCAACTCTCACCAGATCAGTTTAGAATATGCCGAAAAAAGGGGACGGAACCGGCGTTTAGCGGAAATTATTGGAATACTAAAGAAACTGGTACCTACCAGTGTGTATGCTGCGGCAACGAACTGTTTGATTCAAACTCAAAATTTGATTCTGGCACGGGCTGGCCAAGCTTTTATCAAGCCATAAACTCCGAAAAAGTCGCAACTAAAGAGGATGGTTCCCTCTTCATGAGGAGGACGGAAGTATTATGCAACAAATGCGACTCGCATCTAGGCCATGTATTCCCTGATGGCCCTCAACCAACCGGATTACGGTTCTGTATCAATTCAGCATCACTTGAATTAAAAAAAAATAGTTAAGCCCACTTCCTCAAACACCAAAACCTACCCCTGATCTCCAACAAAAAGCGATAAAGCGGCTAACCTCTTCAACCGCTAAGGTGAATAGCACACATAACTACAAGTTTATAACCGAACTAAAGTACAAGGAAATAGTGCCCGATAAGAATTGAGAAGAAGGTCTGATTTCAAATAGCAGTAGTTAATCAAAGTATTGAGGAAAAACCATGGGAATTTTTAAATTTGCAACGCCTATCTCTACACTCGGAAATAAAAAAAGGAACCTCAATATACCCCAAAAGCATATTGTGGAATCAATCATGGCGTCAATTTGCGGAGCATCCATTCCCGCAATCCTTTTTTATTTCTTGATCTGATTTTAAAGGGGCATCTCCAAAAGCCACTAAAGACTCAAATCCCAAAAAATATCTCTTCTGGTATTTTTTTATTAAAAACAACTAAATTAAACAGACCACTGTAGTTAGTTTCAAAGGCCCAAGAACTCTATCGATTTATTCAATGCGCTTCGTTCCAATTTTTTCCCCAACCTATATCGACAACAAGAGGAACAGAAAGAGCGCAAGCGCCTTCCATTTCTTTACACACTAAAGATTCTATTTCTTTTTTCTCCTGAACCGGACATTCAAAAAGTAATTCATCGTGAACTTGCAAAATCATCTTTGAATTTAATTTTATTTTTTTTAAGTTTCTGGAAAGCCGGATCATAGCAACTTTAATAAGATCTGCAGCACTACCCTGAATTGGAGAATTAATAGCTATTCTTTCGGCACTTTCTCTGACCTGCCTATTATCACTTTTTAGGTCAGGTAAGTATCTTCGGCGATTTAACATAGTCAACGTATAACCGCACTCACGAGCCTCAGCAATCGTGTTATCCATAAAATCTTTAACACTACTATATAAAGAAAAATACTGGTCAATAAAATCTTGGGCATCCTTCCGACTAATATTTAGTTGACGCGAAAGTCCAAAAGCGCTCAGACCATAAATAATTCCAAAGTTGACCGCTTTAGCCATACGTCGTGAGTTTTCATCAACTTGTTCAAGTGAACTCCCAAAAATATCTGCTGCCGTTCGGGCATGAACATCCTCACCCTTATCAAAAGCATTCTTCAAAGCCTTATCTTTTGACAGGTGAGCGAGAATTCTTAACTCTATCTGAGAATAATCAGCAGATAAAAGCATATTGTCCCCTTCCGCTGTAAACGCTTTACGGATTTCCTTTCCCATATCAGACCGTATGGGTATGTTTTGAAGATTAGGGTTACTACTACTCAAACGCCCAGTAGCCGCAACGGTCTGATTAAAAGAAGTATGAACTCGTCCCGTATTTTTAAAAATTTCTCCAGGAAGGGCATCTACGTAAGTTGACTTGAGTTTAGCTAACTGACGATAGGAAAGAACTTGTTCGGGAAGTTTGTGCTCTACAGCCAGTTGTTCAAGCACTGATACATCAGTAGAATACCCTGTCTTTGTTTTTTTTACTACCGGTAGCTTTAGCTTTTCAAACAAAATCACAGAAAGTTGCTTAGGAGAATTTATATTAAACTCTTCATCAGCAAGTACGTATATATCCTTTTCTAAATGCAACAACTGCTTATCTATTTTACTTGAAAGCTCTTTCAAGTGTTTTCGGTCAACGTAAATACCATTTAATTCGATTTCAGCAAGAACTTCTAATAGAGGTAACTCAATCTCCTTATACAACTTAAGCGTACTATCTTTAAGTTGAGGTTGTAGTTTTCCCTTAAGCCTCCAAGTCATATCAGAATCCTCAGCAGCATATTCCGTCGCACGATCAACTTCAACCTCATCAAAACCAATTTCCTTACTACCAGTTCCCGTCATTTCTTTATATGTTAAATTTTTATGCCCAAAGTACTCCATGGTCAGTGCATCTAACCCATGTCCTCGACTAGATGGGTTAAGAAGATAAGAAGCAATCATCGTGTCAAAATCCACACCATCTAAGGCAATGCCTTCATTGGACATAACGATTAGGTCATATTTTATATTGTGACCACATTTTTTAATGCTCTTATCTTCTAAAATTGGTTTTAGTTTTTCACACACCGCTTTAAATTCTAATTGCTCAGGAACCCCCAAGTACCTGTGGGCCAAGGGAAGATAAAAGGCATTACCATCTTCAAATGAAAATGAAATACCAACAATCCTAGCCCAGACTGGCCGCTTACTTGTGGTTTCAACGTCAAATGCGAATGATTTTTTCTTTGCCAAGGATTCAATAAGATCGTTGAATGATTTCTTGGTCAGGATAGTTTTATACTCTGAACGATCTATCTTAAGAGCGTTAGTAGTTCCATCCTGCATTCCTTCAAGGAAGGATACAAACTCAAATTCTTCGAACATTTTTTTGAGTTTAGCGCTGTCAATTTTACCCAGTTTCATTAAATCCGAATTGAAGTCTAAGTCCATTTCAGTATCAATGGAAACAAGCTCACGACTCATAAAAGCATTCTCCTTATCCCTCTCTAACTTCTCTTTAACATTTTTCTTTTCGACTTCATCAATCCGTTTGTATAGGGCCTCTATAGAACCAAATTTTCGAATTAATTCGGCTGCTGTTTTTGGACCAACTCCTGTAACTCCGGGGATATGGTCACTAGAATCACCCATTAAACCCATTACCTCGACAACCTTGTTTGCCTGTACACCAAATTTTTCTACAACTTCTTTATCCATGAACTTTTTATTTTTCATGGTATCCAACATATAAATATCTGGTGATATAAGTTGCATCATGTCTTTATCGCCACTGACTATAACTATCTCTAGGCCCTTCTGTTTTCCCTTTATAGCTAACGTCCCAATGATATCATCAGCCTCAAAACCAGGGCGACGTATACTCGATAGTCCATATGCTTTCACAAGGGGCTCAAAATAAGGGAATTGTCTAGAAAGTTCTTCCGGAGGCGCGTCCCGATTGGCCTTATAATTCGGATATATCTTGTGGCGGAATGTTTTGTCGGGGCTGTCAAATGCAACAACAAGATAATCTGGTTTTTCCTCACGGATTACTTTTTGCAACATATTTATAAATCCGTACAACGCATTTGTTGGAAATCCTTTGGATGTGGCAAGCTGCTGTCGCACACCAAAAAAAGCACGGAATATGTAAGAAGAACCATCTATCAAGTAAAGTGATTTGCGCTTGGACATAAGAAAAAGTATTAACAAATATTTTGATTTAGGCAATACCAAGGCTACAGTTAAGCTAACAGTATAAAATTCAGCAACTTGAATTGATGGGCAAAGTGAATTATGCTAGTATGAACTACTTACCTAACGCTCTAAGGGCTTTTAAAAATACATAGTTAAAGAACGTTATGATCAACGACAAGAGTATCTTGAAAAGCAGAGAAATTCAAGATCGCGCACTTTTAAAAACAGCTAAGCGAGTCTTAAAAATTGAAAGCGATTCAGTGGCCGCCTTAGCTAGACGCCTTGGGACGGATTTTCCAAAAACCGTCCATGCATTGAGCGATGGGAAGGGGCGGTTGATCATAACAGGGATGGGTAAATCCGGACTGATTGGTCAAAAAATTGCCGCGACTATGTCCAGCGTAGGATTGCCTACAATTTATATACACGCGGCAGAGGCAATTCACGGTGACTTAGGTCTGATTTCCCAGAATGATACTATCATTGCGTTATCGAACAGCGGAGAAACTGAGGAAATCATAAAACTCCTCCCTGCTCTAAAACGTCTTAATTGTACACTTATAGCAATCACGGGAAACATTCAGTCTACATTAGCGTTACGTAGTGACTTCATCCTTGATGTTAGTGTTAAAGAAGAAGCCGGCGGGAATGGACTTCTCCCAACATCAAGTACTACTGCAATGGTGGCAATGGGAGATGCACTAGTTGTTTCATACCTCGAGTTACACGGATTTAAAGATGAGGTTTTTGCACAAAACCACCCAGGTGGAAGCCTTGGGAGAAAAATACTTACTACCATTGGAGATTTAATGCATACAGGGGAACAGATACCCATCGTTTACGAAAACTCGGATCTTTCAGTGATCATTTCAGAAATGACTCAAAAGCGACTTGGTGTCACTCTAATTACAAATAAAAAGAAGCAACTCAAAGGGATTATCACAGATGGTGATCTACGGCGAATGATTGAGGATAAAAAAGATATTTCAAAAATTCGTGCTCTGGATCTATCTAAAAGCTTTCCAAAGTGGTTAGAACAAAATAACTTAGCCACAAAAGCAGTACAGCTTATGGAAGAATATTCGATCACCTCGTTGGTTGTCAGCTCAAATGGGAAAAAAATTGATGGAATCATCCACCTACATGACCTCCTAAAAGCAGGAATTATTTAATATTAAAAGTACTGAAAAACTGCAAGTCTTCAAATCTAAACGATATAATACAAAACACTCTATGTTTGAACAACCGAGCTGAAGTTATGACTGGTAATGAGCTTAGAAAAAAATTCATAAATTACTTTGAAGAAAAAAAACACACTCGAATTCAAAGCTACCCTCTCATCCCCCGCAACGACCCAAGCCTATTATTTATAAATGCTGGCATGGTCCAGTTCAAAAATGTTTTTCTAGGCGAAGAAACAAGTGTAAGCAAAAGAGTTGTATCGGTACAAAAATGCGTCCGAGCAGGAGGAAAACACAACGATTTAGAAATGGTTGGTCGAACTGCAAGACACCACACCTTTTTTGAAATGCTTGGAAATTTTTCATTCGGGGATTATTTTAAAAAAGATGCAATTGAATATGGATGGGATTTCCTAACCAACGTGGTTGGATTACCTAAGGACAAGTTGTACATTTCTGTATACACGGATGACGAGGAGGCATTCGATATTTGGAGTCATGAAATTGGGATTCCAGCTGACCGCATAACCCGGCTTGGAGAAAAAGACAATTTCTGGTCAATGGGGAACACAGGACCATGCGGTCCCTGCTCAGAAATTCATATTGACCAAGGAGAAGCCGTTGGATGCGGGAAACTAACTTGTACCGTCGGCTGCGATTGTGATCGCTACCTTGAAATATGGAACCTAGTTTTCATGCAATACAATCGTGATGCGTCTGGGAACCTAACTCCTTTACCAAATCCATGCATAGACACGGGAATGGGTTTAGAACGACTAGCAGCGGTAGCTCAAGGAAAACTTTCAAACTACGACTGCGATCTTCTAATGAATATCATAAAAGAAGTCTGCAGGGTAACCGGAAAATCTTACGGCTTTAATAAAGAAGACGATGTTTCGATTCGGGTCATAACAGACCATGCTCGAGCAGTTGCTTTTCTGATTGGAGATGGAGTACTCCCCTCAAATGAAGGGCGCGGCTATGTGGTTAGAAGAATTATTAGACGAGCGCTGAGACACGGAAAACTTCTTGAACAAAGTGACCCGTTTTTTTTCCGAATTACAAATTATGTGGCAGAAATTTTCTCTGATGCTTATCCAGATTTCAAACAAAACTCAGCTTTTATCCATCGAGTAGTCCAAAACGAAGAATCGAATTTTGCGAATACTCTAAATTTTGGAATGCAACGCATGGATGAAATTCTCAACCATGTCCGCAAAGAAAAACTCAATCACATCCCAGGAGATGAAATTTTCAAGCTCTACGATACTTTTGGGTTTCCCGTCGATTTGGCAGAAGAATATGGAAAAGAAATTGGTCTGTGCCTAGACATGGATGGATTCAATAAAGCCATGCAGGAACAAAAAGAGAAAGCAATGGCTTCATGGAAAGGCTCAGGAGATAAATCAGTCTCTCCATTCTTTAATAACTTTATAAAAACTAAAGCACCAACTCGTTTTCTAGGATACGATAAGACTTTGGCAGAAGGAGAAATTATAGCGATTCTGAAAGATTCAAAACCTGTCGATTCAGCTGATGAAGGTGAAGAAGTTGAACTATTAATGAATCAAACTCCGTTTTATGGAGAATCAGGTGGTCAAATTGGGGATTCAGGGGTTGCATGGAACGAAGTCGCTCAACTAAATATCAGCAACTCAACTAAACCAATTTCAGAACTTACTATTCATCACGCAAAAATTACTCAAGGGATAATAAAAAAATTAGATACACTGACATTAAAAGTAGACTCGGGAAGTAGATCAGAAACAACGTTACATCACTCAGCAACTCACTTGCTTCACGCTTCGCTAAAAGAAGTGCTAGGAGATCATGTTAAGCAGGCTGGATCGTTGGTAACCGCTGATCGACTAAGATTTGACTACACTCATTTTTCGCCTCTGAGTCAAGCAGAAAAGCATAGGATTGAAGAACAGGTTAATCAAAAAATTCGTGAAAACTTAACTGTTTCAACTTGCGAATTACCAATGGAAAAAGCAGTTAAAGAGGGCGCCGTGGCTCTATTTGGAGAGAAATATGGGGATGATGTCAGAGTAGTATCAATGGGAGGCTTTAGTAAAGAACTTTGCGGAGGAACGCACACAACAGCAACTGGGAATATTGGCTTATTTAAAATAGTGACAGAGGGAGGTATTGCTTCTGGGGTTCGACGTATAGAAGCCGTGGCGGGAAAATCTGCGTATTTTACTATGCGGGAAGAAAACAAGACTCTAACTGCAATCCGTTCCATTTTGAAAGTATCACCGGAGGAGGAAATCAATAGAATAAAAAAAATTCTCGAAAAATCACGAGAAATGGAAAAGGAAATTAGCCTCCTAAAGGAAAAACTGGTCAGTGGTGAAGGATCAAACCTGAAGAATGATACTCAAAAAGTTGGTAACATGTCTCTACTGGTTAAACAATTTGAAGGAATGGATGCCAAGACCTTGCGAACATTCATTGATAATGCAAAAAATAGAATCAAGTCTGGTGTTGTAATCGTTGGGTCTGCTACAAATGGAAAAGTTTTGCTTGCGGCTGGTGTGACAAAAGATTTGGAAGAAAGTTTTCATGCGGGCAACATACTAAAAGAAATCTCTAGTATAGTCGGTGGAAGCGGTGGCGGAAGATCAGACATGGCTCAAGCAGGTGGCATTCATATAGAAAAACTGGGAGAGGCTCTGGATAGAGCCAGAGAAATAATACATAATAGTTAAGTAGAGTTGTTAGTTTTTTTAATATATTCACGTGATAATTTAAACTATTTCTTATAAAAAACAGCAGTACGTATCGGTTGATCGATTAACTTACCCCATCTGGGGTCACAAACACATGGATTAGCTATGGAAAAAAATAAAAAAGAAGAACTTGATAAAAAGTGGAATTCTATTGTTTTAAAAGCCCTGAGTGACGAGGAGTTCAAGAAAAGACTCGTAAAAGATCCTACCAACGTTATGGTTGAAAACGGGCTCAACATACCCGAAGGTTGCAAGGTTGGGGAAACCTCTACCAAAATTGCTGGTCTTCAACTACCACCTAATGCCTCAGATGATATTAAAGAAGAAGTAACATGGTGGAGGTGGCGACTAGAGATGACTCATGATTTTGGAAAAGATGAACGAAAAGAAGCTAGTGAGGCATCTGGTGGCGCTCCTCTTATGGACACAACCCCGGAAATGTAAGAACACAAGGTAAAATTGATTTTGGTTTACTGTTATAGTTTTGGAGATCAAGTATTTGATCATTAAAACAGTCTAGAGGTGTAGTTTTCTCTTACCTCGATATATCTGGCCTGAGTTCAATTCTTGTATCTTCAGCAATCCATTTTTTAAGCACATTTGCAGTTAGTGCTGTTTTTCGTTTAGCCATCTCCTCAACATACATCTTCACCCATGCTGGATTTTCTGGGCCCATTATTATTTTTTTAGGTTTTGGTTGCTTTTGGAGGGGATCAGTTTTCGGTTCTTTCCTAGCCACCGGTTTATAAGTAACTGCTAGCAACAAGGCAAAACCAAAAGTAATCAAGACAGTTATTAAAATAGTGTTCATTTTATTTGAGACCCTTTCATAATGTGCAATAATTTATGTGCCTCTTATCGACAATATTGAAAATATGCTTAAGGAAAAAAATTGATCCTGTTTTACGCAACAATTTTTCAATTTTTGTCAAAAATCAATAAATAAACACTCACAAAATATTTTCTGGTTATTAATACTTATAGGTATGGCATTGCCTGGATATCAATGGCTGTTAAACTCCCACTAACCAAATTAATTTATCCAAAAAAATGAATGGACGACAAATTTTTCTAACAATTCTTATTCCAGCTTTAGGTGCTATCTCCATGTGGTATTTGTATCAGGGTACCTTTTAAGGCAATAATTAGCGTTTATGATACTCTCACAAGTATTTAGCAAGAAGTAGGCCTATAAAACTCTATTAAATTTAATTTTAAATGGATTGCTAATGAGATCTGATTGAAATATATTTTAATGATTAAGATATATGCGCCTGTAGCTCAGTTGGATAGAGCGTTGGTTTCCGGAACCAAAAGTCGGAGGTTCGAGTCCTCTCAGGCGTACCATATTTTTAAAAAAATGTATTGACCAACTTGTAATACAAATCTCTATAGAATACGCAAGCCGTGACTAAGGAAAAACTATTAAAAATCTTTCAAGCCGCGAAAGTAAACCGCCGTACCTCATTAACACTGGGAGATCACAAAATTCAAGAATTACCTCCTGAGATAGGTGACATTACAAGCTTAATGGATCTTGACATGAGCCGCAATGAACTTGAAACGCTCCCCTCTGAAATACAAAATCTAAAAAAACTAAAACGTTTGGGCCTCAATTATCAAAACCTAACTTCGTTCCCAGTAGAAATCTGTTCTTTAAAAAAACTGGGCGAATTATATCTAAGGGGAAATAAAATAACTGCAGTTCCCTCGGAAATAGGAAACCTTAAAAACCTTACCGGACTCGATCTAAGGGGAAACCGCATAACGCACTTACCCAAAGAAATAATTCAGTTAAAACACCTTAAACTATTATTTTTAGATGGGAATCCTCTGGTTGAGCCACCGTTAGAGATTGTAGTAAAAGGAAAGGATGCAATCTTTAGTTATTTTCTTACTAAGTACACCAACACAACCAACATACAACCTAGCCAACCCAACTCACTAAATACACAATCACTTGAAGATGTAACTTTATATACAAAACAAAGATAAACCATTCATTCAAAACGATACATTATTATTTGATCTAAACATTATGATAAGATTTAATTACATAAACGTTTTAAATTAATTTTTTTCGGAGACCTAGGTGAGCAAAAAACACTGGTATCTCTTATCATTGGTAGGGAAGGATCGCCCCGGCATCGTTGCAAGATTAAGCGCCAGATTATGTAAAAACGGATGTAACCTTGGAGATTCTTCTATGGCTCGTCTGGGGGATAACTTTGTTATAATGATCGCCGTACAATTTGAGGGTTCTCAAGAAGCATTGAGCAATATTGTTTCTCCTTTAGCGGGTTCAATGGATCTTAAGCAAAGCTTAATGGAAATCGAGGAAGGAACTCATGACATAGAGCCAGACGTCAGGATAAATATTTATTCGGATGAGCGAATGGGTATTATTGAGGATGTCACTAACATGTTGACTGAGTCTGGACTAAACATTCTATCTCTTGAGTCTAATCTTGGTAGTAATCAACCCAACAACACGTACTCTATTCATATTGAAGGAACCGTTTCCGAAGGTATTACTCCTCTATACGGAGTGCTTGATCGCCTATCAGATGAAAAAAATATTCAGTCTCAGCTTATTCCTATAAATTCGCAGGTGATATAAACGGACCATCACAAATGAGGAAGGCCTATGTTCTAGGTCGTTTGTAAATATGGGTGGCTGTTCCCAAAAATACATCTGCCGATTCCATAATAGTTTCAGATAATGTAGGGTGGGGGTGAATGCAATGAGACAAGTCATCCGCTTTGGCTCCCATGTTAATAGCAAGAACTCCTTCCGCAATAAGTTCACCTGCTCCGTAACCCACGATTCCGACACCAAGCACACGCTTAGACTCAGGTTGCAAAATCAACTTAGTTGATCCCTCAGTTCGGCCCAAAGTATGAGCCCTACCCGAGGCTCTCCATGGGAACTTCGCCACCTCAAATTTAAGTCTCTTCCTTCTAGCTTCTGACTCAGTCAATCCACACCAAGCAATCTCTGGATCAGTAAAGACGACGGCTGGAATTACGCTATCCACAAAAGTAACCCCCTTCCCCTTAAGACCATCAATCGCAATACGAGCTTCATGTGAAGCCTTATGCGCAAGCATGGGTTCTCCTGAAATATCACCTATTGCCAAAATTGCTGAGTCAGACGTCTGTCCTTTTAAGTCAACTTTAACAAAACCATTACTATCCAGTTCAACTTTGGTATTTTCAATTCCTATTTCATCTGTATTCGGTCGACGTCCTACTGATATGAGTACACAGTCGAAAGTTTCTTCTTTTGATTCTTTAGCGGACGCCATTGTGACATACCCTGATTTTCCACTTTCACGAATTGATACTACATCTGTACCAAGATAAACCGACTCAAATTCATTGAATAACTTTTCTTGCAATGGACGAACCAAGTCTCGGTCAACTTCAGGTAGTAATCCATCTTTGACTTCAACAATAGTAACGCGACTACCCAATGCAGAATAAACTGTACCCATCTCTAAACCTATATAACCTCCTCCTACAACAAGTAATTTCTCTGGAATAGAAGTTAATGAAAGTGCTTCTGTCGAATCCATTACCACTGATTTAGTACCAACAAATTGATCAGGAACAACAGGTCGTGATCCAGTGGCGATTACACAACGGTCAAACAGTATAGATTGGCCTCCAGAGATTTTTATTGTATTAGAATTCACAAAAACTCCCCGGCCGGTAACATAATTAATACCTCGTTGTTTACACAGTTGACCTAAACCATCAGAAAATTTCGAAACGATTCCTTCTTTCCATTCATTTAGGATTTTTAAATCAATATGAGGACTATGAAAGTCAATCCCAAAGTCTTTTGCGCGTCGTACACTTGCCAGCAACCCTGAAACATGAAGAAGGGCTTTTGATGGGATGCACCCTCTATGAAGGCAAACCCCTCCAAGCTTATCACTTGCATCTACAAGCGTGACCTTGTAACCTTGATCCGCTGCATAAAAAGCAGCTGAATACCCACCAGGACCTGCTCCAAGCACAACAAGATGAACGTTACTCATTTATTATTCTCTAAATGAATTTATAATATACAAAATGTGATGTGTTTAACGATGACGTTTGCGGCTGATTTGTTCCCACTTCTTTGCCGGAGATTTCTTCCTGATTTTATTTAAGATGTAACTAAACAGCCATTGCGCATCTTCTTGACTGGTGTATGTACCTCGTAAACGAGCAATCGTTTTTTGTTCAACATCAAGAAATGGACGCAACTGATTACCCCATTTTTTAACTATTTGCAAATTACTAAGATCTGATGACTGTTTTTCGCCTGGCAAGTAATTTTTCTTAAAAATATTTTTTCTTTTACTACTTGAGGTATGTTCTTCTGTAATCAAAGGAGGTAGTTTTTTATTAGAAAAACTAGACAAAAAATAAACAAGAGCAAATCCATTTTCTGATTTGCTCAAATCGTTCAAAGCTTCAAGTATTCGTTTTTTCACTTCATGACTCGACTGCTCTTTGCTTACCCTTGAGAGTTTTAGCAACCCATTACCCTCAGATACCAAAATATTCAAATCAAGCAAATAATGTAATATGGGTGCTCCCCCCGCACCATCAATATCTGCATTCAAAATACCATCTAGAAACCATTCGAACCATAAGTCTTCAGAATAAATAAGGTGGGGTTCCTCATGAGGACTCATTTCAAACAACTCCATTTCAACACAAAGTTTTCCGTGGCAGGACTCTCACTCTAAATATTTTGACCCTGTCACCCGTACTGCTATTAAATGCAATCTACTCTCATACCAATTTAATCAAAAGTTAATCCTTATAGCAGATAATTCTTTCCTACTGCCCCCACAAAAATAGAAATTGTGGTGAAATTTGATCCCAATCAAACCCCAGATCCAAGTTAATCAAATTAACTTTAGGAATCGAATCCATCGACGAATAATAATTTGATTTATATTCTCTTGGACGACTATAGGTCACAATCTTTAAACCAGGTTGATTTAACTCTTTTTTTGCAAGCCCAACCAAATCTTGCAAATAACCAATCGAATCCACGAGGTGGTTTTCCAAGGCCTGGCGAGCATTGTAAACTCTGCCATCAGCTAATATCTTGACTGCTTTAGTATCAAGTCGACCTCGATTCAAAACAACCACATCCACAAAACGATCATAATACCGATCTATTGTTTCTTGAAATAAAACTCTTTCTTCTTTAGTTAATGGGCGAAATGGTGACATGAAATCTTTTTTTTCAGTCGACTTGACTATCTCCCACTCTACCCCAACTTTCCCCATTAGGCCTGCAAGGTTTAGCTTTAACGCAAGCACTCCTATACTTCCCACCAGTGAAGTCGGGTGTACCATTATGCTGTCACCTGCCATCGCTACATAGTAGCCCCCAGATGCAGCCACATCGACCACAGACACATAGACTTTAACCTTAGTCCGCTCCTTAAATGATTTGATTTCATGGTATATGATATCACTAGAGGTTACGGTTCCACCTGGACTGTTAATCCTTAATAAGATTCCTTTAATATTTTTATCATTTTCTGCTTTTTTAAGTATTTCACGGATACGATCAACCATCCCGGTTTCACTTGGGAACCCAACTAATGTTTTCTTGGGACGGTTGCTTATAGGACCATCAATGTTAATTAACAACATTTTACCGTTCCCGCTTCCCCCTTCAACAACCACTTCTTCAAGGGATTCAATTTGCGAATCCATTCTAATAACTGCACAGGAACAACCAAATAATACTACTAAAATAAAAAACAAAATTCTTAAAGTTAAAGCAAGCATGTGTTTTCGTTCAACGTGAAAATATTTAAGAAATAGAGAACATTTGAAAAAAGACTTGTAATCTGGCTATAACCTTTTCTGCCCCATCATGATCTTTAAGCGATTCATTAATCCGACTATGTGTCTTGGTTATGATTTCACTGTTTCTTTTTTCAACTGGTAATTTAAGCTGTTGAGTCAAAATATAAATAGCATCAATCAAATCTTTCAAGACCAACGTTCCAGCAGCAATGCTCCTTTTTTTAAAACGTCTAGCTGCTTCTGTGTGGTTTTGGCTCGGATCAATTTTGAACTGCGTGCCAAACTTTGAACAAACCACTATCCCCTCTCGCATCCCTTCAAAGGCATTCTTAGCAACGTTGTCCCCTTTCATCCCTTCAAAAACTTCATGAATTGCTTGGAGGGGCTCTATCGCTTTAAGATCTATCAATGCCGATTCATCAAGTTCATAGATTCTCGCTAACTCCTCTGGCTTAATCTTTGAAGAGGAACTTAACTTTTCCCTAAGATTTTCACTAAACTTACCAATCTCCTCGTCTATTTTCTGTTTGCTAGTAATCAAAGTATCTTTAATGCGATCATCAAATTCTTCCAATCTTTTTTGATTTTTAAAAATATCTCGATATTTTCGATTCATTTTCTCAACGAGCATTTCTACATGATCTGTCATGACTTTAGTAAGTGCGTGACGACGTTCCTCCTCCAAAGGCACTAGATATTTTTGTCGCGCTGTTTTTTCAATTCGAAGAAACTGGCGTGGAATTTCTCGTATTGCTTTTTCATGGGAACCTAGCAACGATTCCAGGTGATCAGGCGAGTATTTTTGATTAGATTTTGTAAACCTAATTGTAAATTTTTTGATTCGACGTGTATTATCAGCTTCGATATGATAAATAGCTTCATCAAACATTGGATCTATCTGGCTATCCAAATTTCTCATAAAAAATATTTACTCCATTTAAGCTTTTATTTGCTTATTGTTTTACTGACATTGCACAGCGGCAACCAATTCCATAAAAATCTTTTGCTTCATCGTACCCGTATCTAGCCGATGACCTTAAGTAACCGGACATGCTATTCCAGGCCCCTCCTCGTATTGTATGATTAACGCCGTTTTTTGGGCCTCGAGGATTAGCATATTCGCTGTTTTTATAATAATTTTTATCATACCAATCATATACCCATTCAGCAATGTTACCAGCAAGGTCGTATATACCATTAGGAGTAGCTCCTGCATGAAAACTTCCAACCTCGTAAGTAGAAAGACCTTTTCTTATGAAACAACACCGGTTAAAACCAGCCCTTTTATCGTCTGGAAGACTATTCCCCCATGGGTATTTTCGCCCATCCAGTCCGGCTGCTGCCCGTTCCCATTCTGCTTCAGTAGCTAAACGTTTCCCCTTCCATTCGCAATAGTTGGCACAACGTTTCCAGGACAGGCCAAAGACAGGGCGCTTCTTCATATCAGGCCTTGCCTTACGGCCCCACCATCCAGTTATTGTAGGATGTTGATTCGGGTTGTAGGAAAGATATTCCTCAAAATCTGCTCCCGTAACTTCAAACCGATCAAAATAAAACGCGTCTAAATATACTTTATGCTTTGGGTGCTCATCAGACCTTCCTTTTCCTTCTTCAGTTCCCATGAGGTATTCCCCCGCAGGAATAAAAACCATTTCTGGAATTACCAATCTATCAGCAAGGGCTACTTCTACTACTCCTCCACTAGAAACTCCAATGACCAAAACCCAAAATAACCAAAATTTAATATATCTCATCACAGCAACTCAGCAAAAAACCTAAGGGAAATAGTGTATTCCCTGTCCTACACCCTCACCCACAAAAATAAATATTATATATTGTACCAACCCTTAAATGACACTATTATGTAATAGATTACTTAGCCCGCTAAGAAGATCCCCGTTAAATAGGTATGTCCAAAAAGAAATTTATATCAACTCTCAGTTTTTAGCAAAAAATATATGAACAGAATCATAAGGCCTAGCAAGGAAGAACCGTTTTACGCTTATCCCAATGACATGGGGTTCTGGGCTGATAAAAAAAGAGATCTTGCCAAACCTTTTACTGATGCCACAGGGCGGTGTTTTCTGGATGCTAGAATTTACAAAAAAATTACCTGTCTGAAGAGAGACAACCCCGCCCTCGTAATAGGTGAAACCCATTGTCACTCCACCTTTTCTGATGGGAAACATTCCGTCGAGGATATACTGAGAAGAGCCTCACGTTTACGGCTAGATTATGTTGTCATTACCGACCATCTTCTTCCAAGAAAATATTTAATTGAATCTATCTTTAAGTCCTGGGAAAAACAGGCTCAATACATTGACGAATGGGACCAACTAAACGACCCTGTTAAAATATACCCAGCATTAGAAATGAGCGCCCTAGAGGGGCACTTGATTTTAATTTTTGACCCGGAATATTTGTCTCCGAAAAATTTTTCGGACATTTCACTTCAGTTTTCGGAGTTTGATGACCAGTTTTTCTCTATGCTTGAGATCATTCCACGAATTGGTTCTTTTGGAGGAATATCAATCGTCCCTCATCCAAATAAAAAACGGGCATATCCCTTTGGTGCATCCATCGAATGGGTAAAAGAAAATCTAATTGGACTAACAGACGGGATAGAGGATGTTTCGTCAGGACATGGATATCAAGAAAACTACTCAGAGAAACTCGGGTTAGCAGCTATTGGCTCTTCTGATGATCATTTTAACCTACTTACGGGAACAGCAGTCACCGCTTATGATGGAAATATTCATAACAACCTGATTAACGCTGTGAAAGCCAAAGAAACAAAAGCAATCATGGTTGATAATTCCCTGCAACCACTGCTTAAATTAGCACGCTATGCGATAACCTTATATGCTTAAAATTAGGGGAATAACGTTTTAAAAAACTGATCCTTCCCATGTTGATTCCGTTAGAAAGATCTGGATCACCAAAGAAACTGATATAT
>JALPWY010000026.1 GCA_023271875.1 Nitrospinaceae bacterium | reverse complement strand
ATCGCTAAGAGCTTTTGTCCAAAAAAGAATTGCAACAAGTGTTATCAGGTATAAAAGTAGATTTATTATTAAATTCCCTGCATGTATCCAGGTTAATATCAAGGGAGGTATAGAAGCAATAAGGCAATATAAAAAACACTTACTTATAACCGAGAAGACTGGGGCAATCTCCATTTTATTCGAAATTATTTTCAATTGTCGTAACACCATATAAACCATCGTTATACCTGTTGCCGTTATTGCTCCCAGCATTCCGAAAACCGGAATCAGGAGCAAGTTCAAGGCAATGTTTAAAGCACTTCCTTCAATAGTGGTGCGAATGGCCTCGTTTCGTTTATGAATGACATATAATGTAGATACGGTAAAATTATTTCCATACTGCGAACGCGCTTTTTTATATCTGGGTTATTATAGGAACGAAGATTTTTATTTACTCTATTTCATCAATCTGTGAGATGGCGTTCCAGAAAGCCTGCGACCGCCTCAGTCGTATCCCGGATGAATTTCAGGTCCAGTGTTTCCACTGTGTCAGTCGCTTGGTGGTAATTTGGATTTCTAAAAAATGCAGTATCGGTAATCATAACAGCGGGGATATCGTGCTCCCAAAAAGGAGAGTGATCGCTCAAGCGAACGTCCGTAAAGTCAATGCCAGACCCTGGCACGATTAGTTGTTCAACAGGTAAGGTGGGTTCAGAGTTACGCATTCCCTCGGTTACCTGATGAGTCAGTTCCGTGGAGGGTTCATTACCGACCACCGCTATAAAATCTCCAGTATCCGGATACTCAGTTGTGTTTACATAGACAGGATAACTTTGCGAACCGGGTTTACTGTCCCGGTAGCCTACCATTTCTAAAGAGATCATTCCGTTGAATCCTTTATTATTTTTTTTTGCCTCGAGTATGTGATGATGGCTTCCAACAAAACCGTATTCTTCTAAAGTGAACGCGGCGAATACTAAGGGTGTTTTTAGGGAAACAGGTTGCAGGCAATAAGCTATTTCCAACAAAGTGGCCACGGCGCTGGCGTTGTCGTCAGCCCCAGGCGAACCTTCGACGGTATCGTAATGCGCAGCGAGGACAAATGGGTCGAGGTCACTTTCGGTTCCCATTTGATATCCCAAGATATTGTCCGATGACCCGGCCTCGAAAGGAACTGGTTCGCTACTAACTGTCAGTTGAAAGCGACGAAACTGATCGGCAATATAATCGCCGCAACGCTTAAGTTGATCGGGAGAGCTAAAAGGATTTCTTTCTCCCACTATCGAGTCAAGGTAACTTTTGATTCGTAAAAGCTCGGGCTTTTGCATCTTTGGTATTCACCTAAAATTTTTATTTGCATTATACCTCTGGCAGCTAATATTTTTTAGGTCGCCCACGCTTTTTTGGTGGATTTTGAGGATTATTATCTTTGGTAAAAGTACCACGCGGCTTTGTTCTCAGTTTTTCGATACTTGCTATTAATGCCTGTCTTTCCGCCTCACATTCAGTATCCTCGTAGTAAAAATATGTCAAATAACAAATACTCAATACAAAGATAATTAAAAATGTAATAAACATAATTTTGACCTATTCAAATCTCCACATAGCAAATAAAGTAACTAAGAGAGCTAAAGCAAATATTAAAACAAAATAATAGTCAAAGGCTGATCTGCGGTTTTTGTAAAGAGGTTTATTTGTTTGGTTATTCATACGTTCTTATCGATATAATGGTTCATAACTAAAGAGGAAATGTCTTAACACCTTTAAACAAAGAAGGCATGAAGGATTTGTTAGTAGGTTTAAATAAAGGGGGTCAACTATTATGAACAAGGAAAGTGAACAATAAGCTTCTTTTCTGGATATTGATGTTTATCGGTATAGCATTGGCATCTTTTTCTTTAATCATAGTCCATGTCGGGGTGTCAATTAATCAGTAAAGGGGCGTTGTGAGTAAATATATTATAGCCGTGGTTTTCTTATTAGGTTTGATGCAGGGGAAAACAGAAGCTCTTGACTTTGCCAATAGAATGGTAGTGATTAAGGAAGTAGTAGTAATTTCTCAAAAGCATAAAAAGTGTTCAGATACCAAATACGATAAAAAAAGATTGGCGTGTTTTGATAGTTTAACAATCTATATGAAAGAGAGAGAAAAAATATATGAGAACCTTATTAGATTGGATAAATTGGAGGTAGACAATAAGAAAGAATCTGAGGAACGATTAAAAAATATTATAAAGAATTTAGACAAAGCTATTGATTTGAAAAAATAAAAGGAGGGACTATAAAAAAATTATTTTTTTTGAATGGAGGTATTGATGGTGCAAGTGAAACGAATTTCTATAAAGATTTTTTATCATATACGTTACAAGTACTACCAATTCAAAAACTTGATAAAGCATTTTCCTCTTGGTAAAGAAGAAGAGGATAGACTTCAACTAATTGATAGTATCGATAAGCTGATAAAATCTAATTGGGATCGAAAAAACAAGGAGCGAATTTAATAGTAAAGGTATTTTTGTTAGTGGGTTTAAATAAAGGGGCGTTATGAGCGAAACATATTTGAAGGTTATTCTTATTTCTGCTGTAGGTGGATTGTATATGATTGCGTATTCTCTGTTTTATATTGGTGCCCGTATTGGGGAAATGGAATAGGTAAATTCAAAGTATTATTTTATTCATCTAATAACAAAGGAAAGACATTGAGGAAATTAAGGGTAAGTATGAGAGGAAACTTGTATTTGTTTGTCCCAAGATTTTGAAACAATTTGAGCTTTATTTAAAAAATATTCATTTGGCACCCATAGTGTTACCCACAACAAAAAATGGGCTACGGCCTAAACCGTAGCCCATTGTTTTAATATGAAACACAAGTTAGACAAGATGAAAGATGTTGAGAAATGTTGAAAGTTGTTAAGGTCTTGTTAAAAAAGTTAAGGTCTTGGTAGGTAGATGTTAACCATTAATGTAATTAGGTCTGTTTTGGTCATGGCTCTTCATCCTTGTATGTTTTGTTTTCAACCATCTTCAATAACTTTTCATATTGCCTCGCCCAACCTGATGGGGGTTTTAAACAAATATTATCGGCTGTAACAAAGGCACAGATATTTTCCATTGAGTTCTTTGCACAGTTATGTGGAGTCCGATGCCGACATCCATAGGTTTGGCACGGTGAATCTTGTGAGTTTAGAGAGGCATTACTTTCAATTACTAAGGATAAATTCATGACACACACTGTACCACGTTTCCAATACTATTTAAACGTGCGGTGGAATTTTAAATGTTAAAGGCAAAGGGGAGAATTTAAAGTTGTAATTTCACTATCTTCTATACTTTCTAGGAAGGGTGAAACGAGGCCTAACATAATTATGAAGAACTCTACCCCCAGTGACCTTGAGGAGTTTATCCATATAATCTTTCCCATAATAGTCAATGGCTGACCTGCGGTTTTTGTGGAAATGTTCTTCGTCCATTGGTGTTAGAAATTGTCTTGGGTCTTGAAACTTGCTTGTTGTTTTAGCCATACTTCCTTATCGATATAATGGTTCTATATCTAAAGGGAAAATGTCTTAATACATTCAATTGTTAGGTGGACTCTCAGCTCCCATAATGACCTCCGTAGTAAAATTGAACATCTTTAGTTTAGGAATATTCCTCACCAAGTCCAAATAATTATGTTTAATATAACTAAAACAATACAAAGACAATCGCACGGCTCAGTTCTTCAAAGTTATCTGAGGACAGTACTACCCTCTGATTATCGAAATGTTCACGGAGTCAAAGGTTTAAATCACTGGACAACAAAAATAAGCAGGGTTGACAAAGCTCATGAAGATGAGTTTGAAAAAGAATTGGAAGGCTCCATTCATAAAAGAAAATCTGAAACAAAAAAATTTAAAAAGCCTTGTCAAACGCTGGCCCCAGTGCTAGCCAAAGGCAAAAATGGGCTACGGCCTAAACCGTAATCCATTGTTTTAAATCGTCGGGGCGAGAGGATTTGAACCTCCGACCCCCTGCTCCCAAAGCATGGGCGCAGTTTATTAACCCTTATTTTAGTTAGACTTACGGTGACGCTCGTTGCGCGTTGTATCACTAAATGCCAAGAAGTGCCTATCTGATTGGTATAAAATTGGCATAGTGTTTTTATGCTAATCTCTCTACCCTTACCCCCGAGATCGAATTCCCGAACTCATTCGCCTCGAACACGGTTGGTCAATCGTATCCGCAAAGATAATCAAAATGGCTTCTAACGCTTACCCTGCTATTACCTGCGTCGCTGAATTAACATATAATGAGTAACGTACTAGCAACCAGAGCAGGATGGATAAAGGAAATTGAATATGGTACCGACTCGACCACTCGGGAAAACAGGTGAACGCATTTCTATCCTCGGCTTTGGTACGGCACCCTCTGGGAACCGATTGAATCTGAAAAAAGCCATCGATCTCTACTCAGAAGCCCTTGATATGGGGGTCACCTATTTCGATACCGCACCTTCCTTCGCTGGATACGGCAGGGCGCAGAATCACTTAGGCTACTTACTTAAACATCGGCGTAAGGAAATATTTCTGGTTACAAAATGCTGGGAAGCGGAAGGTGACGCCGCGCTCAAGCTCCTTCAGCAAAACCTTCGCGAGCTTCAGACCGATTATGTTGACCTCGTTTTCGTACATAGTATCGGTTCGAATAAAATGGATTTCAAAACCGTGTTCGGTCGGCGAGGGTGCTACGAAACCATGATGAAAGCAAAGACTAATGGATTAGCAAGGTTTATCGGCTTCTCAGGACATAACCGGCCAGCCCGGTTCGTGAAAGCTCTTAGAAATTTTCAGGCGGACGTTCTGCTCAACGCGGTGAACTTTGTCGACCGCCACACCTACAACTTCGAAGAAACAGTTTGGCCCTTAGCGTCAAGATTGAAGATGGGATTGATTGCCATGAAGATCTTCGGTGGAGAGGATAAAACCGAAAACATAAAGTTGAGCCACAGTATCATGTCCGCAGAGTACCATGACCTTGCGTTTCGGTATGCACTGAGCATTCCTGGTATCGCATCGACAGCGATCGGCATGGCGACCCGAGTCGAACTGCATCAGAATATTAAACGAGCGAAAACTTTCAAACCAATTACCCCACTTGAAGCCAATCGGCTAAAAAAAATTGGCCAGCAACTAGCCAAAAACTGGGGTCCACACCTAGGCGCGGTAACATAAAAAACCTTTAGAGAATACTTCCTCAGTTCAAAAACTAAAGAAGGTTTCGTCCATGGTTTAAAATAAGACAACTATGGTCACCAAAATTTAAATACTTTATGGAGAGTTTTTTATTGTTATATTTATAGGGTTACTGTTTTCCCTAGCAAAAGGTTGGGTAGTTCTAAAAACTTTCCCAAGCCAAAAGAAAAAAAGAACGATGGTAATAAAAAAGAAAACTTCTGATTAAATTAGCTCTTTTATGAACATAAAAGTGATAAACATGAAGCGGGGGGAGGGTAAAAAGATTTTTGATTGTTGGTTCGGTGTTTTGAATGTTTTTACCATTTTTCACTTGTTTTGATGTTTTTGGATTTGATGCCCGCCTGGTGATAGTTTGCTAATATATTGGGCTATCCGTCTAAGCATTTGGTAGGCATTTCTCTAAATAGTTTTTTGGGTAGCCTTTCTTGTTTAGGATGGTTTGGAAACGGCTATGAATGGTTTTAAAGTTTTTAATTTCCCTTGCCAATCCAACTTAAAACTGAAGATAGAGCGCTTCGATGCTTGGCAACAAAATAATAAATCGTTTCGGCAGTTTTGGCGAAGAGTGGAAAATTCTGGTAAGTTCTCAAAAGCCATGCCAAACCTGGATTGTATGCTAGGGTTTCAAGCACAGCTTTTGCGCCTTCTGTGATTTCTCTATCCGGCTTAACCAGTTGAACCGACCGTTCAAATTGATCTAAAGATATTTGGGGGAATTGGTTGCTGACGGATTGATAAGGGGCATATTCGACGCGGTCTTCGGTTTGATTTTTCCAGATGTCGATCCAATAGAGACAGAATCTGCAATTTCCATCATATATAAGTATGGGTTTCATGCTTTGAGCATAAACTATTTATAAGTATTGAGTCGGATTAAAATGAAAATTTTTTGCAATAACCTCCAACAAATTCGTACGCAGTGCCCCTAATGGCAAAAGCGCTGCTAGAGAGATTACGCTTCCTGGACTTCGGTTCGCCGGCACCATCTAAATATTGGCTCACCCGTTTCATCTTCTTAAGATTTTTAGGGGGAATGTATTTCATTGCGTTCCTGATCCTCGTAAACCAGGGGTTACCCCTGATTGGCGAAAACGGATTGCTTCCGGCAAAAAACCTTATCGATATCTTGGGGCCAAGATACGAAACAATTTTTGCCGCCTTCCTCAAAATCCCGACTCTGTTCTGGTTTCATCTGTCAGACAGGATGCTGATTATATGCGCCTGGGTCGGAACCATACTATCCTTTGTGGTTTTAATCGGGTTTGCTAATGTTCCAATACTTCTTATCCTCTGGTTTCTTTACATGTCCTTCCTTCACATCGGTCAGATCTGGTACGGATTTGGCTGGGAGACTCAACTGCTTGAAACGGGTTTTCTAGGAATTTTCATTTGTCCGCTGGTAGACTTACGACCCTTTCCACGGTCACCTCCCCCCGCTCCGGTTTTCTGGCTTTTGCGGTGGCTAACCTTCCGTATCTATACAGGAGCGGGAATGATTAAAATTCGGGGTGATGATTGCTGGCAGGATCTAACCTGCATGATATATCACTATGAAACCCAGCCACTGCCTAATCCTTTAAGTCCATGGTTTCATTTCATGCCTGTCTGGTTTCATAAACTCGAGGTTATATGGAATCATCTCACTGAGTTGGTTGTTCCGTTCTTTGTTTTCGGCCCTCGTCTCGCCCGTCACCTGGCGGGATTGATGCTAGTGTTTTTTCAAATTCTACTTATTCTGGGTGGCAATCTGTCTTTCATCAACTGGCTGACCCTCACAGCCACGGTTGGGTGCTTCGATGACAGCCTCCTTCGTCACGTTCTGCCCCGATTCATTACGCAGAAAGCTGAGCAAGCTGAGCAAAACTCAAAACCTGACTTTTGGCCCATTCGAATGTCCTACGCACTAACGATCTTGGTATTGTTGTTAAGCATTCCAGTCGTTCAGAACATTTTGTCTCCGCGCCAGATCATGAATACTTCTTTCGATAGGTTGCACATAGTCAATACGTACGGCCTATTCGGGGCAATTGGTAAGAAAAGGCATGAACTGATTATAGAAGGAACAACCGATGAACCGGTTGATACCCATACCAGCTGGAGGTCTTACGAGTTCAAAGCCAAACCAGGGGCTACAGACAGACCTCTCCCATTAATTTCGCCTTATCATTATCGATTAGACTGGCAAATCTGGTTTGCTGCCATGAGTGTTCCACAACAGCATCCTTGGATTTTTCATCTAATATGGAAACTTCTTCATAACGATGCGGGGGCTTTAGGTCTTCTGGCGAACAACCCGTTTCCGGAGCAGCCGCCCAAGAACATAAGAATCAAAATGTACCGATATAAATTTCTTCCTCCCGGAGATGAGAGTGGAAAGATATGGAAAAGCGAACTTGTTGGGACATGGCTGAATCCGGTCTCAAAATCCATGCCCGGATTCAAAAGATTGATCCAGAAAAATCGCTGGAAACCGTAAACCATGAAACCCGGCAAGAGAAAACCTACTCTTTACTGTTCATTTAAATAGGTCTAGCTACTGATTATGAATCGGTTGTTCTATTTATTAACCTTTATTTTGATTAGACTTGCGGAGACGCTCGTTGCGCGTTGTGTCAATAAATGCCAAGAAGTGACTATCAGATTGGCGCAAAATTGGCACAGTGTTTTTTCAAGCAACATCTAAAAAATCGTGTCTGACAAATATTTTATAATCAAAATATATTAAAGTGTCGGTAAGGAGGGTTCATTAGCCAAATCCTCAATGACCTTTGATAAGCCTGAAACCACCCTCGCCATATGATCGTAACAGATTTTATCAGGAGTATCTTCCCGGGAATGGTAATAAGGGTACCGGAAAAAAGCCGTATCGGTCACCATGATGGCGGGATAATCAAATTTCCAAAATGACCGATGATCGGACCAGCTGATTCCAGGGATGATTTGAGGAAACGCCACCCCATCCGAAGGAAACTCCACAAGGTTTCTGAATCGTTTTATAAAAACGTTCAACAAAGTTTTGGAACTAAGATTGGAGACAAAAGCAATGAAATTACCCGTGTCGGATTTGAACAGTCCAAGAGGGAAGGGATACTTTTGACTTCCCTTTTGCGTGGAATAGTAGCCTAGCATTTCTAACGAAATCATTCCTTGAATATTTTCTCCTCTTTCTCGACTTCGTTGCGCGTAAACATAACTGCCCATATTTTTTGTGGCAAAAAAAGGTGGTTCTTCGTTGACAAAAGCGACCAGTCGGATTGTCCTTTTTAGTTTTTTTCCAGATAACAAATTTCCGATTTCCAACAAACCCGCCGTACCTGTGGCGTTATCGTTTGCGCCAGGCGACCCGATGACAGAATCGTAATGAGCACCCACTAAAATGATTTCATCCCTGTAAACATTCCCCGGAACTTCTACCTCGATATTTGTAGCTACAGGTTCTTTGGAACCTGCCGGGAAATTTGACGGGAAGATACCTCGGAAAAAGTCCATTACGATTGTATGTCGCGAGAGCCCCTTTTGAAGGATGTATTCATGGGAGCTTACTTTGTGACCCTGGGCACGGAAACTTTTATCAATATAAGCTGTGGCACTTTTCAGGTTTTTTGGAACGAACATATTACGCTCGCCAAGGGTACCTGCCAAAAATCCAATATGGTTTTTAAGACTTTGAAGGATTACGCGCTCTTCTTTATTTAATTCTTTGAATTTTTGAGAATACGATTCTCCGGGCATTTTTATTTGAGGAAAAATTTTCACTTGAGGGCATCCTGTAATAAAAATAAATAAGCTAAAAGTGACAAAATGTTTAATCTTAAAAGTTCTAAAATCCATGAAAAGTAAAAACAGCCTTTGTAAACTTATCCATTTTAATAATTTAATCTTTTGAGCAACTCTGCAGGATGATAAAGAGCGTCATTAATATCATCAATTGTTGCCGTGATACATCCTTGAGGAAGAAAGAAAGATGATTGCACTTCTTTTTTCAATTTCCTGGCAAATGAGTATCGGCAAATATCACCACTATGAGTAAGATAGCGCATTGCATCTTTGTAAAATAGCAAAAGAACAAGATTGTTTGAGGGGGTAAAAGGGTAAGAACAAATTACTTCATTTATTCCTGAATCTTGCGAAGAATCAATAACAATCGAATTTTTTTTAAGGGTACAATTCAAATTCAGGAAACAGATAATTGAAAGTATAATAATAGAATTTTTCAGTTTCATTCTTAAGTTGGTGAATTAATCAAACTTTTCGTATTTAGCATATATGGTACGCAACGGAACTATTCTATTACAGTTAGGGGAGGAGGGGGGAACGCGATTTGAGCTTCATTTGTTACCCATGGTGTTACCCACAACAAAAAATGGGCTCCAGCCTAAACCGTAACCCATTGTTTTAAATGGTCGGGGCGAGAGAGTTTGAACCTCCGACCCCCTGCTCCCGAAGGGGAGTTATGAAAAAAATCATAGTGAAAAAATCTCACTGTTGTTTGGTGTTTCTGACTGTCTTATTTTTTCTTGCCACACCAGTAATGGCTACTCAGAAGGCTGAACTTTGGCTCTGGAAATTCGACGAATTTTTATCGGGTAAATGCGGATGGTGTGGTGATTTTGTCACCTTCAAGGAAGGAGAAAATCGATCCAGCTTGTCTGACTTTTCGCTTTATGATCAAGATGGCTATTATGCGGTTAGTTTAAAAGGACCTTCGATGTCAACTATTACATTGTTTGGAACTGAAGATTTTACTACAAAACAAGGATTCTTAATTATAATTAAGCAGGATAATAAAACCGTTTCAATTGATGACCTTGAAGCTTTCATTCCAGAAACATGGGTAAAAGTTGAGGCGCAAGAAGGGGTTTCTGGTGCCTATTCGGCTTATTACCACTCCTATCCCAGCTTTAAAAATTATATTAGATCGGGGAAATGGGGTCATTGGTGGGACAACCTTTCCTCTATTCCCAAACCTGTTTTTTAATCCGTATAATTTGAAATTAAATTAGATACGCATAAAATATTAGACATAAACCTATTAGTGATTTTGGGTATTGCGGCAGTTAGTTTTTCTATCATACCTAAACCGCCCCAAGAGTGAACTAACCCCCGTCTGTTTCATCAATGAGAATCCTGTATCAATTTGCGATATTGTCTCAACCCCTTAAGCAATTTCCCTTCTAGGGAAAACTTCATAAACCGTTACCAATAAATACTTTTGTCATCAATTTGTCATCTACCCTGATTTCGGCACGCCTTATGCTTTACAAGGTGTATAGAAAAAAAACTATAATTTTTAGAAGGAGAAAAATAATGTTTGAAGCACTGGTAATTATCTTTTGGTTTCTCGTTTTTTATTTAGCACATAAGATTTATTACGAATATAAAATTAAGATGATGAGAAAGAAGTGGGACAGTATTAAACACGAACAAGAAGAATCGAATGATCTTGTTTTTAATAGTTGGTATAACCGTTGACTACTTCTCTCATCAAAAACCTAGCTGTTTTTCGCCCGCTTCGACCCTCAGTGGGTCAAGTTGACCAAGTACCTTAAACTATTTCGTTACCTTCCCTTTAGATATTACAAATTATATCGATAAGGGAATATAAAAATAAAAATCATCAAGGGATTAACGATGTTTGATACATGGGAAAGATTACAAAAAAAATCAGAGTTAAAACCAAGATTTACAAATTGTCCTCGCTGTCAATCAACCAACACATTCCTGTCTTTATATAACGATGCTAGGTTCTGTGTTAGCTGCAACAAAACGTATAACAGGGCAGATGAAGCTAGTTTGAGGGAACAAAAGATGGATAAAGCCAAGTGGACTGTATAACCATCTAACGCAATTGAACCGTTTGCCCCTATAATCCTTCCCTTCTTCTATGACTGCGACGATAACTTGCGCGGAGTACTCTTGACCCTCGACCAGGACGGTAATTTCCGGACTCAGACAAGTCATCATTTCTGAATACAGAGAGATGAATCACTTGGTAAAAGCCGAACTAGCATTGGAAAATGATGAAAGGAGCAGGCAGGAAATTATTGATAATATTAAATATCTTGAAAGTTAAATCGCAAAACGAATTTGAGAAAAATATTATGTTTTGATTTATAGAGTTGTTGGATTATGAAGCCGGAGCCTGTTAGTAGTAGTTTTAGTGTTAGCCATTCCTTTTGCTGTTCAATCCTGTACCGTTCCGAAGATTTATTAGCTCGACGACTTGCTTTCAGCAAGGGAATATATTTTCTGTATTCAATTTAACTAATCTAGGGAGGACAAAGACCATGGCGAAGTATCACATTTTGGGAAAGTTCACGGATCAGGGAATCAAAAACGTCAAGGAAACGGTCAAACGCAGCGAACGGTTCGAGGAAATGGCCAAAGGAAAAGGCGTGGAGATTGCTGAAATCATGTGGCTTCTAGGAGAACATGATGTTTTCTGTATTGCCGAAGCGGAAAATGATCAAACAGTAACGGCCCTCCTGTTACAGGCGGGATCCCTCGGATTCCTCACTACCTCGACCTCCCGCGCCTTCACCCGGAATGAGATGGAGGACATCGTTAAACAAATGAACTGACTACCAAGATAACCCGGCCACATTGAGGTTGGATCCGCCTGAGATTCCTTTCCTTTTTGAAAAAACTTTTATCTAGACTGTTCATAAGTGATACTGTGCGTTATATATTAATTGGACACAGTTATGAGATATAAACGGCCCCGCAATGCGGGTGGATGGGGAGCAATCTCCTATTCACTTCTAAAATCATTAAGAGCGGGCGGACTTGGGCCGATGATGCAAGCTCTCCTTACCCGTAACACATGCAAAAGCTGTGCACTAGGCATGGGAGGGCAAAAAGGAGGCTTGCGTGACGAAAAAGGTCATTTCCCAGCAGTATGCAACAAATCTGTTGTAGCACAGGCTTCTGACATGCAGAAAGCCATTCCTTCTAAATTTTTTAAACAAAATAACATCCCCGCTCTTAGTACTTGGAGTGCTTTCCAATTAGAACGGGCGGGTCGACTCGTCAACCCAATGTTATGCGAACCCGAAAGCTCGTATTACAAAGAAATCTCATGGGAATACGCGCTTGAAAGAATTGCTGATCAACTAAAATCAACTGAACCTGAAAATTCATTTTTTTATGCAAGCGGAAGGTCTTCCAATGAAGCCGCGTTTCTGCTTCAGTTGTTCGCACGTATTTTCGGAACAAACAATGTCAACAACTGTTCCTACTATTGCCACCAAGCATCAGGTGTAGGTATGTCAAATACCCTTGGAACCAGTACCGCAACGATCCAGCTTGAAGATCTAGATAACGCCGATCTTATTTTTTTAATCGGTGCCAATCCAGCCAGTAACCATCCACGTTTCATGCGCATATTAATGGAAACTCGCCGCCGTGGCGGCCAGGTCATCGTTATTAATCCAGCGCGTGAACGAGGACTCGAACGATTCAGTGTTCCATCTGATCTTAGAAGCTTACTTTTAGGATCAGACATCGCAAGTAGTTATATTCAACCAAACATTGGGGGTGATATTGCATTATTTAAAGGTATAGCAAAAGGACTTTTTCAGATAGAAACCATAAATTCAGGAACTATCGATCTAGACTACATCTCGAACCATACCAATAATTTTGAAGTTTTCAGAGAATCAATTCACGCAACAACCTGGGAATCAATAGAAAAGGTGTCGGGAATTACACGAGCAACAATTGAAACTATTGCAAGCAAATATGCCCAAGCGAAAAATGTGGTTTTCGCTTGGGCCATGGGCCTAACCCATCATGCTCATGGAGTCGACAATATTCAGGAAGTTGTCAACCTAGCACTACTTCGCGGAATGGTAGGCAAAAAACATGCAGGACTACTCCCATTGCGTGGTCACAGCAATGTTCAAGGAATTGGTTCGGTAGGATTCACTCCAAAATTAAAACAAGTCATTTTTGATAATCTGGAAAAACAACTCAACGTTTCACTTCCAACAAACAAGGGTCTGGACACACTGAGTTGTATGGAGTTTGCGCATCAGGGAAATTTTAATTTTGCCTGGTGCCTTGGTGGAAACCTATTTGGATCAAACCCAGATTCCAGTTTTTCTGAGGAAGCACTAAGTAGGATAGATTTTATCTTATACATGAACACTACTCTCAACCAAGGACACTTTCGAGGACGTGGAAAAGCAACAATCGTTCTGCCTGTTCTTGCGAGGGATGAAGAACCACAAAAAACCACACAGGAGAGTATGTTTAACTATATTCGTTTAAGTGATGGTGGAAAGGGACGACACTTTGGTCCTCGAAGCGAGGGATATATTATCTCAGATATCGCAGCACGAGCATTGAAAGAAAGCCCTATCAAATGGAAAGAGTTCCAACCAAACACAAACGTCAGAGATCTAATTGGAAAAATTGTTCCCGGTTTTGAGAAAATAGGAATGATTGACCAAACAAAAGAGGAATTTCATATAACTGGACGAATTTTGCATTCGCCAGAGTTTCCAACAACCGATGGACGGGCAACTTTTGCTGTGTGCTCTATGCCTCAATTATCCATTAAAAAAAGTGCGGAATTCACCTGCAAACTTATGACTGTAAGATCAGAAGGGCAATTCAATACTGTTGTGTATGACAAAGAAGACCGATACCGAGGAGTAAAATCCCGTGACGTCATTTTCATGAATGCCGAGGACATTCATTCACTAAGTATTCAGGAAGGAGAACGTGTTACAGTAAAAAATGCAACTGGCATCCTAGACAACCAAGAGGTAGTGGAGTACCCGATTAAAGCGGGGAACGTGATGATGTATTATCCGGAAGCTAACATCTTGGTACCAAGAGAGTATGACAACAAGTCACGAACTCCCTCTTTCAAATCAATAAACGTTACAATCACCAAAAAAAACATGCTAGTACCACAACTAGGTTAAGTGTCGACTTTTTCTTGTTTTAGCTTGGTAAAGCTTTTAGAACCACCTATTCTTGTAGCTCAAAGATCATGTTTCAACTTATGGACAGCTCCTTGGTTTCTCTTACAGAGAAGAAATGCCCCCCCAAAATAACTATTATTGACAGGATCCTATTAGTAAAGAGCTCACTCTGATATTACCAATGTCTCTGAATCAAAATACACTGGTCTACATACATGGGCACAGCAAACATACTTGCCTTAATATAAGTTAACTTGTAACTGGGGTGTGTAGGTAAGAACTTTTCATCTCCAACACTCCTAAATATAGATCTGCTGATTTCTCAATCATCGTTTTATAACGGAACAATATGGGGGTAATATGGTGCAAAACCAACCGAAAAGGAAAAGCATATCCCGAGTTAAAGCTATCACAAAGCATTACAGCATATGTATTTGTTCTAGTCTCCTTTATCTAGCTTTTGTTTCAGTAGTTTTTCCCGAACCTGTAAAAGCATTACACTTAGTGGATTTGACACACTCATTTAACCAAACCACCATATACTGGCCTACTAGCAAATCGTTCGAAATGGAAATTGTTCATCGGGGCAAAACTAAAGGTGGATATTGGTATGAAGCAAACAACTTCTCCACAGCAGAACATGGTGGAACTCACATGGATGCGCCAGCGCATTTTTCTGAAGGAAGATGGAGAATAGATCAAGTCCCTTTGGAAAAACTCATTGCTGCGGGAGTCGTTGTAGACGTGAGGTCTAAAACTAAGAACAATCCCGATTATCGTGTGGGGAAATCCGATTTCGTCGACTGGGAACAACAACATGGAAAGATTCCCGAACATTCTATTGTTCTCCTTCTAACAGGGTGGGAACAGTACTGGCCAGATAAGAAAAAGTATTTAGGAACCGATGCCAAAGGAGATGCTAAAAATCTCCACTTTCCGGGATTTGCTGAAGATGCGGCACACTTTCTTACAAAGGAGCGTCTAGTCGCTAGTGTAGGATTAGACACGGCCAGTTTGGACTATGGACAATCTGAAGATTTCCGAGCGCATCAGATTTTTGGAACAGCTAATGTTCCAGGATTTGAAAACGTTGCCAACCTTTCAAAGTTACCGGCTAAAGGATTCAGGGTCATCGCCCTTCCAATGAAAATCGGACAAGGTAGCGGAGCACCGTTAAGGATAGTGGCTGAAATATACTAGTCCCGTTTGCACAAGCATTCCCATCGACCACTGCCACCCCAAACAAAAAATGGGCTACGACCTAAACCGTAACCCATTATTTTAAATGGTCGGGGCGAGAGGATTTAAACCTCCGACCCCCTGCTCCCAAAGAAATTTTTAAAGTTTAGTCTCTTAATTTAGTAAATGTCCTGATATATAAAATAATATGCCATGCTTCTTCTTCGGTTAAAGTAATTGGCACAAATTTGGCCTAGAAACTATAATGGATTAGTTGATTCAGTAGTGCTTCCAGAAATTTGATCTGTTCTCATCATCTGCTCTATCGCTTTTGTCTCTGAACCTTCTAAAATTTTAGCTTTCGACCCACTGGAATAGTAAAGTGGTGCTGCTACTACCATAGTTATAATGCTAGCTGTTATCAATGCAATCCAAGAATCCTTATTTACAATTTGTTCCCCTCAAACTTAATTAAAAACACGGTTAAAAAATCGCCGCATTTCGGACCACGATCTTTCGTCTGCCTGTTTGTTGTATTCGAGGTTAGGGATATTAAATTTTTTGCTAAACTCATCTGCTTGTTTGTTCGTGAAGCTGTGTTTGATTCCTGTTAAGCTCAAATAAGAAAAATCTACATTTCCTGCCACCATTTCTTTGGAGAATAAACCTACAGATTCTGGTTTCAAAAAAGAGTCCTCGGAACCGTTGATAACCAAAATGGAGGCCTTAATATTGCCTTTGATGATCGGGGGTTCCAGTGGCAAAGAACTGTGGAAAGCGACTACTCCATCCAAGTCAGCCCCACTTCTTGCTACACGAATGGACACTGCACCGCCAAAACAGAACCCAATGGCTCCAATCCTTGTTGAGTCGACTGTCTCTTGAGCCTGTAAAATTTTTTTTGCTTTGTTGAACCGAGACTGAGATGTCTCCCAATCTTGGAAGGCAGCATTCATTAATTCCCCTGCTTTTTTTGGATGATCGGCTGTTTTTCCGTTACCATACATATCAACCGCCAAAGCAGTGTACCCATCTTCAGCTAGCATACGTGCTCGTTCCCGTGCATGCAGATTGTGTCCCCACCATTCATGAACAACTAAAATCCCCGGACGTTTCCCTTGCATCGTATCGTCATATGCGAGATAGCCTTTTAATTTTGTTCCGTTATGTTTGTACTCGATCTCATGAGCACGAATATCAGCTTGAGCTAAGGCCGTTAAACATAAAGAATAAAAAATAACCAATGTAAATAGAATGTTTTTCACTGCGTTCTCCTTTATATTTACATTATATGGAGCCAGCGGGCAGAATTGAACCTCCGTCCCCTTGTCCCAAACTAGATCACATTGATTCTTGAACTATAAAACTACTTTAATGAAGCTGAATGATCACGTTTTTAATTTGGGTATAGCTCTCAAGTGCGTGAACACCCATTTCTCGGCCGTAGCCGCTTTGCTTGTAACCTCCGAAGGGAGCATTAGCATCGAAAATGTTGTGACAGTTTACCCATACAGTGCCAGCTTTTAATCCTCGAGCAACCTTATGGGCCTTATTGATGTCATTTGTCCACACGCTGGCCGCTAACCCGTAATTGGTGTCATTGCTACGCGTGATAATCTCGTCTAAATCTTCAAATGGCGCTGCTACTAAAACCGGGCCAAAGATTTCCGCCTGAACAATTTCCATATTAGGTTGGATTTTCTCGAAAACGGTTGGATTAACGTAGCAACCTGATGACATATCTCCGCTGGGTGAATCACCACCCGTTAGAATTTTTGCTCCCTCTTTTTTGCCGGAGTTTATGAAATCTAAAACTCGGTTTTTTTGTTCAATGGAAACAAGGGGACCCATCTCTGTTTCTGGATGCATTCCTGGTCCTAACTTTATTTTATTAGCTTGCTCCGACACGCGACCTATTAATTCGTCGTAAACATTTTTGTGGACTAAAAGCCTAGACCCGGCACAACAACACTGGCCATGGTTAAAAAAAATTGCACCAGCTACGCCGGCCGCTGCCACATCGAGGTTGGCATCAGGGAAGACTATGCTTGGCGATTTGCCACCAAGTTCCAAGGATACTCGTTTAAGATTCCCAGCTGAAGCTTTAACAATTTCATGTCCGACTTCCGTGCTTCCTGTGAAAGCCACCTTGTCGACTCCACCGTGAGAGGAAAGTGCTGCCCCTGCTTCTGGCAACCCTGTCACGATATTAACTACGCCGTCAGGAAATCCAGCCTCGGCGAAAAGATCAGCAAGACGGAGTGCCGTTAGTGGTGTCTGCTCAGCTGGTTTGAGAACCACGCAATTACCCGCAGCAAGTGCTACGCCTAACTTCCAAGCTGCCATGAGTAGTGGAAAGTTCCAGGGAATAATTTGTCCGATAACCCCAATTGGCTCACGCAGTGTAAAATCAAAAAAGGAGGCACCAGGTGCATAGGGGACACTAATATCCAATGTTTCCCCATGAATCTTAGTAGCTAAGCCTGCGTAGTAACGGAAATGATCTACCGTGAGTGGAATATCTGCTGCACGTGAAATTGTTAATGGCTTCCCATTGTCAAGGGTTTCAAGCTGTGCAAACTCTTCAGTGAGTGTTTCGATTAAGTCAGCCAGTTTCCATAACAACTTCCCTCGTTCAGAAACAGTAAATTTTCCCCAGGGCCCATTTTCAAAAGCATCACGCGCAGCTTGGACTGCTCTATTAATGTCTTCTTCCCCACCTTTTGGGGCGTATGCTATTACCGAATTATTGGCGGGATTTTGTACCTCGAAAATTTCTCCATTAATTGCATCAACGCGTTTACCGCCTATCAGAAGTTTATGTTTTTGACTAAGAAAACTTTGTATTTCCCCAGATGGTTCTATCATGGTTACTGTCATCGCTTCCTCTTAGTCTTATAAGTTTCAAAAGAAAGACACTACGCTTTTATCAAGCGTACAAGGGGTCATAGGAAAAATTAAAATCCAAACAAAACTATGCCCCACGAACCAGCAGCATAAATGATGCATAAGATACATGCAACAAACGGCTTTTTATAAATGTCGGAAATGGCCTTCACGATCTCTATTATATTACAGGCAGGGAAGTGGTTTGCTGTATTTTCTTTCAAACGCTAGCCCCAGTGCTAGCCACAATAAAAAATGGGCTACGGTCTAAACCGTAACCCATTGTTTTAAATGGTAGGGGCGAGAGGATTTGAACCTCCGACCCCCTGCTCCCAAAGCATGGGTGCAGTTTATTAACCCTTATTTTAGTTAGACTTACGGTCGCGTTCGTTGCGTGTTGTGTCACTAAATTCCAGGAAGTGCCAGTTCACAAATGACAGGCAATCAGATAAACAGAGATACTGTGAAATTAATTCTCAATTATATTGAGACAGATGCGACCAGCACTTATGATCGTTATAGCTATGACAAAGAAAAACGTGACGCAATGAATAAATGGGACAGAATTCTTAAGAAGATTATTTTTGGGAAAAGCGAAAAAGTTATAGAAATAAATCGAGGATTAATTTGCTCCAATTATTTGATAGTAAATTCGTTTGTAACTATCAGAAAATCCGCGACTCTGGAAAAATGAGTGGGCGTGTAAGTTATCTTCTTTAAATCTAAGTGTCATGTTGCTGGATCCTTTCTCAAGTACAGTCCTGACACAATGTCGGAAAAGTTGGTCAGCAACGCCAGTGCCTGTAAAGCGAGATAGGACTCCTATTTCAAAGAGATGAGCGAAGCCCATCTTCGGGTTGACAATTTCTGCGGCTGCAATGCCAATTGGAACGCCATTTGACTCTGCTATGAAATATATATCTGAATCAAAGGTTGGGCTAGCAGTCCATACTTTCATCCAGTCAACAATTTTTGTTTTAGAAAGCGCCGGAGATAGATCTTGGAAGATTCTATGGTAGAGGTCCGCAAATAAATGCAAGTCTTCGCTGCGGTAATTACGAACTTTAAACGACTCATCCAGCGACTCTAAGCTTTGTGTTTTTAAGCCTCTACACAGCATCGTTATGCTAGAGTAGGTAAACTTTAAGCATTTTTTAATAGGTACCGAATCACTTACTCCTAAGTCACCATCCACCCTCCAATAGATGCCTCTATCGCTATACTCTCTTTGGACAAAATCTATCAACGCGACTCCAGCCTCTTCGACATTAGAATGTGGAGTAACCACAAAATCACGGACCCGCCAAGACGTGCTCAATTCAAATTCGTCAGATGGCTCTATTACAAAGAAACCGAGAATTTTACCCTCGTCTAATAATTCTATGGACCTCGCGGGCCCCCCTGCTTCTGGTATATCTAAACTTGGGTATACTTGGCGGCTCAAAAGTTCTCGGTGTTGTTTCTCATAAAGAACAACATAGTCAGTTACAGACCCTCGAGATATGTCCTTTGCTACGATTCTCTTTTTTGATTTTCCTTGTTTTGTAGCCAGACGACGGCTTTGTAATGTGCTAAACACAATTTTCTCCATTTAAAAACTTTCTCCAGAAATATTTTTTAAACCCTAAAAAATTGGCTGCGGCCTAAACCGTAACCAATTGTTTTAATATGGCCCCCCGGGGGGGAGTATAAAAAGGGGGCTTTTATAAAGTGGGTGTCTATCATACTTTTAAGTCATCGGATCACACCCCATCCAACAGGGTCTTACAATAGATACTTTGTAACCTTTAAGTCTGCCATTATAAACTCCTTATCTTTCCCAAGGAAATGAAATCCATTTCTTATTTTTCTCTCTTAAATAAACCACCCCCACATCATTCTTATTACCAAATAAACTGTAATAACTTACAGAGTGATTACTGTATTCATCTTTCATCAGCTGTTGGATTAAACCAATAGTATTTCCAGTATCGTATATATCTTCAATAACAGCTAAATTATCTGTTTCTTTAAAATTGTTAGATAGAAACTGAGGTGTAATCGTTGAATTAGGTTTATACGATGTTCTCTTTTTATACATACCTTCATTCAACTTTTTAGATATATCTAAAAGTTCGTCTAATGCGTTGTCTGTTTTTAATGGTTTATTTTCCATTCCCCATCCTAATACTTCCTCTGCTTCCTTTAATGTCTCATTTAACTTAGCTTCATCTTTCAATTTTTCTTTTTTTGTTGTAGCTCCATTTGATATTTCTAATTTAATGATACTCATTTCACAATTCAATAAATTGGATAGATGAACTACTACTGGAATACTTCCACGATACACAGCTACAAGATGGATATTCTTAATTTCACTTAAAGTATTTCTCAATGACTTAACATCACTTTCATATTCTTCAAAAGTGTAAGAATAATTACTTCTGTCTATATCCATCAGTAACCTTTCTTCTTCAACCAATCTTCAATATACTTAGCCACTAAACCAGATTTACTAATTCCAGTTGGTGACTTACCACTTTCACTTTTTAGGCTTTTCACTCAAAGGTTCGTCCAGTATCTCCTCTGGTAGGAGGAAAGACCGCGGTGACGGTAATGGAGTTGGTGCATCCCATGGGGCAACCTTATTTTTTTCTTTTGGATAACTTTCCTCCGCTTGGGTCTTGAACCAAGTCGTTCCCTTCCAAATAAATTCTTTTGCTTCAACAGCTTTTTGCTTTAACAAATCTACATTACTTGATGAAGCAAAAAGCAATACACCAATAATATAAATCAAAAATAGAATTATAAGATTTTTAATCATCAATTACTCTTCGTCAGTTGTTACTTTTTATGTTTCTATGACCGGGGGGAATCCGATTTGATTGTATAAATCGGCTCTTCGAATTTTCGATACTTGCTATTAATTCCTGTCTTTCCGATTCATCATCAACTTGCTCGTTGTAAAAAAGTGTCAAACAAAAAATACTCAATACAAAGATAATGAAAATTGTAATAAACATAATTTTGACCTACCTATTTAGTGGTGATGACCGCCTTCACCATGGACATGACCGTGCTTTAATTCCTCAGTTGTCGCGTCGCGGATTTCCATGACTTCGACGGAAAAATGAAGAGTTTTTCCTGCCCACGGGTGATTGCCATCCATGTAAATATCGTCGCCTTTTATTTCAACGATAGTGAACGCATATTTTTTCCCATCACCATGTTCCCCAGTGAGTTCCATTCCAACAGTGATCTCTTGACCAGCGGGAAGCTTATTTCGCTCGACCTTCATTCTAAGTTCGGATACGATTTCACCATAACCTTCTTCTGGTTTTACTGTCACCTCCTTTTTATCCCCTACCTTTAAGCCGTCAAGAGCATTTTCTAAACCAGAAACAATTGTTCCCCCACCGTGAATATATTTCATTGGTTTGTCCGCATCTGCCCTATCGAGTTCTTCACCCTGTGTGTCTTTCAAGCAGTAGCTCAAACTGACGACCTTGTTTTTTGCAATCATGGTAATTCCTTGTTGTTAAAATTAGTATTTAATTACGATCCCACTAGCATGAACAGAGTTCCAACAGTTGGTACCCCATGTATCGGTATTGTGTCCTGTGAATTCTACGCCCATGAGAGCTGTTGCACCTAAGCGAATGGTAAGTAACGGGACTATTCTTATAAGGATCGGATTATTTTATGCCAGTTGGCGAGGATAGGCAAGGTGGGGCTTTCTTATGAATCTGTTAAGTTTATTAGGTAAGCCACGGACGGCGTATCTTGCGCCCTCGTGCTACCACTTCGGGGGGTTTGTCCATCTCCCACAAGTCCACGCCCTTCATCGCTTCTCGAAACTCTTTCATTGTCGGTAAGCCTCTAGGAGTTGGTTTGGGTGGAGATTTCTTGGAAAGTTTGCGTTTTTTCATTTTTACCTCCTTCCTATTATATATATAAGATTCGTAATGCAAAAAATCAAGTCCCCGTTGAAGAAGGTCAATAGACCCTATAAAATAAGGCGGGAAGGTAGTTTTGTTAGTGGGTTTAGATAATAAACGATTATGGATTACATATGGAAAGGAATAGGCATTGTCTTTATAGTTACAGTTGTAGTTTTTGTTTATAACGCATTAAAAATTCAACACGGTTCTAATCATTTTCCAAATCAAAAAGATGACTCTGAGAAAAAAGAAAATGATAAGTAGAGAACATGCAGGTATTTTTGTCCGTGAGGCGGGTCAATCAGATGTTTCAACTTTGATCGAATATAATCTATCTCTCGCTAATGAAACCGAAAGTATTTTACTAGATAAGGATATTCTTCGATTGGGTATTGAAAAAGCACTGGAGCTTAACGATTGCCGCTATTTAGTCGCTGAGCTAAACAATAAAATCGTCGGGCAGACAATGGTTACATCAGAGTGGAGCGACTGGCGCAATGGGGTGATTTGGTGGATGCAAAGTGTCTATGTAAACCCTGATTACAGGAAACAGGGCGTTTTCCAGAGCATTTTAAAACACATAGAAAACCTTGCAGAAAAAATTCCAGAGGTAAAAGCACTCCGGTTATATGTTATGGATGATAATCAAATCGCCCAACGAGTTTATCAGAACCTTGGAATGAACAATTCTAAT
>JALPWY010000025.1 GCA_023271875.1 Nitrospinaceae bacterium | reverse complement strand
ACCCATCCTCTGGCACATAATGAAACATTATGCTCATTATGGATTCAACCAATTCATCCTTTGCCTAGGCTATAAAGGGGAAGTCATCAAGGAATACTTTTATCATTATATGTTACACAGCAATGATGTCACCGTAAAACTTGGTCGGGATAGAAAAATTACGATCCACGAAAATAGCCATGCTGAGAACTGGGAAATTACGATGGTTGATACTGGCGAACACTCTCTTAAAGGAGCACGAATCCAAAAAATTGAGAAATATATTGATGGGGATTTCATGGTCACTTATGGAGACGGAATGAGTAACGTTGACATCGATAATTTAGTCCGTTTTCACAAAAAACACGGTAAAGTAGCGACTATAACCGGCGTCAGCCCTCGTTCCTCCTACGGGCAGATCAAAGCTGAAGAAGGAAAAGTTCTGGATTTTATTGAAAAACCAAAAATCGAAGAAGGCATGATCAATGGCGGCTTTTTTATCTTCCAGAAAAAATTCTTTAACTACCTTAACGCAAACGATAATTGCGATTTTGAAATCGGCCCGTTGGAACATCTTACCAAGGATGGTGAATTGATGGTTTATCACCATAAGGGTGATTGGGTGTGCATGGATACTTATCGGGATTCTGTTTTCTTAAATAGCTTGTGGGAAAAAAACCAAGCCTTCTGGAAATCTTGAAACTCACTACAGGAAAAATAATTTATGTTTGAAAGCACCTATAAAGGTCGACGTGTTCTAGTTACTGGACACACTGGCTTCAAAGGATCTTGGCTCTGTGCTTGGCTATTGGACTTGGGGGCCACCGTGGCTGGTTTTTCGATAAACATCCCGACTAAACCATCTCACTTTGAAGTATTACGACTCACCGATCAAATCGAGCATTTTGAAGGTGATGTGCGAAACAAAAGTTCTCTACAACATACAATCGATAAATTTTGTCCAGATATAGTTTTCCACCTCGCGGCTCAGTCGCTTATCCGAAGATCATACGAAAATCCCATTGCTACTTTCGAAACTAACTCCTTGGGAACTTTGAATCTTTTGGACTGTCTGCGAAGTAAACCTTCGGTCATTGCGTCCGTTTTAATCACCAGTGACAAGTGTTATGAAAATGTTGAGTGGTTGTGGGGTTACCGTGAAAACGACCGATTAGGAGGAAAGGACCCCTACAGCGCCTCCAAGGCTTGCGCTGAACTAATATCAAAAGTCTATATGGAATCCTTTTTTAGGGAAAGTGGACCTAATATTGCAACAGCTAGGGCAGGCAATGTAATCGGTGGAGGAGACTGGGCTTTAGATCGGATTGTTCCTGATTGCGTTCGAGCGTGGTCAGAGGGAAAACCAGCCAATATTAGAAACCCAAACGCCACCCGACCTTGGCAACATGTTCTTGAGCCTTTAAGTGGTTATCTTGTTCTGGGACAAAAATTATTCCAAGGGAACCCTGAGGTGAAAAACCAATCTTTTAATTTTGGCCCACCAACAAATGTTAACCAGTCGGTCGGTGAACTCATTACAGATATGGCCCAATATTGGCCAGGAGCAGAATGGAAATTTGAACAAGAAGCAGATTCTGGTAAACCCGAATCAACACTATTAAAACTCAACTGTGACAAAGCGCTTCAAATGCTAAACTGGAATTCTGTTTTGGAATTTCCAAAAACTATCCGCATGACAGGAGAATGGTACCAGGCTTTTTATAGTCAGGAATCCTCTTCTGTTGCAAAAAATACTAGTAGGCAAATTGGAGAGTATACAGAAATGGCAACCCAATCGAATCTTGCATGGACCCAATAAACGAATCAGTCGAAATAGAAGGCGTTATCATCCAACCGTTGAAACAGATCGCTGACAAGTGCGGACCGGTCTTACACATGCTAAGGAATGACTCTCGTTTGTTTAAACAATTTGGCGAAGTCTATTTTAGCGAAATATATTCTGGGCTCGTCAAAGCATGGAAACGTCACAAAAAACAAAGCCAAAATCTAGTGGTTCCTCTGGGGGAGATTCGGTTAGTCATTTACGATGACAGGCCCAACTCCAACACCCATGGGAAAATCGTACAATACAAGCTCGGGCGTCCCAAGAATTATAGACTGATTCATATTCCTCCTATGCTGTGGTACGGATTCCAAGGAATTGGAGATCAAACATCCATGATTGCCAACTGTACCGATCTGTCTCATGATCCGGAAGAAATGGAATCGCTCTCTGCCGATACGATCCAAATACCATATCAATGGAAAACCTTAAAATAAATCCGCTGACCCCGGAAAAATTATTCTAAGATACCTATGCCCCAAGTTTCAGTAGTCACATCCGTCTATAACGGTGAAGAGTATCTGGAAGAATGTGTAGACAGCATCCTAAACCAGACCTTTCAGAATTTCGAATATATCATCCTCAATAACGGATCCACCGATGGCACTGCCAGGATTCTTCAGCGATACACCGATCCTCGCCTTCGAATTATTCATCAGGAAAACCTGGGTATCTCCAAATCCCTCAACAAAGGAATTAATCTATCGAACAGTGACCTAATAGCACGCCTAGATGCAGATGATTTCTCATCTCCCCAAAGGCTTGAAAAACAGGTCACATTTATGGAAAAACACCCAGAGATAGTTCTTTGTGGATCTCGCTGGCTAGAGTTAGTCGGTGAAAAACTATCTAAGCAAATAGTTGACTTTGTTGAGACCGATCAAGCTATAAAAAAATCAATGAGTTTATTTAACCCATTTTCCCACAGCGGAGTAATATTTAGAAAAAAAACCTTTATTACGGCTGGAGGTTACAGTGAACGATTTAAGTATAGCCAAGATTATGACTTATGGTTGCGTATGCTAGCTTTTGGGAAAACCTTAATTTTGAAAGAGGAGTTGGCCGTGGTGCGAATGTCCGAGCAATCAGAATCGCACAAGAACGCAAGAAAACAGAAATTAGAGGCGTTGCAGATCCGATGGGATGCTTTTCAACAGTTTGGAGGAAATCCCGGGCAAGCTTTGTATTACTTCTTTAAAACCATAACGGGATTAATATACCCATCGAAAGGCAACTTAAACCGCTAATTAGAAATCTAGCTTAACTATCACAACCTTCAGATGTTGCTAGGTAGCACAACCTCTAATTTAGACAAAAAAAATGAGTTGGATTTATTATCTCCTCATATAATTTTTTTAAAAAGGAGCTCCTATCAATATAGAAAGAGGATTTTCCTTTAGCATTAAGTTTATCTTTTAAACATAAACTTATTTCTTAGATTGTTACTACTCAAACACAAAATACCCATGAAACAAAGTTTTCCTATTATCGATAAAATGTTGACCGTTACATTATTTTTGTTTGCAGCGTCTTCTATGTTTTCCATCAGTATCACTCAGATCTCCGCTGGGCTTGGCGGATCACTCTGGTTGCTACGCTCTCACCTGGCAGACACTTGGAAAGAACAGCGCTGGCCCCTGGTAGTTCCTATTTTATTATTTGCCCTTGCCAGCTTGGTAGCAGTAGCTAACGCCTATGATGTAAGCTATAGCTTTAAGTCTCTAAAAAAACTCTTGGAGTTTCTTATCTTTTTCTGGGTATTAAATTGTATCCGAGAAAACAACCTAAGAAACTCTCTATCCATTGTCCTTATATCCTCTGCAACACTTTCCGGCTTATTGGGACTTTATCAATATTGGGAAGATTTTGACGGGAGTTATCAGAATCGAATAGAAGGGAGTCTAAGTACCTATATGACCTTTGCTGGACTTTTAATGTTGTCTGGATTAATTGCTTTAGCATGGGCCATGTTTCAAAAACAAACACAACGATGGGTATGGGTTCCAATCGTAATAATAACTTCTTGCCTTTTATTAACCCTCACCCGCCAAGCTTGGTTCGGGTTTTTAACAGCTTTGGTATTTCTGATTTTCTTCTGGAGAAAAAAAGTTCTTTTACTATTACCCATCATACTTTTGATTACGTATATAGCATCCCCCGTATCAACGCAGAAAAGAATCTACGACATGTTCAGTGGAAAAGACGCAACTTTTGAAATGCGAGTAGCTTTATGGAAGGGTGGGTGGAAAATTTTTAAAGATTATCCTTTGACTGGGTGTGGTTTTAAGTGCGTTGATTTGGTGATCTCTCAATATCCAGACCCAACAGGATATGTTGAAAGGTTTCGAGGAATGCACAACAATCTTATTCAAGTTGCTGTTGATGCTGGGGTATTAGGTTTAACTACATGGCTGGGAATATGGTTCTGTTTTTTTCGATTGCTTTACCATAAGGCTACTGCTTTAGAAAGGAATATTTTTGAACGTTGGACCATCTTTGGAAGTTCCGCAGCGGTGCTTGCTTTTCTTGCAGGGGGCTTGTTTGAGACCAATTTCTATGACTCTGAAGTCTCAATGCTTCTTTATTTCATCATGGCACTACCTTTTTCTGGGCCTCAATATACTTCGAAAGCTGTTGTTGAAACATAAGCTCCATAGTGCTATTTTCCTCTGAAGAAGAGAGTTCGCCGCTGTTCGAGTTTGCACGATTCGACCTAGCAAGAACGCATGAAAATAGAAACTCGAAAGACTTTAAATTTGAAAAGGGGGAGTGTTTGAGGGTAATTTCAAATGTCCATCGGCATTGATGCTTTCATCAAAAAGCTAAACAAACCGATATAAAAAAATATTCCGAACAATTAGATGAAAAATATTTAAAAAATTCTACTCGTTAACAGGTTAATTCATTAAATAAAAGAACCCGCGCTAAGCATAATTATTATTTTTCTGCTATGCAACGCGCGATTAACCGGAATTAATTTTTTGGATTCCATATCTTTAAGGAAAGCACCTGCGATAACATTGTTCCTCTTTATCACGTGAGACTAAATTAATGATCGGTTTTGAAACAATTGGCAACGCAACCATAATTTGCCACGATGGCAAGCCGATTCTCGCAACAGATCCATGGTTAACCGGCTCTGCATATTTCGGAAGTTGGGGACTACCCTATACTATCCCAGAAGAACAGTGGGAAAACCTTAAAAAGTGCGAATACATTTGGCTGTCCCACGGCCATCCAGATCATATAAGTGTCGAATCCCTTGACAAACTCCGAGATAAAAAAATTTTACTGGCCAGCCACATCAGCAACCGTCTTCAAGACGACCTTTCTAACTTCGGGTTCAACGTATCTTCCCTAGAGGAACGGAAATGGATCAAACTTACTAAAAATCTCAGTATCCTAACGATTTCTGATTATTTTCAAGATTCTATTTTGCTGATTAATATTAATGGGCAGCTGCTGGTGAATATAAATGATGCGTCGAACAAAGGTTGGGGAAAATTTGTACAAAATATCACTAAAAATTTTAAAGACCCTTTTCTGTTCAAATTGTTCAGTTATGGCGATGCCGATATGATTAATTATTTTCTGGAAGATGGAACTAAAATTCCGCCGAAAGCAGCTTTAAAAAAACCAGTAGGAGAACAAATCAATTTCTGGTCACGGTATTACGGAACAAAATCTATCGTCCCTTCAAGTTGCTTCCACCGCTATCAAAGAAAAGATAGTTCTTGGGCGAATCAGTTTACGACAAACGTTTCTGATTATACCAACCACCTTGCGCCGGAATTCAAACTATACCCAGCTTTTATCAGATACGATCTTGAAACGAACCAATTTGAAGAAATTAATCCAAAAAAAAATATTGCTTTGTCTATTGATCCGAAAGAATTTGGTGATAATTGGGAAGACTCTTTAGACTCGAGCGATACAAAGAAAATTGAACAATACATTAAAAACATCGAAACCCTAAAAGACTTTATTGATTTCGTCAATTTTCGAGTGGGAGGGAAAGACAACACTATAGAGCTCAGAACAAGGGGCTTTAAAAGAGGTGTCACATTCGAGGTCCCCCGTGGGTCCCTGATGACCACGGTAAAGCACGAAATATTCGACGACCTTTTAATAGGGAACTTTATGAAGACAACTCTTCACGGTGATTGGCATAACAACAATCTATATCCCTATTTCACTCCCTACGTAGCCAAGTACGCCGATAATGGGAAAGCTAAAACTAAAACCCAGTTAAAAAATTATCTAAAACAATACCGAAAAAAAAGCCCTATCGAGTTCATTTATCACTGCTTTGAGAGGGAATCTGAAGAATTCATCCGAAAACACATAGGCACTAACACCAAAGCCTTCGAATGGGCCAAAAAATTCTATCTGCTAATGAATACCTCAAAATCTACTAACAAGGCATGATATTTTTAATACTCACAAGGTCTTATGAAAATAGGGCAGATATTGGAAATATTTTTTTATTATTGAGCTCCAACTGATTTAATGCAAATGTAAAATTATAACTCTCCGATATAAGTAAGAAACCATTGCCCTGGTTGGTTTTTTTCCCGATAATCTTTTTAGGCCTTCCATATAAAAGCTTGAGCAAAATTTACACAGGCAGTTTTTTTTTGAACGTGAATATTTAATCGCCATCAAAATAGGCCATTATGAAAAAAATATTTCATATTAATGGAACCACCACACCGGGAGGAGGCCCTGAACATATTTTTCAGTTAATCAAACGGTTAAATCAAAATGAGTGGGAAGTTGTTATTTGTACGTTAAAAGATGGTTTGTATTGGGAAAAATTTAAATCGCTTAATATTAAAACTTACAATCTCGCTCTAAGAATTATTTCTTTAAAAACTGCATGCAAATTTTTCTTGATTTTACGAAAAGAAAAACCAGATATAATTCACACCCACGGCAAAGGTCCTGGTTTATATGGGAGACTTATTGGTAGTTTTTTAAATATTCCTGTAATACATACTTTCCATGGCTTTCATTATCAAGATATACCATTTCCTACTCGATGGTTCCATTTAGCAGTAGAGACCCTTCTCAGCCTATTTACAGATCACCATATTTTCGTAAGCACCGGAGAAAAGAATAGGGCTCGTGTTTTAAAATTTCTGGACACGGAGAACTCTACCGTCATTCATAATGGAGTAGATCACGAACATATCAACAGCCTTCCTATTACACGGAACAAAGCGCTCAAACTTTCTGAAAGTGATAATTGGAAAAAGAATAAAATATTAGGAACTATTGCACGCCTTTCACCCGAAAAGGGAATTCTCTGTCTTTTAGCAGCTTTTTCTAAAGCAATTAAGGAAATTCCTGATCTGAGATTAATCATAATTGGGGGTTACCCCGAAGAGCATAATGATTACTACTTAAAGATAAAAAGTTTAATAGATAAAGAAAATTTAACTGATTATGTTCGTATTCTTGGATACCGGCAGGATACAGTCAAAATTTTAAAATGCTTTGATTTTTATATTTCCTCATCTTTAAGTGAAGGCCTTCCCATAAGTATGCTGGAAGCGTTCGCTTCAGGAATTCCAACCATAGCAACAGAAATCGCAGGAAATAAAGATATTCTTTGTAATTCAACCTTCGGTGTGCTCGCTGAACCAGGTTCCCCAGAAAGTCTTCACAAAGGAATAATCAAAATGTTTCATTTGACTCAAGATGAGCGCGATTTCTTTTCTAGGAATGGATATAATCGCATTAAAACTCACTTTTCAATCGATGAAATGGTTTTCAAGACTGATCTATTGTACAAAAAAATAATAAAAAAAAACGCAATATCAAAAATGGTTAATTAGAAAATTATTAAACTCAAGGAGTTATTTTATAAATCTAATTCCATAGCTTTACTTCATGCAATCTCTATATACGATAATATCGAGTCAAACCACCATAACTCTCGCTAGAAAAACCTAGAATTTCTTGACCATCCGTAGTTTCAGCATAGATACGGTCAATACGAGAAAGGTTCTCTCTTGTAATAGAGCCAAGAATTTTATTTTCATAACCTTCTACATCAATCTTTACAATATCTGCATATTTCTGTTGAGTCAAAATTTCGTCCAAAACCTTATTTGCCGAAACCACATTAACCGCCATTATTTTTTTCGGGTCCCATTGAAAAAAATGTGTGGCACCCCCTTTTATCAAGCCTCCATACCTCCCCGTATCATCACAAGCAAAATCAAGACACCCATCTTCAATCCCAACAGCGCATTCTCTTAATTCATATCGTTCTTCAAATCCTTTCAAATTCTGCTTAAGTCTTTCAATATTTTGAGGTACCGGTTCAAATAAATATACATTCACACCTTTGTTTCTTGTTAAGAAATAAAGGGCGCTTATCCCGATATTTGAACCAAAATCTATAACCACGGAGAAGCTTTTAGGGGCTTTATAATCTAACTTTCCAAAACATTCTATGATTGTGATTAAATCATGGTGACTAAATGCAGTCATACACTGCAAACCTAATGGTGTGCGCACAGAAATATTTTTAGGATAACTCCCCACTTCAAACACGTAGGCAATCAATATTTTCAGAGGACTTTTGAAATAAATAAAAATATTAAAAAAAGCTGTGTAGAAAGATTTTTGAAACAAAGCCACTGAAAAACTTTTAAACGAGTGTTGGCTCACAACTTAGCTTGGTTACCTTTAAATTAATAGAATTAGAAAATAAAACTTAATAAAGTTTATTACTTATTTTGCAAATGTCCTTTCCACAGCACACAACCATCACTACGCATTAAATAACGCTAGACAAAATAAAAAATCTCAAAGAATATTTTTTTAACTCACATTGCTTTTATGCAATCAATAATTGATTTAGAAAAATCACTGACAGAATTTGCACCTTGCCCTAGAACTAAATTATCCCTACTTATCACCGGGGTATCAACACAGACAGCATTAAGGCATTCCAATTCTTTTATTGTATTTGCATCTCCTTGCACAGGAACTTCTCCTGTTACCAAAGAAGCTCTGACTAAAACAACAATAGCGGATCCCAAAGCTCCAATAATACGACCAAAACGGTAATGATCTGTAAGAATCTGTGGGACAATTGGGTCGTCCCAAAGAGACTTTTTTGCTCCTCTGCCACCTACTAAAATAACAGCATGATATTTTCCCCCAACCCCAATTTGCTTATTCCAATCTACAATCATTCCGTCCGGCTGAAATTTTTCTTTGTTCATACCACGAGCTTCTTGACCAGACTTAGATAATACAACAACATTAGCCCCACATTGTTGCAAAACAGTTCTAACTCCGTTAAGCTCCTGCCCACAAAACTGACTTTTAGGAATAATAATTAAAATATTTGTTCTCGATAAATCACTCACGGTCTTCTTTAGAAAAGTTAAATTTTAGTCAAAATAAAATACAACAATATAGCATTTTTGCTTGTTAAGATTTTACTTGTCAGGATTTTTCTAGCATTGAAACAATTTAAATAATATACCTTTATTTTTTTATAAAAGATGGGAGCAAGTAACATGCCTCACAACCTTTCAATCGTTTTAGTCAAGCCAGAAATCCCAACAAATACGGGTTCTATTGGGCGACTTTGTTTGGCCACAAATAGCACACTACACTTAATTGAACCTCTTGGATTTGACATCAGTGATTCTAGAGTCAAACGAGCGGGCCTAGACTACTGGAAACATCTGCAAGTAATTCGACACAAAAGCTTTGAGGTATTTCTTAATTTCCTGCCAACTGACGCCTCGACTGTTTTCTTTTCGACAAAATCCAAAAATTCCCTATATACGAAGAAATTCGAGAAAGGATCATACTTAATTTTTGGATGTGAAACTAAAGGCCTAGGGAAAGAATTGATCGATAAGTTTTCTAAAGATACTTTTAGTATCCCTCAGTATGACGATCGAGTACGCTCTCTTAATTTAGCTAATGCCGCAAGTATTGTTGTTTATGAAGCCATTCGCCAATTGGGATACTGATCGGATCATAAAAATATTGACTTAAGCATAAATCCTATAAGTCAGAATCTACCAACCCATCTTCATCAAACATTTCTTGGAGCATTTTTTGATCGTGACTTTGAGTAAACTCCTCTTCTTTTCTATTAATAAAATTATTAATTCGTTGAAGGAGTTCATCCGAAAGATTTCTCATGCTCACACCAGTCATCGTTACCTCTCTTCCAAACTGTTCCAATAGTTTACCAAAGCAGGTATTTAAAAATGGGGTGAGAATCAATTTCACACCCTTAAAGTCTAGCTCCACGTTGAAACCTTTTATCAACTCAGGTCGTATCAAATTTAGAACCTTTTCTCCATCGTCAATCGAAGAGCAGTTTTCCCCAACCGTTTTTTCCAATAATACCCGTAAAGCCATAAAGTCCTTAAGTTATGAATTTTTATCAATTTAAATTTTATCATAGTAAAATAGATATTATAAAAAGTTTAATCAAAGTATTAGCGATATATATTTCAATTTGTTTTCATCGATATAAACGAAATTCCCTTAGACATTTTTTAATAATATAAATTTTAAAAAAAGTATTTTTTGAACTAACTATGAATAGAGAAGCTAAAACTCATAAAAAAGTTTCAAGCAATACAAAAGATATTCGGGAAAAAGCTATTTTAATTGGCATTGAATTTTTTAGCAATGGTTCTTCGCCTTTAGATAACAACTTAAAAGAACTAAATGGGCTGGCAGAAACTGCACATTACAATGTCATTTCAATAGTTTCTCAAAAATTAACACGGATTAATCCAAAGTTATTTATCCGGAAAGGAAAAGTAGAAGAAGTCGCTCAGCTTATTCGACAGTTTTCCGCAGATATTGTTATTTTTGATGAAAACCTCTCTCCTGCTCAAAATCGAAACCTAGAAAGCATATTCAAATGTAGGGTAATTGATCGATCATGGCTCATATTAGAAATATTTGGCAACCATGCCCGTACCCGTGAAGCCAAAGCGCAAGTAGAATTGGCTAGCTTAAAATATGCTTTGCCTAGATTAACCAAAATGTGGGGGCATCTTTCTAGACAGCGAGGTGGTATTGGAATGAAAGATGCTGGAGAAACTCAAATCCAATTAGATAGACGCCTAATTCGAGATAGGATCACAAAATTAGACCGCAAGCTAAAGCGAATTGATCTTGAAAAAACAACTCAAAGAAAAAATCGACGTGATATCTATAAAGTAGCACTTGTCGGTTATACAAATTCTGGAAAATCTACTCTTATGAATCAATTAACCGGAGCTGAAACGCTAGTAGAAAATAAATTATTTGCTACGTTAGATTCAACCATTCGAAAAATAAAGAAAAACTTTCCTTACCCTGTTGTGCTTTCAGATACCGTTGGACTCATCGACAAACTTCCTCACGATCTCATTGCCTCTTTTAAAAGTACTCTAGATGAAGTTAGAGATGCCAATCTATTGATCAGGGTGGTTGATACCAGTGATTCTAACGCGAAGCTACAAATCCAAACTACCAATAACTTAATCAATGAACTTGGAGTGGAAGGCACTGATTCACTTCTTGTTCTTAACAAAATAGATAAAGTTAACGACCCAGATATTCTTGAATTAGAACTTCAACGGAACCCTGGAGCTATCATTATTTCTAGCAAAACTGGAGCTGGTCTTAATGTACTTCGCAATGCAATAATTAGTAGCTATGAAAGAAAACTTGCCTCTCATCAAATTACCATTAAATACGAGCAAGCGAATCTTATTCCACAAATAAGAAAATATGCTGTCATAGTCCAAATCGAGTACAAGGACACATTTATTAGTTTGGACCTAAGACTACCCCCAGGAGGCAAAGAACAAATTGAAAAACTTCTCAAGAATACTAATCAAGCCGAGAAAAGCTAGGCAAAGAATAGGTTTATTAAAACTGTCAAATAATAATCAGCTTAGCATGGTTTATGGCGACTCTCTTTTTCCCATAAGTCTTTTTAAAAAAGATATCTACCTTTAAATCATCTTCACTACCATCTCGTTTTATAATGATTCCTGCTCCAAACTTTGGGTGCAATACCTTTGTACCAACAGCATAAGAGGTCTCTTGGTTCTCACTTACAGCTGAGGGGGCTGGAATTTCATTGGATCCATACTCAGTCAGCATTGACCTTTGGTAAGAAGGCACTTCCATTCGACTCTTATTGGTTATCACATCCGAAGGAATTGCCATTAAAAACTGGGATGGTGGATAATTGAAGGTACTACCATAAATCCTTCTCATTCTTGCATTACTAACGCAAAGCTGTTTTTTAGCTCGAGTGATACCGACATAACATAATCGTCTCTCCTCTTCATATTCTTCTGGATTAGACATCGAACTAGCATGAGGTAGGAGCCCGTCCTCCAATCCAATAATATAAACTGAATCATATTCCAACCCCTTACATGTATGAAGAGTCATCATTTGCAAAACACCGCGGGAATCATCTATCGAATCCGCATCGGAAACCAATGCTGTAGTATCTAAAAATTGTTGCAAAGTCTCCCCTTTCTCTTCTGATTGTTGAATAGCAGTATAGAGCTCGTTTAATGTGTCCATGCGGTCTCTACTTTCACGGGTATCTTCATTTTTCAACATAGCGCCATAACCCGTACGCTCAACAACTTCTTGGAAAAAACCAACTAATGCAGTATCCTCATAAAATGAACTTAACCCATCCATGATCTCCAGAAAACTTATAATCTTGTTCTTTGCTCCAGAGGCAACAACTCGAGAATGGCTAACCTGACGCAAACCTTCCATTAAAATAATATTTTTCTCCTCACTAAATTTTTCTACTTTGGCGAGTGAAGTCTTACCAATTCCACGAGTAGGAACATTGATGATTCGGCGAAGCGAAACAGAGTCTGCCGGATTAATAATCACTCGAACAAATGCGAGTATATCCTTGATTTCCTTACGTTCATAAAATCGAAATCCACCAATCAGACGATAAGGAATATCAGATCCCCTCAAAGCTTCCTCCATTGCGCGGGACTGTGCGTTGGTACGATAGAGCACCGCCATGTTGTTAAACATAACCCCTTCTTCCTGGTTATGCTTTACAATAAATTCGCATACAGAACGCGCTTCATCATTTTCATCTTCAGCCCGATAGTAAACAATTGGAGCGCCCTGTTCATTCTGAGTCCAAAGGGTTTTTTCTTTTCGGTTTCTATTTTCCGATACCACGCCAGCCGCGGCCTTAAGAATAACTTGGGTTGAACGATAATTCTCTTCGAGTTTAATTATACAAGTATTTGGAAAATCCTTTTCAAAGTTTAAAATATTCTCTATATTAGCTCCTCGCCACCTGTAAATACTCTGATCATCATCACCCACTGCACAAACGTTGTTATGCTTTGAAGCAAGTAGACAAACCAATTTGTATTGTGTCGCATTTGTATCTTGAAACTCATCAACCAGAATTTGCTGAAACTGATTGCTATACCTCTCTAAAACAGATTTTGATTCTTTAAGCAAGCGAACAGTCATTATCAGAAGATCGTCAAAGTCTAAAGCATTGCTTATTTTCAAGTTATGTTGGTATAAAGGATAAACTTCGGCCGCTTTCATTTTGGCCCCAAAAGGAAGAGTATCTGAATCAATATCTGCTGGAAAAATAAAATCATTTTTAAAACCGCTGATATGATTCAATAGTGTCTTTGGAGGAAATGCTTCCGCTTCGATATTAATTGACTTCATACATTGTTTAATAAGAGATAACTGGTCACTCGCATCAAAAATAATAAATCCCCTGGAGTAATCTAATTCATTGATATGTTTTCTAAGAAGTCGAAGGCAAAAAGAGTGGAACGTGCTAATCCAGGGTGAGGATAATCCCTCACTGGAAAGCATGTTAAAAACACGCTGCTTCATTTCACCAGCAGCCTTATTGGTAAAAGTAATGGCAAGAATACTATCCGGATTCATTCCCTGTTGGATTAGGTTCGCAATCCGATATGTAATCACTCGCGTCTTACCCGAACCAGCGCCAGCCACCACTAATAATGGCCCTTTATCATGTTGAACCGCTTCTAATTGTTGAGGGTTTAATGATTCAAAATTCATACGATGATCTATTCTTAAAAACCTTTTCACAAAAAAGAACGGCGCTCTTTCGAACACACCGAAAAAACGCCATTCAATAACTACTCTAACTTACATTGTTTTTTATATCAGGAAAAGCTTAAAATTTACCTCATCTTTTTTGATAATTTAACTCATCATATGCTCTGGGAATGGTTGAAGAATAACTACTACTGTCCTAGCTTTTCCTTCACGTACCAGCCTTATAGAAACTTCCTTCCCAGAAGTTGTATAAACTACCTCTTTTGGAAGTTTTCTTGAGTTATTTATAGTGTGACCATTAAATTCTACAATCACATCATTCATTTTCAACCCAGCTTTATAAGCAGGGCTATCAACGACCACCTCTCTAACGAGAGATCCCTGATCAACACCTAATTTTAGAGACTCTTTATCAGCTAGAGTAATGTCTTGAACTGACACGCCAAGCCAACTGCGGGTCACTTTCCCATTAGTTTTTAATTCGGGTACCAATTTTTTTGCTAAGTCTACGGGGAGCGAAAATCCAAGTCCCTGACCCATCTGCATAACAGCAGTATTGATACCCACTACTTCACCCTGAGTATTTATAAGAGGACCTCCGCTATTACCAGGGTTGATTGGTGTGTCAGTTTGTATAAAATCATCATATGGTGTTGCACCCAGCGATCGGCCTTTAGCACTAACTATTCCTACCGTTACCGTTAAGTCGAGTCCAAATGGACTTCCAATAGCCATTACCCAATCTCCCGGTTTTAATTCTTTCGAACTTCCAAGAGGAATCACTGGAAGAGGGTCTGGGGAATCTATTTTTATAAGAGCCAAATCTGCCACTCTATCCACCCCAATTAGTTTTCCCTTGAAAAGTCCACCAGTAGATAATGCTACCTGAACAGAATCTGAATTTTCTACCACATGAGCATTGGTGAGAATATAACCGTCTTCATGGATTATAAAGCCAGAGCCCTCACCTCTTTGTCGAAATTCTTTAGGTCCATGCGGTTTCATTTGAGGAGGAGCCATGCGAGGCATGCCGTATGGAGAGTTACCATATGGGAAATTACCATAGGCCTTTGTAACTTTTTTCATTGGTCTAACATTAACTACCGCTGGGCTTAGTTTTTCCGCTAAAACACGGAAAAGTATTCCGCCAACAGGAGAAACATCGGGATTGGTTATTGTTGTTTTTTCAGTCCAAAGTTTTTCAACACCGGCCACACCAGAACCTGACATAAAAAAAACTAGTGTAATAGCAATTGCCAGCAGCACACCCTTCTTAACCCAATTACTTGAAGTGTTCATAGATTTTCCCTTATCAAAATTATGCAGATACATCTTTGGTATAGGAAAATAATAACACTACAATCCCGTTTCTGTATTAACGGGAAATTAAAATCAGATTAAGAATTTTTGATTAATAAATTTTTATTATAAAGGAATACTTAAGGCAAATCTTTTGGGCTTGAGTATATTTAAAACTATTAATGTTAAGTTAGGCAAGCGATTGTTTTAAACAAGGTGCTCCCAAACTACTGAGGCGAGAGCCTCTGTAAAAAGAGGCGATTGGTTTAACGACTCTGTGCGGAATAGCGTTAGGTTTTTTGATTTAGCGTACTCGTCAAATTCAATATCAATATCATACAAAATTTCGACGTGATCCGACACAAAACCCACAGGAATCATCAATACTGGCTTTGATCCAATTCGAGCAATGCGATCCAGAACACTTTCAACGGTGGGACCAAGCCAAGGGACAGGGATCATTCCCTGGCTTTGATAAGCTTGGTGCCAACGATAAGGTTTAATTTTTTCTACAATTGCCTTAACCGTACTATCGTATTCTTTATCATAAAAATCACCTAGTTCAAGCGATTCTGCTGGGATACTATGAACCGTAAAAACCGTATGAACTTTTTCGTATCCAAGTGTGTGTATTTTATCCATTGCTATATTGTATTTCTCAACAAATGCATCTATGAGACTGGGCTGATTCGCCCAACTCCCTATCAATTGAACTGGAGGAGGGTCTCCTTTTGAATTTTTTTCTAGAGCGTCATTAAATGCATTGAAATAAAGCTTGGTACTCCAAGTGCTATATTGAGGGGCGAGGCATAAGGCCATAATTTTTTCTACCCCGTCTTCTAACATTTGCTTAACTACATCTCGAATATAGGGAGCCCAGTTTCTCATACCAATATAAACCTTAAAGTTCCCTCCGTTCTGATTGAGAAATTTCTCTAATTCCTCAGCTTGGCCCTTGGTAATTTCAAGTAATGGGGAGCTACCGCCGATAGCTTCATATCGATCTCGTATTATCTGAATCACTTCAGGGGAGGAATCCGTGCCACCACGAATATTTTTAAGATAGAGAGGAATGTCATCGACACTGGTAGGGGCGCCGTGAGCCATAAGAAAAACTGCCGTCTTCCCAGGGGATAGTGAACTCTTACTCATGCTGATATTCGTGTCCCATATCAACCACTGCTTTGACATGGTCTACTGGGGTATGTTGCAAAATTCCGTGACCTAGGTTGAAGATGTGTCCAGGACAACCACTCACTCGTTTCATAATATCATGAACTCTCTCACGGATAATAGGTATCGGGGCAAATAGGCGCGTCGGATCGAGGTTTCCTTGTATTGAACGATCATGTCCAATTTTATTCCATTCGTCGCCAATGTTGATTCTCCAGTCAAAACTAATTACATCACCACCCGCCTGAGAAACCAAATCTAAAAGTGTTGATGTCCCTGTATTGAAATTTATGATTGGCACACCTGTTTCTTTTAGTTCACTAATAATCCTTTAAAAAAGTCTTTTTTTTAGTTTAACCAAACGTTCTTGTTCTGCCCTAGAAAACCATACCTCGCATTGCAGTTTAAAGCGAAGGTAAATTTCTTCAAATAAAAGAGCTTCATTGAGAGAATTTTTATGATCTAACATCCGGGTAGTGGAAAAAATGATTTTTCGAGTTTCCATACTGAAGAGTCTATTCTCGAGTTTTTTCTGACGATTTTTGAACAAACAAATACTATCAGTCGTCAAGCTACCCCCGACAGTTAGAGCCAACCCACTGGATTGGATTTTGTGACTCAAACGTTCAATAAGGTCAAAAATAAACGGACTATCTGGTTGGATAGAGGAGTCGAAGTAAGACCGACTGAGGTCTGTACGTCCTATAGTGATATTATCAATTTTATCTCTCGCTACTTCAAGAATAGCATCGAGATTCTCGACCGCTGTACGAGTTTCAATATTAATGGACTTAAATAGTTTACGTTGACTAAATATAGACTCTACTGCTCCAATAAATTTTATAACGCCAAAAGGACTTTCGACCATGGGAGCTATTAAACCATCAACTCCTAGTTCCATAGCATCTTTAATATCGCGAAGAGCCTCTACCCCTCCAATTTTCAGATATAAAGGAACATTCTTTCGGGCGGTCAAAACCCTTAGCCTCATAAGGTCACGCAATGAGGCTCCTTCAGCTTCAAACTCAGCCTTCACTGCGAACAATCCACCCCTATCCTTTAGAAAGGATAATTGGTCAGCAAGTCTATTTTCTAACTCAAAAAATTCGGATAGCATTAAAGAAAAGTTAAAATAAAAAAATCATACTCAAATAATATAGATTGGTTTAATAAAAATCTAAATTTTAGCCATTTTTTAAGAGTTCTTCCTTCCATTCTTTCAGCCAGTTTTTACTTGTTCTTGCAAATAGATAGCAAAATTTGTCCTTCACTTGCTGAGTTTCCAAGGACATCCACCACGCCAATGGATCTTCATATATTTCGTTAACAAATTCTGCTGCGGATTCTGGAGTGTCATGCAGGATTTTTAAACGGCGTAAATCATCAAGGTACGGCTGGACAGACGCAAGTGTATGGACCATATTTGAATCCCAAAAAACAACAGTTGGGAAATTCATAGAAAGTGTTTCTAGCCAAGTTGTCCCAAAATAATTATGGATGCATAATCTACTTCTTCGAAGTTGCTCAGTCATAGAAGCCTCTCCTTCATAAACTTGAAGAGAAGGACAAATATCCGCCAGTCGCTTTTTTTCGTTCCAACCATAATCGAATGATAAAAGACGCGCCAATAATAATTTGTATGCTTCTGGGCAAACAAAATTTAGAAAACGTTTTACTTGTAAAAAACGGTTTAGACCAAGCCCCCCTCCAGCAACATGGTCAAAACGCACATCAAAAAGTGGCGACGAAGCAGTAACCAAAAGAATTGTTCCACCAGGATCTGATCTTATATTGTATCTAGAGCTTTGCAATTTTGTGCTGGTCATAGGTGAAACCTTAGGCTGTTCACCACCCCATCCCCAAGAGAAAAATTTATCACATATTTCTAGCTCATGTTTTTCTGAAAATGAACTAAATAATCCGTACCCACCTCCGTGTTGAGTAAGAATCAATTTCGCTCCTTTCTCTACTCGATCAGCTACCCAAAACCTAAAAGCTTCATCAGGGGCTGTAGTCATTTTATTTGATGTAAAAATAGCCTTGGTGGCTTTAGGATAAGCCTTGAGAGATTTACTACGCATCGCCAAGTAACCTTCAAAGAAGGATATTGGTAACTGTTCGGCAACCAGATCATTTAGAATGGATTCAAATTCATCCGTTTCTTCTGGAACCTTTAAATTTTTTCTCAGATTTTCCTTTATAGGTGTTCTGCACGGAGCAATACATGGAGACATGAAAGGGGCTTGCCCTAAAGAAAATATCAGTTTTAAGTTATTTCCAAAAGACAAACCGGTGGAACAAAACACTATTTTATGGAACCTATCGGGAATTAGTTTTAAAAGTTTTGATACGAGATCTCGTTTATTGTTTTTCAGATTATCAGACAATGCTAGAGCTTTGAGTTCGGGAATATACAGTGGATCAAAAAACAACTCGTCATCTTTAAATTCAAAAGAAATTTTTCCTAACTTCTTGATTAGTCTAGCATATAAATATAGATTGAAATTATGACTACTCATGCAGCCCCAATGAAAGGCGGTTGAGCCCACAGGTACCCATAGCGCTGGATTAAGATTAGGAATCCAAGTATTAGTGACTGCATAATCAATCGTTGATTTTATTGAAAGATATCTATCATAAACGACATCGATGAACATCTTGAGCCAAGGACCAATTATAATTCGCCAATACCTGAGTGAATGATCTTCGTTATGGCAGTTATTCAGGTTTGAAGCGAAAACTTTCAGGTACTTTTCAAAAATTTCTTCTAAGTAAGTGCGATGTGAATTCAACTGCTGATATTTATCCCAATGCGGCGGAAGAGTTTCATGGTCTAAATTTGACCAAATATGCTTTTCCCTATACATTTTGCACCATTCGCCGAGGAAAAGTATTTTCTCATCAGTTTTCCAATATTTTTGATTTGCTGTAGTTACCAAAAACATTCTTATAAACCAAATTTTTTTTTATAGGTATTAATAATCTCCTGCGCTGAACTTTCTTTGCTAAGCCCAGCGCACAAAGCTCTCATCTTATCTAAATCTTCTTGGGTGTCCACGTCAAGCTTGACAGAGGGGTATGCGATTTCTTTTAGTGCGGAAAAGGTACGAATCATAAATTGATCTGGATGGTCCCATATATATTTAGTTACATGCTCCCGCGATGCTAATTCATGATCCAAATTGGCAAGTTTCTCTAAAAGGATTCTTGACAATATTTCTGCCCCAAAACCATCTGGATATCCATTTCCCATTTTAGATGCGTAGTTAAATACATATAATCGATCGCCCATATTGTTTTCTGCTCGTAAAGCTTTTTCAAAAAATTCCACTAATCGATCAATTTCTTCGGGAGCTATTAATGGATTATCACCGCATACCCGAATCACATGATCGGCCTTAGACACGTTTGCCGCCTCCAAAAACCTACCCAGCACATCGTTTTCACTCCCTCTGAAAAAAGGTACATTAAGTTGTTGGGCCAACTCTACTAAAGGATCATCTTCCGCCCTATCACTTGTAGCTAGAAGGATAGAATCCACCAATCTTGTTTTCTTTACCCTAGATAACACCCAAAATAAAAGAGGATGGCCACACAAATCCATCATCATCTTTCCGGGAAGGCGGGAAGAACCCATTCGGGCTTGAACAATGGCTACTGTGCGAATAGATATTGACAAACTACCACCAACCGTCACGTAACACGGCAAAGGCTTCAGCCGCTTCGATTCCTACTTCCATGCCTCGTTTTTGAGCGTAAACCCTCAACCCTTCAGGAGAACGGGGGTGAGGGAAAGGCTTACTCTCTTTGGAATAGCATGACATGGCTTCCACTTTTCGCTTCAGGGTGTTATTAATATTAACGTAATAATTGGGAAGAAATGCCCATTCATTAGAGCCAGGAACCTGATCAGTTGAAGAGGGTGTTTCGAAAGCTCGCAGGATGGTTACTCGATGTTCGGCGTTAGGACGGCAGACTACTCGGGTTGCCTCAAAAACGGCTCGGTGATCCTGATTCAAATCTCCTCGGTGAGGGACATAGACAATATCTGGCTTACACTTAACCACTACTTCTTCAAGTGGGATGATGATATTGATTTGGGAACGGTCTAACTGCTCATCGGGAAGATCGAGAAAGATTAAATCTTCATAGGAAAGAATCTCTTTTGCTTTTTTACAAGAGTCTTTCTCCTGCTCAATCAAATTTGGTTCATACTTGTGATTGTACACCCTATTAGCTACAACACATACCGTAACATGGCTTCCGGAATCCACATGACGAACAATGGTTCCGCCACAACCTAGAACTTCATCGTCCATATGTGGGGCAATCACTAAAATTTTCATCTTTTTAGCATTAAATTGCTACCACCATGAATATATATTTTTCTGGGCCTTCGAAGGACTCCCAATCTGTTAATTGACTTTTGATGTTTTTCTGATGCTTATCAAATGAGTCTGAGAAATCCACGTGGCTCTTAAAGGTGATGACCTTTTTCCCCAAGTTTTGATACAGAGTTTGATAGTCATGTGAAACAATATTTGTTTTAAAGGCCCTTCTGCCTACAAGTTGTTGTGTTGAATGCAATTCATCATATTCGAGATGGATTATATATTTTTTACTGACTCTTATCATCTCCTTTATTGCATCCCGAATTTTTGAGGGGTGGAGATTCATGAAAACCCCAACGGTAATTCCTACATCAAATGCATTATCACAAAAAGGCATTTTGGTCGCATCCCCGCGGCTGACCAGCGCACTGTATGGACCCATATACTTTTTTGAGTTCACCAGTTGAGGCAAACTGAAGTCGACACCTCCCACACGCTTTGAGGGGAAATCGTCTTTCACTCGTTTAATATTCCAGCCGAAACCGCAGCCCGCCTCAAAAAGACTTTCAAACTCCAGGCCTTTTAATTCCTTGATCATCATGTCTTGAAAGAACACCTCTCTATCCAAGTAGCCGGAACTTAATACCTCATCCATGTAAACTTGACCACGATCAGACCAGTAATTTTTTTGAGATTTTAGTTTTGGGAACTTAATTTTTAAAAAGCGATATAGAAAACTTTTTATACCATAATCAAGCTTGAAAATTTCAACCCCAAAGATTTTCTTCCAATACCCCTGATCAGACATATAGACTCTCTAAATTTAAAAATTAGTTTTTGTTGGAGGCGAGGGATTGAAGTGAGGGAAGGCTATTTTATTCCCCAAACAACATGCAACTATTCTCAATATTTGAAGAGGTCATTTTTTTCAATGTTACAGTAAAGAGTGTAACATTTAGAGTCCAATAATTTATCAAAATCTTAGAATGAGAAAAATGTTTAACCCCAAAAAAGGTTCATTTAGCATTTGGCCATGAGGCGGAAACCTTATCATCCCTATGCAAACCGGCTCCTTCGAAACCACCAGCGTATTCAATATCATTTACGTTACGATACTGGTCGCTCAATTTTTTTTCAACCTGAAATACCTTGGCTCCATGGTGACACTTGGCGCAAACCTCTGACTCCAGTCTTCTTTTGGCGAAGTGTTTCTCTCTTTCTATTCTTTGCATAGTATCCCATGCTTTTTTGATGCTCATATCCATCACATTTCCAAGCACCTCTTCCTTTTCAAAGTCAGAGGGACATTTAAGATAATCACCTTTACTGGTAATTGAAATTTGCTGCCAAAGACGATAGCACACAAATTCTGGATCTGGGACAAAGTGGTGCTCTTTAAAATCATAGTCAATATTGTAAGCGACTTTATCTACAATGTTTGACATGATATTCAAATATTCGTCTGGGTCATTCTTGATAGAGGACCAAAGGGACTGGACTTTAACCAAGGGTTTTTTGGATTTTAATTTTTTCCTAATTCGCATGACGGCTTTAAGTTTTTCAAGTGACTTATCATATTTTAAGGGTGTTCGCACACTTTCATACATTTCACCCAATCCATCAAAAGAGACATTCAGGATATCGAGCTTACCTTTAACAAATCCTTCCATCATTTCTTCTGTAAGGTTTCCTCCATGGGTATTAATCCAAACCTCTTTAATGCCTTTTTCTTTGGCGTAGGCGACCATATCCGTGATGTGTGGATTCAATGTTGGCTCACCCCGCATACTGAACTTCAAGGTGTATAGATTATGCTCCGCACATTCATCAATTATTTTTTTATACATTTCCATAGACATATGCTCATCTTCTTTCATGTCCATATACTGTCGGAAGCAATGATCGCACTTAATATTGCACTGGCTTGAAGATTCTATATGCAAATTTAGCGGAAACTTAGTAACCAAATTGAATTTATGAAAATAATTCCACTGTACCCTGTTCCACAGATACTGAATTATCTTCCCCTGGCCTCTTTGCAAGTGGTTTTTCCAGTAGGACCATCCTGTGTTTAAATCAAATTGATGGTGGTTTTCTTTGATCGCCACTTTTTTATCAAGCATCATTTTTCTCCACGAGAGACTGTTCCCTCCAAATTTATTTTTTATTTAAATATTTCGGATAATTTATGGTTCCTAACTCTGAGAATTCGCAGAAAACCCATTCCGGTTTTTACAATACAGCATTTATTTTTAAATATAGG
>JALPWY010000024.1 GCA_023271875.1 Nitrospinaceae bacterium | reverse complement strand
TCGGATGGTATTATAGTGGTTAAAATAGAGGGTTCTATTAATCCAGTTGTGGCAGAGTTTGTGGTGAATGAAATTCGTAGTGCTAATACTTCTTCGGAGGAATTGATTGTGATCCGAATGGATACACCCGGAGGACTGGATACTTCCATGCGGAAAATTATTAAGGCTATTCAGAGCTCTAAAATTCCTGTGGCTTCATTTGTTTCTCCAGGCGGGTCACGTGCAGCATCAGCAGGGACTTTCATTACAATTGCATCTCATATTGCTGCCATGGAACCGGGAACAAATATTGGGGCTGCTCACCCAGTCAACTTGATGGGTGGTGGTACAGGTGGACAAGCGAAAATTATGGAGGATAAGGTTGTGAACGATGCATCTGCCTACATCCGTTCTCTTGCTGAGCAAAGTGGTAGAAATGCTCATTGGGCTGAATTGTCAGTTAGAAAAAGTGTTTCTGTTTCAGCAGAAGAAGCCAAGCGCCTCAATGTAATTGATTTAGTGGCCGTCAATCTAGATTCTCTGATCTTGGCATTGGATAAAAGAGAAGTGAAATTAGGGGGAAGTATAATTACACTGAATACTGCGGAAAAAAAAATTACTTTTAAGGAGATGAATAGTGGGCAGAGAATTCTAGATATTATTGCCAGTCCTAATGTGGCCTATGTTCTGATGATGTTGGGGTTGGTTGGTCTTTATTTTGAACTTTCAAACCCAGGGCTTATTTTACCAGGGGTGGTAGGGAGCGTCAGTTTGGTCTTGGCCTTGTATGCTATGCAGACTCTTCCTATAAACTATGCTGGTCTTTTATTGATTGTCCTAGGGGTGATTTTATTGATAGCCGAAGTCAACGTGATGAGCTATGGTTTGCTTGCAATGAGTGGCGCAATCTCAATATTCCTTGGATCTATTATGCTGATTGATAGTGAGGATCCCGCGATGCAGATCTCAAAGATGATATTGTATCCAACCCTAGGCATGACTTTTTTGATTTCGATAGGGAGTATTTATCTAGCTAAAAGGGCCCACCAGTTAGCCACAACAACAGGTATGGAAGGACTGTTAGGAGAGGTAGGGATTGTTAAAGAAACCTTAAGCCTTGAGGGGCGCGTACTTATTCACGGAGAAATGTGGAAGGCTGAAAGTGACACAGTTATTTCAGCTGGTGAGAAGGTATCAGTCGAAGCAGTAAAAGGTCTTAAAATAAAAGTTAGGAAAGTAGATAAGTAAGTTTCTCTCAAAAAATTTCTATCAGTGTGAGGAAAGTTTTTACTAGTTGGGAATGTAAGCAAATCAGACCAGTGGTTTATTCTTGAAGGTGGAAGTTGTCATGACGATTTCTCATATAGTGGGTCTGACTTTACTTTTTCTTCTAGCCGCCGCTGTTATTCTGGTCGGTTGTGAGCGTTGGATAGTTTATCACCCTTATAAGTATCCGGAAGGTAACTGGAGCCCATCTTCAAGTTCATTTTCCAAAGAAGATATTAGCTTCGTTGCCAGTGATGGTGTAGCTCTTCATGGCTGGTATTTTTCGTCAAACAGATCAAATCCAACTTTACTGTGGTTTCATGGGAACGCGGGAAACATAACACACCGGCTGGATAATATTGAAATGCTGAAGCCGCTTAACCTAGATGTGTTTATTTTTGACTATCGGGGTTATGGTAAAAGTGAAGGTGAACCGAATGAAGAAGGAATTTATCTAGATTCGCAAGCGGCTTATGACTGGCTTGTGAAAGTCAAAAAAATAATGCCCGAGAAGATCATTTTATTTGGACGTTCGTTGGGAGGGATTTGCGCGATTGAAGTGGCTTCTAAAAACCCAGCTGCTGGAATCATTCTAGAATCTGTTTTCCCATCTGCCGGCAAAATGGCTAGAAAGATGTTTCCGGTTCTGCCGTTAGGCTGGGCCATAAAATCCCGGTTCGACGCGATTGGGAAGGTACCAAATCTCAAACTTCCCAAACTGTTTCTTCATGGAACTCAGGATGAAATAGTTCCTTATAAACTGGGACGGGAACTTTTTTCTGCGGCTGCCGAACCAAAGATATTTTATGATATCGAGGGCGCGGGCCATAATGACACCTTTCTAGTTGGGGGAACAGCCTACTTTAATGCGATCGCTCAGTTTATTAAAAATATTATTTCCTTTCAGATAAATAAGAATTCGGATGATCCTCTAACCAATTTAAGTTGAATCGGAAGAATTTTGAAGTAAATCTAATTTAAAAAATATCGATATGCACAAAGATGTCCGTAAAGAAATCCTGAAAGGTCTTAAGCGTATAGTAATTAAGGTTGGTAGCAGTATTATTACTAAACGTGAAAAAAGAAATAATGAATGGGCTAATGAATTGAACGCCAATAATGTTCGCTTGTTAGCTCGAATAATTCGTCAATTCGTTGACCGAAACTGCGAGGTAGTTCTGGTTTCTTCCGGAGCTATTATGGCTGGTAGAGAGCGTCTAGATTTGCATCGCACAGACCTTTCCATTCCTGAGAAGCAAGCCTGTGCTGCTATTGGTCAAAGTTATCTTATGCATACCTATGAAAAAAAATTTAAGAAAGAAGGAATTAAGGTTGCTCAGATACTACTTGGGCATGATGATTTACGAAACCGTAAGCGTTTTCTAAACGCCAAGCATACTTTGGAAGCTCTTTTAGAGCACAAAGTAATCCCTATTATTAATGAAAATGATTCAGTGACCATTGATGAAATTAAAATTGGTGATAATGATACATTGTCAGCAACAGTTGCCTGCCTTCTCAATGCGCAATTGTTGATAATCCTTTCTGATGTCGACGGGCTTTTTTCTCGAGATCCGTCATCAAAGATGAGAGAAGGGGATACGTCTATGAAGATTATTGAACATGTAGATTGCATAACTCAAAAAATTGAGAAACTAGCTGGTGGGAGTAAGAGTAAGGTTACCGTTGGTGGGATGCATACTAAGATCCTCGCAGCCAAGCAAACCATGAGCTTCGGTATTCCTACGCTTATTGTTAATGGGTTTGATAAAAGTATCGCTGAAAAAATTTACAAAGGTAAAAGCGTGGGGACTCTATTTTGGGGGGGACGGGAAAAAATAAAAAAAAGAAAGCACTGGATAGCACATACTTTAAAACCATCTGGGGCAATAACCATCGATTCAGGTGCAGAGAAAGCTATTTTGTCGCGAGGGAAAAGTCTGCTGCCAGCTGGGGTGATTAAAGTTGAAGGTAAATTCGAGTTTGGAAATGCGGTGCGTATTCTAGGTGAGAATGGCAAGGAAATTGCCCGTGGACTTGTTAATTATAACTTTCGTGATCTGGATAGTATTATGGGAATGAGAACTACTGCTGTAAAAAAAATTTTTAAGGATAATTTTTATAATGAAGTAATTCACCGTGATGACCTAACGCTCCTATGACAGCCGTTAAAAAGTGGTGGGAAAAAGAGGCTCCACGTTTTGAATGCCAGCCTGATTGTTTTAAATGTTGCGCAAAACCGGGTATCGTTTATTTTGACAAATCATCTATTGAGAATGCTTCCAAAATTACTAAGCTTAGTCCCTCCCGTTTCAAAAAAGAATTTTTAAAACGCGATGATGGAGAATGGATACATGAGGTGGAAGATGGGAATCCCTGTGCGTTTTTAACTCATGAAGGTTGTTCGATTCACTTTGGGAAGCCAATTCAATGTCGGTCCTATCCTTTTTGGGACGGAAACATGACATCGAAGACTATGTGGAAGCTTGTAGGCAGCTTCTGTCCAGGGATAGGCACTGGTCCACATATCGCAGTCTCCACTATTCGAAATTTTCTAGAAAAGTTTAAACTTTAAGACACTTTTTTTTTAACTTCTCTAGTTGGTTCTTACTATATAAACAAAAGCAAAATTCTTATGCATTAGAATGTCCGATGTCCGATGTCAGAGAGGGTAAGTTTGTGCAAGTTGATGGATGTATATTATTTTTGATTGTCTTAAGAGCAGTTGACATCCGCTGATCACGTGTAGATAATGCCCAGTTGTTTGATGCCTTTTAATTTTATTTAGGTGAAAGTATGCCAGTTGCTGTTGTTGTCGGAATGCAGTGGGGAGACGAAGGAAAAGGGAAAATCATTGACCTTTTGTCAAAAGAGGCCGATGTTATTGCCCGTTATGCTGGAGGGCACAATGCAGGGCATACAATCGTGTTCGATGGTAATCAGCATATCTTACATCTTATTCCTTCAGGAATTTTTCATCCTGGGAAACTATGTATTATAGGCAATGGAGTCGTGATCGACCCTGCGGCCTTGATTCATGAGATGGATTTATTAAAAAAAGCAAACATTGATCTAGATGGGCGATTGATTATAAGTGATCGTGCAAATATTATCCTTTCTTACCACGGTACTTTTGATAAAGGACGTGAAAACTCAAACAATTTTGAAAAAATTGGTACAACTGGGCGAGGGATAGGGCCCTCATATGCAGATAAAATTGCTCGTTCAGGTATACGCATTTGCGACTACAGAAACGAGAGGTATTTAAAGAAAAAACTCGAGTCGAACTATCAAGAGAAAAATAGTATTTTTAGAGATTTGTATGGCAAAGAGCTCCCGCCTTGCGAGTCTATATTTGAAGATTTGATGGACTACCAGGAAACGATTCTTAAATATATTGGAGATACGCATGTTCTTTTGCGTAATGAAATCGAGCAAAAGAAAAAAGTACTTTGCGAAGGGGCTCAAGGGACCATGCTGGATGTAGACCATGGGACCTACCCTTTTGTAACTTCATCAAACTCGACTTCTGGAGGTGCTTCGACTGGTTTAGGTATTCCGCCCACTCAAATTGATAGAGTGGTGGGGGTTATCAAGGCTTATACGACTCGTGTTGGGGAAGGACCCTTCCCAACAGAACTTCATGATGAAGATGGAGAGAGATTGCGTGATGAAGGACGTGAGTTTGGTTCTACGACGGGACGCCCGAGACGCTGTGGTTGGTTTGACGCAGTTGTTGCTCGCTATGCTATTCGTTTGAATGGTATTGATGCTATGGCTATTACAAAGCTGGACGTTTTAGATCGATTTAACACTTTAAGAGTGTGTACCGGATATAAGTACAAAGGGAAAGTATACGAAGAAATGCCCGCAGATCTGGACATTCTAGAAAATGGCGAACCGGTCTACACAGAGTTTGGAGGATGGAATCAAAGTACTGTCAAAGCTGAAAAGTTTGACCAACTGCCTGATAATGCAAAACACTATATCGATGGATTGCAAAATATTCTTGGAATTGGATTCTTGATGATTTCAACTGGACCAGAACGTAAACAAACCATTCACCAAGGGACATTATTTTAGTTTTTCCTATTTCTCTCCTTCAACAGTTTATCCCTACTTCTCAATAAATCTAACAGACTCTTAATTTATTTAACGATTATTAATGATGACGTGTTTGTGCCATAACATGTTGCGAAATAAAGCCGTCATGTTGTTTTATTTTGGAAAGGTTTTCCATAAATCTGGAGGTTCTGGGGATTATTTTGATACTATAAAGAATAAGATGTCACAATAACTCTCTTAACATTTGCGCAAACTTTAATCTCAATAATAAATGTTGACTGTATCTATACTTATATTTTCGGGGTTGTTTTTTTTCTTTGTGGGATATCGGTATTATGCAGAGCGCCTTGACCGTGAAGTAATTCAGCCCGACAATTCTCTCTCTACACCTGCGGTGCTACAGGGGGACGGTGTTGACTTTGTCGAATCTAAGCCATTGGTGTTGTTTGGTCATAACTTTGCTTCTATTGCAGGTGCCGGTCCAGTGATTGGTCCCATTGTCGCAATGCATCATTTTGGATGGGCAGTTACGTTGGTCTGGATTCTTATCGGGAATGTTTTTATTGGAGCTGTTCATGACTATTTGGCGTTGATGGTTTCGGTCCGGAACCGAGGCAGTTCTATTGCAGATATAGCTGAAAAAACGATGGGTTTTCGAGCAAAGTCTGTTTTTTCCATTTTCCTCGTGTTGGCAATGCTTCTAGTGATTGCTGTCTTTGGAGTTGTTGCGGCTAAAACTCTTATTGCTCAACCTCAGATGGTTGTACCAACGTTCGCTATTATTCCGATATCAATTGCTCTAGGTTGGTTTATTTACTATAGAAATACCGACCTTGCTGTTTCATCTATTATCGCGGTTGCGGGAGTGATTTTAAGTATTTATTTTGGTTTTCAATTTCCGGTCGAGCTTCCTGAAAACGGGGTTATCGGTCTTTCGCCATTAATATTCTGGTTTGTGATCCTTATGATATATGCGGCGGTAGCATCCGTTCTTCCTGTGAATATTCTTCTCCAGCCGCGTGATTATTTATCGACCTATATTCTGTTTGGTTCGATGTCCTTGGCTGTGCTTGCACTTTTATGGATTCATCCTGAACTTCATACCCCAGCATATCGAGGAGGTTTTTCTGAAGAACAGGGGCCAGTATGGCCCATGTTATTTGTGCTGGTTGCCTGTGGAGCGGTTTCCGGTTTTCACTCCTTGGTAGCGGGGGGAACAACTTCCAAACAACTTGCAGTTGAGTCACAGGGAAAATCTATTGCTTATGGGGGAATGCTCACTGAAGGGGCCGTAGCTGTGGTGACCGTTTTGCTTGTGAGTGGAGGATTATACTGGGTTGCCCCGGCTAGTGGGGGGATAGACATGAACACGCTTGGGTTTCGAGAAACCTTACAGTCGGGTGGATGGATTCTTGCCTATGGGCACGGGTTCGGCAACTTGGTTCATCAAATGTTACCATTTTTAAGTTTTACATTTGCTTCTATGATAGCAGTTTTAGCTCTGAACACTTTTGTTTTAACAACTCTTGATTCTGCAGTACGCATCACGCGTTTTATTGTGCAGGAATCTGTCGGGCAGAGAATAGTTTTATTTAAGAATAAATATATTTGTACAGTTCTAGTAGTGTTTTTTTCATACTTGATAGGTTCAACTGATGGTTGGCAGAAAATCTGGCCTATTTTTGGAGCAACTAACCAGCTTATTGCTGCGGTAGCATTATTTGTTATTGCCACATGGCTTATGGTAATGGGTAAACCTATAAAATTTGTACTTTACCCAGCTATTTTTATGACAGTCACAACAATTGGCGCTCTGGTTTGGCAGTCCTACAGATTTTATAGCCAACCTGAACCTAATATTTTTTTAGGGACTGTGGCAGTTTTTCTGATTATTCTAGCCTTGTTTGTGGGGTATGAAGGTATGGCAACGCTTAGAGGCCGGAAAGAAAAAATTATAACAGCACCAGCGAGGCTTTAAATTCCCTTATTGTATAGAGTTTTATGGAGAATTATTACTATCCAGAGCAAAAAACACTGAACTGGCGATATAAAGAAAATACTCGGATAATTTAGGAAGTACGTATGCTTGATTTTCACGAAAGTTTAATCTTTTTAGTCTTAATTTAAGTACTTTGATTCAGTTTGGATCTTAATATGAGTTATACTAAAATTAATCAGCACTATTAATTTTTGCCGATTTTAGATTGATTCGGCATACTTTTGAGAAAAGACCACCAGTGAAACTTAGCGACGTTTTAGAGCTTCAAAAGAAAAAAAAAGCGGGGAGTAATTCGGAGAAAAAGACTCGACCCAGAGCAACTCCTGTTTCTAAAGGAAAATCGGAGATAAAGGTTGTTCGCACTAGGGAAACCCCTAATCCGAGCGCATTACAATTTGTGCTTAATTCGCAAATCGTGGAACATGGCAATCTTTCATACGAATCGAAAAAAGATTGCGGGGAAGATCAACTAGGCAAACTTTTATTCGATAAACCCGAAGTGAAGACAGTTTTTATTATGGATAACTTCATAACAGTAACTAAAGTAGATGATGTTAGCTGGAACCCTCTTAAGGAACAAGTTTGGAAAACGATTGACTCAAATGTGACATTATATAAAAGTGATAAAGGTGCCAAACTAAATATTGATGTGGAAAAGTTCTTGTCTTTGTCGAATGGTGAGAAACTCGACGCCGTTGAAATGGTTCTTGACCGCTCAATTCGAAAGAATCTTGCCCAGGATGGGGGTGGGGTTGAGGTAAAAGGAATTAACGGAAATATAGTAGAAATTCTTTATCAAGGTGCCTGCGGAAGTTGTCCAACTTCCTCGACTGGAACCCTCCAATATATACAGACCCAAATTCGTCAGCAACTGCATAAGGACCTTGAAGTAAAAGCAGTCTAAAGTTCAGTAATCCCAGATTTTTTGAAACCATAGTTGCGTTTTTATAAAAAAAGCCGAGAAACCCAAAAGGATTTTCGGCTTTTAGTAGTTTGACTTAGCTACCCATCAGGCCGATGGTTACAATTCCATAAAAAATATACTATGCGGCATTTTCATCTCGTAAATCTACTTTAATTAATTCTTCTCGTTCCTTCGCATTTTGAAAATCCACTCTATTTCTTAAAGATTCTTCCCGGTTTTTATTTTCGCTATAGCTTATATTTTCCAGTAAATTCGAGGATGTTCCATTCCAAACCCAACTCGCAATCCGTGCAAACAAAATAGAACTCACATGAAGAAGTGACCATATAGAAAAGAACGATATAAACAGCGTGAGAGCGATCTTTCTGGCCCCCCAACCTTCAATCCCATGAAGAATTGCGTTTAATGGGTGTAAATATTTGAAAAAGACCGCAAGTAATGCTACAGGTAGCAAAACAGCCCCAATCCGTCCAAACCTTCTAGTTATTTCCATAATTTTACCCTCTTTGGTTATAGATCAATAGTCTTTTTACGTTGCGTAACTGATGCAATGAACTTAGAAAGTATCAAATGCCCTAAAGGCTAAGTTCTTTTGTCCTTCCTAATTTGTGGCGGATCCATAACATCAGCAAATAGTAGCGCATTTGTATGTCCCTTTTCGCAATTCTGATCCTTAAATTTAATAATTGGCTCATAACGCATTTCTCTTTCTGGTATAGAATATGTTTGACATAGTTATCAATTGTAACAATCGCAGGCTAGCACATACTACCTTATTAATCAATACTTTATGATGTTTTTGGTTTATTTTTAAATTACGTTGCGAGGCTATGATTTTATTAGGTCAAATGTCCTTAGTTGTGAATATCTAGCGATGTCATTTATCTGGTATTGGCTTTTAGGGATATTTTTTTTTGAAGGTTGATTTAAAAAACCAACGGATATAATCATCTAAGAAATATAATCATCTAAGAAGAAGATACAATAGGGAGAGGGGTTTAAGTCGTTCGATAGGTTGAAAGAATTAAATCTATATCAACGTTCACTCTAAGAGATGACAAGCGAAAATGAAGGTATCTTGACCTAATTATTCAAAGTATTCATTAGGTTAGCCGAGTAGAGTTTCTCCTTACTTTAGAATTAATTCAGGTTTTTCCAACGTACCATTAAGGTTGAAATGAGTTTCAGTTAGGATGTTCTTTAGGTCATTCTTAAAGATATCACCAAGTAATGGTGTGCTCTTCGTTATGCTGTTTAATAATTGAGTGGGCGTCCCCTTAATTTTTCCATCTAGCTTCCCAGTTACTAGGTTGGCAGTTGCCGAAGCTGAAAGATTTATTTGCGGTCCTTTCAGTTCAAAATTATCGATAGTGGTTTTTCCTTTCCAGATTTTAAAGTCACCGGTCAAAGTGTCATAACTCAATCCAATGTTTTTAGAAATAGCTGTTGCTGTAGGGCTGAACAATGGTATTAGTTCATCTATCATCCACAAGGAAGAATTTATATCCCCATTTTTAAATTCAACACTAAATTTTCCTGAAAGACCATCAGCGATATGAGAAAAACGAACCACTTCTCCTTTTTGTTTAATTATTTCCGCTGTATTGAGGTTTCCTTGAAACATTCCATTGAAGAGTCCCGAACCTTCCACCTGCTCTTTAAAAAAATCTGAAAGGAGAAGTTTATTGCCATTGATACGTATCACATAAGTGTTTGGTTTCGTGCGGTAATTACCTGAAAAAAGAATAGTTCCATTAGAAGGGACGATGCGCCCATTACTGACTAAAACCTTTCCCGGAGAAATTTTTAGTTTAGAGCTGGCAGTGTTAATTAAGACATTATTCAACTGCAAGTCATTGAGTTGGACACGTGCCAGAGTTTGATGGGGCGATTTCTGCGAAAAATTAAACGTAACTTGTTTTACTGTGTAGGGAATTTCATGTTCTAGTGAGAAATTATTTATTTCCAGATTGCCGTATGTATGCATATCTTTATTTAAGGAACTTTTGGTGTTAATGGACCCATTAGCAGTTCCGACTATTGGTGTGTTGAATCCTGCTGAGGAAAGATCCAACTCATTAAACTTTGTTGCTGAATTATATGTTCCAGCAAAAGATCCTCTAAGTAGATCAGGTAGGTTAATGACCAGGATAGATTCAATGGTTCCGTCCCACAGCATTCCATTGATTTTATAGTTCAGAATCCCATCCTTCCATACGCCCCTACCATCAACATCAGAAAGGGGTATGCTTTCAAGTTTCTTTACTTTTGAAGTTGAAAGTTCAAGTTTTCCGATTCTAAATCCACTTTCTATTACAACTTCCTTGAGTGGATTATCACTTAAGTCCATAAGTCCATTCAAATGGATGAATATTTTTTCTATCTGTCCTGATCTGAATTGTAGGGGAATTGAATCTGTTTTGGATAAAGCTTCTATAAGGGTGTTGATATTTTTTACAGAGGCGGAGGTAGACTCTAAGTCGACATTTATAGGAGTTTTTTTGGCTAATATGGTTTTGAGGGTGCCTCTGAAACTTAATCCTTCAATCTCAAGATGGGATAGATCCCCATTTACATTGATTTGGTTTGGGGTTGAGTGAGTGAACTTGAACCGAGCACTTAAATATACAGGGATTTTTTTTATAGGAAGTAAATCAAGTTTTGGCCGAATAAGCGTTAATTCGGCACCTTTTATTTCAATTATACGAAGTGATGAATTTTGATTTTGAAAAAGGTTGCGTAATGACTCCATAAAATTCGGTTCAGTTATTGGAATTTCAATTTGTTTGGAACTTTCTGTGTCATCAGACTTTGTTGGTCTCCCTTGGTCAAGGGTTTCTAAGTTCTTAAAAGTTTCTGGCAAGCCAATTGGATTTAGTTTTGCTTCCAAAGCAACATCTAAGATTGGATTGACTAAAATGATTTTTTTTATTTTTAATTGACCCTTCAATAAAGGTTTTAGTTTTGCGTTAAGAAAAATATCTTGAGCCGAAAAAATTTGTTGTAAGTTGTCTTTGGAGCGCACTTTCAGACCACTTCCATGAAGACTTAAACCATTTGAAAGGCTAAGTTTTAAAGATTCTATTTCGATAGGTAGTCCGGTTATCTGGCTTAATTCGTTCGTAATAGGTTCGTGAAAAGAATCCATTTGTGCAGAAAAAATTCCAATCACAATGGTTCCCAGAATGAGGCCTGCGACCACAGTAAGCTTAATATATTTCCCCAGTTTTGCGGTCTGAAGGTTGTTTGCTAGGTTAGACACCAGAGGCTCAAGTTATCAGTGAAATTTGCCGATTTTTAAAAGGCGTAGAGTATATGTAACATTATGAAAAATAAGGCATTTGTTTCGCGTGTTTCTTTTTCGATATGTTAATATCATATTAAATCTACTATTACAAAATTAAAGAAAAACATGTAATGAGAACAACTGGGAAATTTCTTAGACTTACTATCGTTATAATTTGTTTAGGTTTTGTTGGATTACTGGCCCGAGAAGGGAAGTTTTCCTCAGTTTGGAATAATGTTCAAGGTTTATTTTCTGGGAAGAAAGAACATAAGCTGACTTTTAAAGATTACGATTTTAAGCCAGTCATACGCAAGGATATTTATCAGAAAGTTGTAGCGACTGGTACCGTGACTCTAAAGACAGGGGCAGAGGTTAAAATTGGCGCGCGCATTTCAGGGCAGTTGGAAAAACTTATGGTTAAAATTGGTGATACTGTCAGAGCAGGTGACACTATAGCAATGATCGAGCACGAAGATCTCTTAGCGCGAGTCGCGCAATTTGCAGCCGATCTTAAAGCTGAAGAGGCACGCCTTACTAAAATTAAGGGAGAAGGTCCCCTTGAAATAAATAAATTAAAAGCAGCATTGGAAGAGCTTAACGTGCAGGTTAGCTTGGCGCAAAAAATGCTTTCTCGTAATCAAACTCTAAGAAAAAAAGGAATTGTTTCAGAATCTGTTGTCGATGAAGCGGATGAACGCTTATTGGTGCTTAATGCACAGATTAATTTAGCAGAAGAAGAGATAAGGCTTGAGGAAGCCCGTTTGCAAAACGACACTCGTCTTCAGGAAGCTAAGGTTGAAAAAGCTCTTGCCAATATACTCGAAGAAGAAACCCAATTGTCTTATGCAACTGTCACTGCCCCGATTGATGGAGTAATTGCTTTTGTTTCTACTCAGGAAGGCGAAACCGTGGTAGCAAGCATGAGTGCACCTACATTTGTTACTCTGATCGATTTAAAAAAGCTAGAAGTAACAGCATTCGTAGACGAAACAGATATCGGTAAAATAAAAGAAAAACAACAAGCGAGATTCACTGTCGACGCATTTCCAAAGAAATTTTTCCAAGCAGAGATTCGTGAGATTCATCCTAAAGCCGTCATCAAGGATAACGTCGTCAATTACGAGGTTATGTTAGAAATTTCAAAAAATAATATTTCTCTGTTGAGACCTGAGATGACAGCTAACATCGTGGTGACCACGGGTGTTCATGAGAATGTGTTAGTTATTCCTCGAGGCGCTGTCAAAAGGTCAGGTAAAAAATCTTTTGCAGTAATGAAGGCAGAGGTTGCTTTGTCAGAAAAACTGATTGAATTAGGATGGCGTGATGGAGATGCGCAAGAAGTCGTGTCTGGACTCAGCGATGGTGATCAAGTCGGAATACTCGCCAAACCAAAAAAGAAAAAAAGAAACAGACGCAGGCGATGAGCATTTCGAAAATAATTGAAGTTGATTCCATTAATAAGACATATAAAAACGAAGGGTTGGAAACCAATGTTTTGAAGGGAGTCTCTATTTCTGTTGAGGAGGGAGACTACATCAGTATTATCGGCCCTTCCGGGTCTGGAAAGAGTACCTTAATGACAATCTTGGGGTGTTTGAATCAGGCCACAAGTGGAACTTATCTTCTAGATGGAGAAGAGGTGGGGAAGCTTGGAGATCGCGATTTATCCCGAATTCGTAATGAGAAAATTGGTTTTGTTTTTCAGGCATTTCATCTGCTTCCCGGTGTCTCCGCGTTTGATAATGTAATGATCCCTCTTATTTACTGTAATAAAACCCCTGCAGATGCTATAGAGCGGGTTAAACGAGCTTTGGCCAGAGTGGGATTAGAACACAGAATGGACCATACCCCCGGTCAACTTTCCGGTGGTGAACAACAGCGGGTAACCATAGCACGTTCTCTAATCAATGATCCTAAAATTGTCCTTGCTGACGAACCAACCGGTAATCTGGATTCGAAAAATGGGGCTGAAATCATGAATGCCTTCGATCATTTGAATGCAGAAGGGCGCACTATAATTGTAATCACGCACGATCCTGTTGTCAGCGAACACGCGAGGCGCATCCTCACGTTACGAGACGGGGAAATCGTATCGGACAAAATCAATGAGAATTTTAAGGAATCTCGCGCAGGCCTTGCGCGGACTACGATTGAATAAGGGAAACACACTTCTCATGACCCTTGGAGTCATGATTGGTATTGCGTCCTTGACGGTTATTGTCGCTATTGGGGAAGGAACAAAATCAAAAGTTCTCAATCGGATTGCTAATTTGGGGTTCGGTCCAGAATCGTTTTCGGTTTATTCCGGCGCAGGCCGGCTTTTCTTTGGGCGTAATCGCAACGTCACAAGTATGACCCTGCAAGATGTGGATGACATTCGAGCTATGCCTGGAGTTGCTATTGTTGTTCCTCGGCAAAGAAAGCGAATGCGCATCATCAATAAAAAAGAATTTACCACAACCCGTATATATGGAGTCTCTCCAGAGTGGCAACCTGCGCGTCAATGGAAGGTCGTAGACGGAGAATTTTTTAATGATATGGACATGGACCGAAAGAGAAAGGTTGTTGTCTTAGGAAATACTCCTGCTCGTAAGTTATTCGGAGAAACGGATCCTCTTGGGAAAAAAATAAGAGTCGGGCAGGTATTTTTTGAAGTCATCGGTCTTCTGGAAACAAAAGGACTCACAGAGAGTGGATATGACCCAGATGATAGAGCGCTTATTCCGCTGACTACATCCATGTCTCGCTTGTTCCGGCAGACGCATCTTCACAGTATTAAGGTTGTTTCCACGCACTCAGAGGTGGTTCAGCAGACCATGGAAGGAGTGACTCAAGTTTTGAGGCGGAATCACGGTTTATCACCATTGGCTGATGATGATTTTCGTTTTGTTACTCCAGAAGGAATAATGCAATGGGTCACAGAGTCGGAACAGGCACTAAACCGGATGTTGTTGCTTATATCTACAGTATCACTTCTTGTGGGCGGAATTGTTATTATGAACATTCTTCTAGTTTCTATTAGAGAACGTATACGTGAAATTGGAGTGCGGCGTTGTTTTGGTGCTCGTCGTTCAGACATTACTCAGCAGTTTCTATTTGAATCGGTATTGGTATCATTGCTTGGAGGAGCTATGGGAGCTATGTTAGGTTGGGTTTTATCCACTGCTTTAAAACATTTTGATTTTTTGCCAGCAAGAATAACTTTAGAACCTTTTATCCTTGCGTTTGGGTTTTCGATGTTGGTCGGTCTTATCTTCGGTATTCACCCAGCGCGAAAGGCAGCCTGTTTGAGTCCCGACGAAACTATTCGATAGGATTATTATGAAGTTACTAATCATTGCACTTTCTGCCTTGAAGTCGAATAAAACCAGATTTTTTTTAGCGTCGCTTGGGATTATGATTGGAATTGCTGCGGTGATAGTGATGGTTGCTATCGGCAAAGGATCGCATCATGAAGTTATGAATGTCATAGCGAAAATGGGTGAAAACCTTTTGACCATTAATGCAGGTGAGATGAAACGAAGAGGAGGTAGGCTTCGACTTGCTGGTAATGTGACCACTTTAAACCTGAGGGATGTGGATTATCTTTCGCAGGAAGTTAGTGGGCTTACTCTGGTAGCCCCGTTTGAGATTAAAGAAATGAAGGTAAAGTATCTTCAAGTTCTGACAGCCACCAATGTAGCAGGATCTACACCTGAATTTTTAAAAACTCGTAACTATCAAATTGCTTCCGGCGAAATGTTTAACGAGCGGGATCAGAAACTAAGGGCAAAAGTTGCTGTGGTTGGTAATACTGTAATTAAAAATATGTTTGGGGAAGATGATCCGCTGGGTAAGACAGTCCGAATCAACGCGATTCCATTCAAGATTATAGGGGTATTTGAAGGTAAAGGTCTAGATTCCGATGGGATTGATCAAGATGACATTTTACTTATTCCAATCACTTCCATGTTGAGAAGGCTTTTAAATCAGAATTACATTTCGACAATTTATGCCAAAGCTGACTCTAGGGAAAATATTGACCGAGTCGCTGTAAAAATTAAGACTCTTTTAAGGGATCGGCACAAAATATCAGATGATGCTGAAGATGACTTTACGATCATTAGTCAGCTTGACTTGGAAAATCTTAAAGCTGAAACTTCAGAATTGTTCACACGCTTGATCGTTGGCGTGGCAGCGATATCATTGGTTGTCGGAGGAATTGGCATTCTTGCAGTGATGCTTATTTCGGTCAAGGAGAGAACACGCGAAATTGGTGTTCGCAGGGCTGTTGGTGCGACTAAGGGAGACATCGTCGGGCAATTTTTATTTGAATCGATTCTTATTGGTTTGTTTGGCGGCTGTTTTGGTGTGGTTTTAGGAGCCGGAATTACTCTTGGAATAACCGCCTGGGGTATAGGAAACCTTATCTTGGATATGCAATCAATTTACATTTCTACAGGCGTATGCACAGCGATAGGAATTATGTTCGGTTTGTTTCCTGCTATCAAGGCTTCACGTCTTGATCCAATGGTCGCATTAACAGTGGAGTAGAATTTAAAAAAAATGCCGATAACCAATAGATATCGGCATTTTTAATTTTAAAGAGATTGCGAAAGCTAAAATAACGTTTAGAATCCTGCCATTATACCGCCGTGGTTCGCTGCAACCATGCCTATAAGCATAGGAATAGATAACCAGGCATTGGTTCGGCTCGCAAGGAAAGCATTCCTCTTTGCTTTTGCTAGAGCATCGCCTTCTAGTTCTCCGGCGATAATCTTTTTTTGGTTAGGCCATATAATAAACCAAACGTTCCCAGCCATAATAATCCCCAAAAGCATGCCGATCATTATTTCTCCGCTGGGGATACCTTCAACGACGCCACGTCCCATAACGTAATAAACAATTCCGGTAATAACAGTCCATAGGGCTGCATGCCTGAACAAAAACAGCGCTCGCGGAAGAATGATTTGAGTATATGGTTTTGCTGCTCCCTCTTCAGTCATTTTGGGCATGGATTGTACTTGCACCAAATTGAAAAAGTAGAGTAGCCCGATCCATAAAATTCCAACTAAAACGTGAAGAAATTCCCATATCCACATAATGTTTTTCCAGCTCCTCTTTTTAAAATAATAATAAACTGCGAATAAAATTCATCAATGAATTAATGAAATAATTTTTTAGTGAAGAGGGTAACTATGTATTGATTATTTGCTAAATCTACAGAAGTTGTCATCTAGGATGGCGAAAATAGATTGATAGATTCACATTTCTGCCAATTATTTTTATTTTATACTTTGATTAAGATAATTTCCACATTAAACGTGATTGGGAGTTTAATAAAATTAGTATTTTTTATTATTTAAGGTGGAAGAGTATAAGAATTATTAATGCTGTTAAGTTAAAGATGAGAAGAAGATAAGCCCATTTTAGAGTATGAGTTTGGTCTGTCTCAAGATGAATGCTGCTCGATGATTGTTCGGTCAAAGATATCAATTTTTGTTCCAGAGAATTATTGACATCGACGAGAGTATCATTTTTACTTTGTAGTTTTTCGATAGTATCCTTCAGTTGAAGTTTTTCAACTTTTAATGCTTTTGTTTTTTCTGTTTCTCTAAGTAACGCTTCTTCAGGACCCAAAGTAACTCCATCCTCTTCATAAGGGTTTTCCCAGTTATCTTCCATAAGAACTTATTTTCTGTGAAATGAAAGGCTTGCATTATTCAATTGATTTAAATGCTCAGCACTTAGTCTCAAGTCACCTGCGAGAGCAAATTCAGATACTTGATCTGGTTTCCGCGACCCAACAATTGCAGTTAGAATATTTTTTTGCTCAAGTACCCACGCAAGAGCAACTGAAATTGGTTTTATTTTAATTTCTTCAGCTATATTATTTATCAAATTTCTAACAGGTTTTGATTTTGTTAATAGGGGTTCTTGGTAAAGCTTGTTCCATTTACGTGCTGGAAACGCAGTCGCTTCATTCGAAAGACGGCCTGCTAGTAAACCTTGGGCCGTTGGAGAATAGGCCATGTAACCTATTTCATTTTTATGACAGATATCTCGAGTTTTCCCTTCATAGTTTCTTTGAAGAATATTATAAGGTACTTGGTTGATGCAGAACTCCTGAATTCCTTTTCCCAGTCGCAAAAGGTCTTGTTCCATAAAATTTGACAAGCCTACTGTGATTGCCTTGCCACTTTTTTTAAGTTCTTCCATAAGCGCACAAAGTTTCTCACTTTGCTCAATACTGTTAAAATAAGTACTTGGAAAGTGAACAAGATATACGTCGACATAGTCGCGGTTGAGTGCCTTAAGTGAATTATTTAGCCTTTTATGATAATCGACAGATGTCAAAGAAGCATCGGGCCAAATTTTGGAAATAATTATGACATCTTGCTTTTTATTCCCTAATGCTTTTCCTAATCGACGTTCTGATTCTCCATCTCCGTAACCCTCTGCTGTATCAAACGCACTGATACCTAATTCAAGAGCTGTTTTAACTACAGTATCTGCGGATTGAGGTGAGCAAATATTCCCCCAACCCTCACTAGGTGCTATTTGCCAACAGCCAAACGTGATGACACTCCAATCTTTTTTAATTCCTTTACATTTTATATAACGCAAATCACCACCTTATAAAACGAATTTTTTTAAAATGATAGCGGCGGGGTCTGTTGTAATTAGTTTTGAGAAAATTAAACTCGGCATCAAGGGAGTTGAGGTTGTAGTTTTGGTCATCTTTTGTTTGCCAAAAATAATATCCCGCTGCTAGAACAAAAAGCCCGGCCAAGAAAATAAATATCGCGAATACCATACCTATAATAGCTGGGAACATAAAGATTAGCCCTGCTAGAACAACCAAAAAAAATCCAAAAATAAGGAAACTTTTAGTCAGTAATTTGTGTCCTTCAAAAAGTAAATCGTTCAAAGATTTAAACTCATTCCTAAACATAGCTATACTCCTGATTGTTTTCTACTGTATAAATAAAATTCAGAAGCAGATTTGTCAAGATAGATGCTTTACAAGTATTTTTAGTTTGACTTAATGCTTTTTATGTTTGTTAATCCACTCCCTAGCCAATTTCTGAGCTTCTGTAATTTGATTGGGAGACATTAATTTTTCAATGTTTTCTTTTTCCTTGGCTTTAGAGATATCGAACCATTTATGAGCTTGAACATAATCTAACTTGCCCGTTTGTTCATTAGCGTAAAGATGCCCAAGATTTGACTGTGCCATTGGTTCATTTTTCTCTGCCGCTAGCGTATACCACTTAATTGCTTCTGTATAATTCTGGGCTATACCTTGCCCATCTTCATACATACATCCAAGGAAAAATTGGGCTTTCGCATCTCCCTTTTCTGCAGGTAATGAAATCCATTTGAATGCTTTTTGGTAATCCTGCGTTACACCTTGCCCATTGTCATACATTACACCTAGACTAAATTGAGCTTTTAAATCTCCTTGTTCTGCTGCAAGTGAATACCATTTAAAAGCCTTTTTATAATCTTGAGGTATTCCTTCACTATGGTAATACATGCATCCAAGGTTGTGTTGTGCATCAACATGGCCTTGTTCTGCTGCAAGTGAATACCACTTAAATGCATTTTGATAGTCTTGAGGGACTCCTTGTCCACTTTCATAAATTCCTCCAAGAGTAAACTGAGCAATGGCGTAACCTTGTTCTCCAGCAGCTAAAAACCAAGACAACGCTTTTCCATGATCTTGAGTAATTCCCTGAGCTCTTCTGTATAAAACTCCGAGGTTAAATTGGGCTTTTCGATCGCCTTGTTCTGCTGCAAGTGAATACCACTTAAATGCTTTTTGATAATCTTGGTCAACGGCCTGCCCTTTATAATTCATCAACCCTACTTTATATTGTGCCTCTGCATATCCTTGTTTTGCAGAAAGCAGATACCAGTGGTAGGCTTGCTGATAATCTTGTTTGACGACCTGTCCGATTCTATAAAGGAATCCAAGGTAAAATTGAGCCTTTGGATCACCATCTTCGGCTAGAGGTTTGAATATATCAAAAGAATTTTGATAGCTCCCTTCATTCAATGCTTCCATTGCCTCTGTTAGTTTTTTTTCGGTGTTTCCCATTAGTGTGGACCCACTAGTAATAGTTTTGCAATTATATCAATTATTCCGCAATTGTTCTTTTGTGGTCCGAAGTTGACTTGATAAAGGTAAGTTTGTTAAAAGTTTTTCAAAGTCTTTTTTTTGATGATCTAGAGAACGTCTTGTATAGATGACACGCGGGCTTGGGTGATACAGTGGAAATAAAATAAATTTACCAATGGGTAAAGGGCTTGCGACAACATCTGCCAGTTTATAGCGTGTCTCAAAAATTCGATTAATAGCTTCTAGTCCCACTCCACCTACTGTTGAAATTATTTTTGGGGTTATGATTCTAATCAATGTTTCTAAAAACGGAATGCAGTTATCAATCTCTTTTGTGGTAGGACGGCGGTTATTGCCATTTTTAAGCGGATTGCACAATACGGCGTTGGTAATGAATATATCTTTTCTCTTTAACCCAACATGGTTAAGTAGTTGTTCAAAGTTATCTCCAGACCTATCTCCATGAAAGGGGATGCCAGTTCGTCCTGACCCAAAGCGACCGGGTGCTTCAGCAATAAAAATAAGGTCAGTATAGATAGAGCCGTTTTTCGAACTTAGTACTGCAGGGAGATCAGACATCGCGGGACAAAGTCTGCACTGGGACGAGTTTTTTGATAATTTTCTGAATTCTTTTTTTTTTCGGACATGGGTCAACTTTCATCACTTTCTTCCTCTTCATCCTCTTCTTCATCGCTTGATCTGCAAATAACAAAAAAACCAACGAGCATAAGGATGCTGGCAATAATTGTTAATACCATATCCATGATGTGTAACCTTTAAAACGGTTTGATGGTGGCGAGATAAATCATTCCTGCTCCAATTAAAAAAATTGGGATATGCACCATCATCGCGTATTTTTTTGGTAATACATCAGTTTGGATTTGTTTTCCATTAAGAATGCCAAAGATAATTAAAACGATAAGTAATCCTAGTTTGAGAGATATCCAATTATTTTGATCTTGAGAGAATACACCTGTATTGCTTGTCAAAATCACTCCAGAAATTATGGTGACTCCTAAAATAGGGTAATAGATAAACTTGTGAATTCGTTTTTGCACATTTTTTACACCAGAAACTTCTTCTTGTTTTTTGAGTCGTAAACGAAAGACAACAATCAATGACTGAAGGAATAGGGTGCCTACAACAAGGCACATTGATATAATGTGTAAAGTTAGAATAAAATTTTTCATAGTTAGTTAGTCTTAAATTTTGAGTTTATGACACTTCTTCAGCAGGTGGAAGTTGTTCATTTTTCCAGTAAACGCTGCTAGCTGCAATCAACGCCATTCCAATTCCACAATAAATTGAGGCTACTACAACATAACCACCAAGATAGGTATTGAACTCTCTCAGTAAGAAGCCAAGCACCATCATTCCCGCTATCAAGCCATAAAATGCACCAGAAAAAATTTGATGAATACTTAGCGGGGGAACCAATTGATTGATTCGGTTACGATTTCGAAGGGCTGTTTTGCTAAGAACAAACTTTCCCTTGAGTATACCTATAACTACTCCAAGAATAATGGAAATAATGAGAGTCTCTTTACTGGTATTTTGCTCTATTACAGCCAAGTTATAAAGGCCTGAGCCACGATAGATTAAAAATAATCCGACTATGACCCATATCAACCCGGCTATTTGTAGTAATCGTTGTTTACCCAACGGATTCCTCCCTCCCTAAAAAATATCTTCTATTTTATTGTTAAAAAAAAGTTGCGCAGAAATATTTTTTTAACTTTCAAATTAATTTTTTTAAAAACTATTCAACTAGATCCTTATTGCGGACAGGCCTAGCAGCCATGCGCCCAGTTTTACTTTTAAATAAAAGCCTCACTTCACCATTTCTGAAGTCCAGAATATATCCTTCATTTCCTAGCATTGCTTCATGAATCCAAATAGTGGGTAGAGAACCTTTTGGAAAAATTGGATCAAGATATATCCTCTTTTCATATTTATCGTAGTTTTCTTTATCTTCATCGTAAAGTGTTTGAGCTTCTACAACGGTTGGAAGTCTCCAGTCATTGTGGCCCGCAAATTTAATACCACCTAAGTTCAAGGCATAGTCATTAGCTTCATCCCAACTGAACCACTTTGTTTCTGTTTGCCAGGAGTCCTCTTTAAGCCAAGTTAGATTATTACTTATATCGGTGATCGTTCCATCGCCGTTATCTTCGTAAACAGGTTTCATGAAAATTAAAACTCGTTTTCTTGAGGTTTTGAAGGGATATTATCCAAAGATAAGTCATTAAGACGTTCTTTTAATTGTTCGATGTTGAAATGAGAGGAACTGTCAAACTTTTCCGTCTTTAATATATTTAAGAATGAACGCTGCAGCAAACTGTTTGACCAGCAGATAAAAGGTGTTCTTCGTAATATTCGTTTTACTGTATCACGCGAAATTTTAACATTAGCGTTAGATTTTAACAAATCATGATTGTTGTGGAGTTCTGCCACAGTTTCCATTGCCATCCATAGTGGCCAGATACAAAATAATCGGATTCTTGCATAACTTCTTGGGATTGCAAGTGTGAAGTTCAAGGCATCGTTGAGATGGCCGACGGTTTTGTTAAGAAGTTTTTTTAATACCTCCAAATCTTTTTCAGATGATTTCCACGAATGGAACTCGTCAGGGGTTAACCCATTAGCTTCGATGTAGGTTCTAGGTACGTAAGACCAGCCACGAACTCGATCCACAACGATATCCTTGGAGATGTTTGTGATCTGAAGGCCAAGACCAAAAGAGACAGCGTTTTTTTCCATTATTTTTTTATTTGATTCAGGTAGGTTTGGAATTTCATTTATAAAGAGATTGCATAGCATTTCGCCGACGGCACCGGCCACAAAATAGCAATATTCTTCTAGTTCTTTTGCGTCTTCCAATAGGGTGATTTTCTCTAGATCAAATTTATTTTGAAAATATGCCATGCCCTGCGCCATTGTGCAGACAGAAGAAATAATTTGTTGTTGATGGACTTCCTGCAGAGAATCAAAAATATTAAAAACTCTTGGGATGTTTTGCAAGAGATCAATATCTGTAGGACTGCCGTCAACTACAGATGCATGTTTTGTCCATTGATCCAAAGCTGCACTTCTGTTTTTTGTATTTTTTAAGATAGAGACAAAATTAAGCAGGAGCTTTATTTTGATAGATGTTTCAAGCTTAGGGGCATCTTCTACTGTATCAATTGTGCGGCAAAATAGATAAGCGACTAAAATGCTTTTATGGAGATCTCCTTTCAGTACCGAAATATTCAACGCAAAGGTTCTACTAACTTTAGGTAATGTGGAGACGCAAAAGTTCCAATCGTCCATAAAAAAACAGTGGGTTAAGTTCGGTTGTTTGAAGTTTTTCAAACAGAAAAAAATGAACTAAAAAGAAATTCTTAGCAGGAATAAGGTTGTTAACATTGAGTGTAAAAAACCGAGAGAGCAGTTAGTGAAGCAGTAAACTAATGAGCGACTGGTTCTAGATCTATTTCATTTGCGATTTTTAAAATAGCCTTATGAGCTTCGTTGATGACATGCTCGGGAGTACTTGTGCCAGCAGTTATTCCCACATGGTTTTTTTTGTAAAACCAGCTTTTTTCTAGTTGTGAAAAAGATTCAATGTGATGCGCCTCTATATTTTTTTCATCGCATACCTGAACTAATTTTTTAGTGTTTGACGAGTTGTACCCTCCAATAACTATCATGAGGTCGACTTGTTCGGCCAAGTCTCTTACAGCAACCTGTCGGTCACGTGTTGGTTGGCAGATAGTATTGACAAAAAATACTTCGTCAACATAATTCTTGCTTCTGATTTTTCTGACCAGATGCTCTACTTTTTCTACCTGCAAAGTTG
>JALPWY010000023.1 GCA_023271875.1 Nitrospinaceae bacterium | reverse complement strand
TTATGAGATTGTTTATATAAAAAACGGATCAAAAATGTCCCGTAGGGCAAGAGAATATAGATTAGAAAAAGTTAAAAGAAAGTATCAAAAGTTACTACTGCAAATAGCCAGAACCAAAAAACATCTGTCCTTAAAAGGTGAAGCTAAAAGAGTGTACCACTTGGTTAAGTCAGATTTTAAAAAAGCCTCCCGGAGAATAAGGGTTCAAATAGGCCAGAAGGATCGCTTTATGGCAGGTCTTGAGCGTTCCGGTATGTATAAAGACCAAATCAATCAAATTTTTTCTAAGGATAAACTGCCTTTAGAGTTAACGGTGCTTCCGCATGTCGAGTCTTCGTTTCAAGTAAATGCTTACTCCAGTGCTGGGGCGGCTGGAATTTGGCAATTTACTCGTGGAACAGGCCGTTTGTTTATGAATGTTGGTTACGATGTTGATGAGCGTAGAGATCCAATTTTATCTACAATTGCAGCAGCGAAACTTTTAAAATTAAACTTTGAAGCCTTGCAAAGTTGGCCACTTGCTATCACAGCTTATAATCATGGCACTCAGGGAATGAAAAATGCTAAAAAACGGCATGGTGCCAGCATAGTAGATGTGATCAATGGGTACAGAAGTCGTTCCTTTGGTTTCGCTTCTAAAAATTTCTATGCGGAGTTTTTAGCGGCACTGCATGTTGTGAAAAATAAGAATAAATATTTCCCATATATTAATTTTGACAAACCTCTAAATTTATCTTCCGTTGTTTTTAAAGATTTTGTCCACATAAATAGTGTTATGTCTAGCTTGAATATAACAAGAGATGAAATAGCAAAATATAACCCTGCTCTTAGAAAGCCAGTTATATCTGGTCAGAAGCGAATTCCGCGAAACTTTACCTTTCAAGCACCTCAAAATAAATTTTCTCAACGAAGAGATTTTTATCAGATTATTCCAGCTAGTGAGCGTCATAAAAACCAGATTCGCTCAAAATGGTATACCGTTCGCAGAGGCGATACCCTGTCGGAAATTGCATCGCGATTTAGAACTTCAGTCAATAAGTTATATTCATATAACAACCTGACTCACAGAAATAAAATATATATAGGGCAGGTACTTCGTTTACCTGGGAGAAAAGGTTCGGCTTACCCTTCAGTTCGTATGGTAAAGCAATATCAGAAGAAATATAGGGGTAAAATGATTAACTATAGAGTGCGTCGCAATGATAATCTAACGAAAATTGCTAATCGATTTGATATTGGGGTAAGCGAGTTGATCAGATTAAATCGAATTAAATATCCAGATCAGATTATTCGGGGTCAGTTATTAAGAGTTCCTTCGAGAGAAAACTCATCAAATGGCCGAGTACAGATTGCATCTAAATCTAAAGATATCCAACGAAAGGCTTATAAATCTGCTCGAAAAAAAAATAGGTCAGAAAAACTTACAACTCAAGACTTTGAAGTTAAACTTGCTCATATTAAATCTGTAGATAAATCCAACCAGGCTAGGCCCGCATTTCGCCCAGTTTTCTTTACTAGTAAGAACGATACCATATCTGCATCTCAGGTTGGAGTTATCGTGGTAGACTTTGATGAAACGTTAAGTCACTATGCGGAGTGGAGTAGATTACCGGTTAAAAAAATTATAAATCTTAATAGGATGAAGAAGGGCTCTCAGTTAAATGTTCATACAAGAATAAAAGTTCCATTCTCAAGGGTTGAACCAGATTTTTTTGAAGAACGACGACAGGAATACCATAAAGCCATTCAGGAAGATTTTTTTAATAATTATAAAATTGATAAGCTTTTGGTTCGAAATATGGTTAAGGGAGAAACCGCATGGCAAATATGTAACGAAATATACGCGATTCCTTTTTGGTTACTTGCTAGTTACAATCCAGGAAAAGATATCAATTCTATCCCTGTTGGAGAGCCTATAGTTGTTCCTATTATATCTCCCGCTAGGTCGAGTTAAGTCCCTCACATTTTTTTACTACCTTTGTTTGTGATATAACTACGGCATTTATTGTGGACAACACATTAATGCGTGATCCAAGGCAACTAGGTGTGCACGTACACGAGTAGCCATAGCTAGCTTGGTTGGAGTTTCAAGGGTTAAGCAATGGTCTGCTTTCATTGAAAGCGAATAGCCAGCCATAGGCCACCATTCCATCTGATTAATGTCTTTTATTCTGTGTATAACCCCTTTTTCTGCTGGCATGTTCTCAATAGTTTCATCTGAATTAATTGAAATAATGCCTTTCAGCGCTTCAATAATTTTAACTCCAATTTCAAACCCATTAGGTTTATTAGATTTTTGAAACAGGTAATAGCCATGGCTATCACAATCCTAATGTAATTCTATTGTCATATCAAAATATGACGGCTTGAAGATCGATTTCGCAAATTGTACTTCACGTGGAGGGTTATGAGCCTTAAATAAGCGGTTTAAATCTTTGTTCTCATGGTTTTCACGAGTATCATTTTCAAAACCATAAGGATTAATACATGGAAGTATAGTGATTTCCCATTGATCCAAATGTGCTTTGTATCTGCTATTTTCTAAAAAAGAGCATATTGTTTCAATTCCAGCTGGTTCATCTCCATGAATTCCTGCTGAAATTAGGGCTCGCCTCGGATTGGGACCTCCTAATATTATTTTTTGGAAGGGATATTTATTATTTGAATATTTAATATGGTCAAGTGTAAAAATTTGCACGGAATTATTTTGTGTGTTTTTTAATCTATTTATAAGCTCAGAATAATTTCTTTTTTTTTGGGTGGACATTTCTATTTAGTTTTATTTTCAAACTGACATTCTTTTTTGATGGAGCAGTTTGAGCATTTAAAATTTTTTGCTTTGCAAACATAGCGACCATGAAGTATTAGATAGTGGTGCGCATCTTTTTTCCACATATCTGGAGTTATCTCTATTAATTTTTTTTCTGTTTCAAGGACAGTTTTTCCTTTCGCTAATCCAGTGCGATTGGCAACTCTAAAAACATGTGTGTCTACGGCTATAGTGGGTTTTCCAAAAGCCTCATTTAATACAACATTTGCCGTTTTTCTACCAACGCCGGGAAATTTTACTAACTCCTCTCGAGTTTTAGGAATAACACCATTGTGATTTTTTAATAATATTTGACACGTGCGAATAATATTTTTTGCTTTAGTAGGTGCCAACCCTATTCTTTTTATCAAGCGAGCTAGTTTTTTTTCACCGCATAAAATGAAACTTTTTGGGTTTGGATATTTTTTAAAAATAGATGGAGTTATTTCATTTACGATTTTATCTGTTGCCTGAGCAGTAAGCATGACCGCGATTAACAATTCGAAATTATTACTATAGATTAATTCAGTTCTAGCTATAGGAACGCTTGAACTAAGTTTTTTATATAAACGATTGACTGTTCGGGAATCAAAAACAAAAGACATTACAGAGTGAGAGATTTTTGATTTGAAGTATTTTTTAATTTAAATCTCTGGCACAGCGGAATCCAACCCAGAAATCATCCGTATTATCAGCTAATCCGGGATATCGGATAGTGGTTCGAACAAATTGTTTGTCATCAATCCATGATCCTCCTCTAATTACATGCCAGCTCAAAATATTTGATGGCCCTTTTGGATTTTTTAGCGGGCTGATTTTATAGTAGAACTCGCCATACCAATCACTAACCCATTCCCAAACGCCTCCGAGCATGTCATATAATCCCCATGGATTTGGTTTTCTAGTACCAACCGGATGATGCGTATGGCCGGAATTTCCACCATACCAAGCATAATTTCGGTCCATTTTATCGCCCCAAGAATACTCCGTCGTGGTACCTGCTCGAGCTGCGTATTCCCACTCAGCTTCCGTAGGGAGACGGTTTCCTAGCTTTTCACAATAATCATTTGCATCTTCCCATTCAATTTGATTGACAGCAATTTTGGGTGCTTTGTACACAGAATTATTTAAAAGCTTCATCTTGCTCCATTTTTCTTGTGTTGTTTCGTAGATGTCTAAATAAAATTCATCCAGACACACCTTGTGAACGGGCCGTTCTCGATCATTGGGTCGTTCCCGGATATTTGGATCAAAAGACAAATAGTCGTGTATTTTGTTGGTGCCCATCATGAAACAACCCTTTTTGATGAGAACCATATCCTCTGGCGCTGAATCAGCCCACGCTTGATAATATGGGAATAAAATGAAAGAAGTGAAAAAAAGATGTAGTAAATTTTTCATAGCGAGTGATTGTACTTTTCTATAAGCCTCAGGTCAAGATGATAGGAATCAAGTATTAAGGGTCATAATTTTATGAAAATAAAGGTATTATTCCAAAAAACAAAAATTTTCATGAAGATTTTATGCGTAACTGTCGATATTTACTGTTATGGATACTTTAACTAAAAAAAAATTTTCAAAGTCATGTTTAATATTTTTTCTTGTGTTTTCTTTTCTGTTGTTCTCTGAGAGAAATGTAGAGGCGAGATTTATAAAAAAAATAACAGTGGAACCATTTTCTGATCCTGTTAATTGGGAGAAATCATTCAAACCAGGTAAGTTTTTTTCGTTGATGCTTGAAAATAGCCTTACTGATTCAGGCTTCTTTCAAATGGTACCCTTTAAAGAAATAGAACCAAACGTAATTAATAAGTTGAAAAGTCAAATAGAGGATAAAGAAAAGAAAGAAGAAAAAACTAATAATAACACTCAACGCAATGGGACGAGTTTTACCTCTTCGACAAAGACTCCATTAAGTCAGTATAAAGTCCGAGGAAATGTTTTAATTTTCAACCCAGATACCAATCCTCTTAAAAAAGGCCATACAAAAAAAGAAGCTAAATTTCATAAAGAACAAGCCATCATACAGGCATCTATAGAATTGGTAAATTTGCATACGGGCCGCTCGTTAGCAAAAAAAGCCTTCACAATCAGATCAAACACCGGACGAAAATCTTTTGAAATAGACTCACAGAATATTAGCTATAAATTAGATCAATTCAAGACCCATTCAATTGGGAAAGCACTATTGAATTTGAATAATAGAGTACAGATGTTCATTTATAAAACCTTAGATAGAGTTCCGCTTGAGGGGGATTTGATATCGGTCGATCACAATAATAATAGTGCTATTATAAATTTAGGAAAAGCAAATGGGGTTAATGTGCGAGATGTGTTCACCGTGTTTTCTGTCGATCCTGAATTCAATGATCCAGTTGATAATGTTGACTTGGGAGACAGGTATTTCCGGAAAGGCATCATAAAGATTAGTGAGGTTCAAGGACGGTTCTCGAAAGCTCAAATAGTTGTGGGAGTAAATTTTACTCCGGGTGATTTAGTTGTCCCAAAAAACAAGAGCTCTATAAAATCATTAGAGATAAGTAAAATAATTCCTTTGGCTAAAAGGCATTTAAATCGAGATAAGAAAAAAAATAAATTTCAAGGTGATATTATTTGGGGAGCCTACAAGGGGCTGCCGTCCTTATCATATTAATTAATTTCCCTCGGCACTAATCCAAATTCTTGCAGAGAGGTAACGGTCATATCATTTTCCTTTAGAGCTTGCAATGCTTTGAGCAGAGCTTGTGCTCCAGCCATCGTTGTGTAATAAGGAATATTGGTGTTGAGTGAAGCTCGCCGCAATGAATAAGAATCCTTGATTGATTGCTCACCAAATGTTGTGTTAACTACAAATTGAATTTCTCCACTTTCAATTTTTTCGACAATATGCGGAGAACCCTCTTTTACCTTATTGACCGTAACTACATTTAAATTATTTTTGTTAAGGTATTGGGCTGTTCCTTTCGTTGCTACAATAGTGTAGCCATACTTAGAAAAGTCCTGAGCGATCTTTAATGCTTTAGGTTTGTCCGAATCTTTAACACTAATAAATGCATATCCTTTATTTAAAAGTTTTATTCCAGTCGCTAGCTGCGCTTTGGCAAATGCCATTCCAAAAGACTTGTCGATTCCCATTACTTCACCGGTGGATTTCATTTCTGGCCCTAAAAGAATATCCACGTTGTCAAACTTATTGAATGGGAAAACAGATTCTTTCACGGCTGTATGTTGTACAGTAGGCTCCTTTATCAATTTGAGCTCATTTAATGAGTTTCCAACCATCACAAGGGCCGCTATTTTTGCGAGAGGAATCCCGGTAGTCTTACTCACAAACGGTATAGTCCTAGACGCCCTTGGATTAACCTCCAGAATGAAGATCCCTTCGCTCTTAACTGCGAACTGGATATTAATCAAACCGACCACATTTAACTCTAGAGCAAGTCTACGTGTTTGGTCTTTTATGGATGCTACGATTTCAGGTTTTATAGAAAAGGTAGGAAGTGAACAGGCGCTGTCTCCAGAATGAATACCCGCTTCTTCAATATGTTCCATAATGCCCCCTATGACAACTGATTTGCCATCAGAAATAGCATCGACATCAACTTCAATGGCATTTTCAAGAAAACTATCGATTAAAACGGGATGCTCAGGTGATGCTTCAACAGCATTTTCCATATAGTATTCAAGGCGCTCTCGATCATATACGATTTCCATTGCGCGACCTCCTAAAACGTAGGAGGGTCGTACAACAACTGGGTAGCCAATTTTTTCAGCAATTTCTTGTGCTTCTTCAAATGTAGTTGCTGTCCCATTTGCTGGTTGTTTTAAATTGAGAGTTTTCATAACCTCAGAAAATAATTTTCTATTTTCGGCTCTGTCAATATTTTCTGGACTTGTTCCAATGATTGGAACCCCAGCGTTCTTTAGTGAAACGGCAAGTTTTAGAGGCGTTTGTCCTCCAAATTGAACTATAACGCCATCTGGTTTTTCAACCTCTACAATATTTAAAACATCCTCAAAAGTGAGAGGTTCAAAATATAGACGATCAGAAGTATCGTAATCAGTACTTACTGTCTCAGGGTTACAATTGACCATGATTGTTTCGTAACCAGATTCTTTAAGTGCAAAAGATGCATGAACACAACAATAATCAAATTCAATCCCCTGTCCGATACGATTGGGGCCACCGCCAAGTATCATAATTTTCTTTTTATTTGTGGGGTCAGCCTCGCACTCCTCTTCGTATGTTGAATACAGGTAGGGTGTATGCGCCTCGAATTCAGCTCCACAGGTGTCAACTCTTTTATAAACCGGTTTTATGTTAGATAAACTTCGCTTAGCACGGATATCAGTTGAACTGCAATTGAGAATATTCGCGATAAAAGTATCTGAGTAACCATTCTTTTTAGCTTTTTCAAGTAGTTCGTCAGTCATTTCATCAAGATTCCTTGCGGAAACTAGTTCTTTTTCAATAGAAAGAAGATCCTGGATGTTCTGAAGAAACCACGGGTCAATAAAAGTAATTTGATATATTTGCTCAATGGAAAATCCGTTTCTAAGGGCCTCTGCGGTATACCAGAGTCGATCCCAAAGGGGTTTGTTTAATATGTTTTCTAGTTTTTTTCTAATGGTTTCTCGGTTCGAAGTAGAATAACTAGAAATATTTTTTATGTTTTTGCTTAAACCAAACACATCAATTTCCAATGACCGAAGAGCTTTATTGAGTGATTCTTTAAAGGTACGGCCTATGGCCATTACTTCACCGACCGATTTCATTTGTGTAGAAAGAACAGGGTCGGTTGTGAAGAATTTTTCGAAAGTAAATCGGGGAATTTTTACAACGCAATAATCTATTGTAGGTTCAAATGATACTGGTGTAACACGCGTGATATCATTTTTAATTTCATTTAATGTATATCCAACGGCAAGTTTGGCGGCGATTTTGGCTATTGGAAATCCAGTTGCTTTTGAGGCCAACGCTGAGCTTCGAGATACTCGAGGGTTCATCTCAATTACTACCATATCTCCATTTTTTGGATTGACAGCAAATTGAATATTAGAACCACCTGTTTCGACACCTATTTCACGAATGATATCGATTGCAGCATTTCGCATTAATTGGTATTCCCTGTCTGATAGCGTTTGCACCGGAGCTACAGTAATGCTATCTCCAGTATGTATTCCCATTGGATCAAGGTTTTCAATAGAGCAGATTATGACAACGTTATCCTGGCAATCGCGCATCACTTCTAGTTCATATTCTTTCCAACCAATGAGAGATTTTTCTATAAGAACTTCATTGGTGGGGCTTATATTGAGCGCGGATTTTACAAGTGATTCAAATTCTTTATGGTCATAAGCTACACTGCCACCACTACCTCCAAGGGTAAATGATGGACGGATGATGGCAGGGAAATCCGTCTCTTTAACTATTTGCAACGCCTCGTCAAGAGTTTGAGCATGTCCACTAGGAGCGACTTTAAGCCCTATACTTAACATTGCTTCTTTAAAAAGTTGACGATTTTCGGCTTTTCGAATTGACCTGATATCAGCTCCAATTAATTTAACGTTGTATAAATCAAGCACACCTTTGTCAGCAACCGCTAGAGCCGTATTTAGACCAGTCTGACCTCCCATGGTGGGTAAAAGGGAATCAGGACGGTCTTTCTTAATGATCATTTCAACAATTTCAGGAGTGACTGGCTCGACGTAAGTTTTATCAGCAAACCCAGGGTCGGTCATTATGGTTGCTGGATTGCTATTAATCAGGACAATTTCATATCCTTCCTCCTTTAAAGCTTTGCATGCCTGTGTTCCGGAGTAATCAAATTCACAAGCCTGGCCGATGACAATTGGTCCAGCTCCAATGAGTAATATTTTTTTTATGTCCAGTCTTTTAGGCACTAATTTTTATAAATATCTTTAAGGTCGATGTTTCGAGAACGCTCCAAAAGTAACCGCATAGAAGAAAGCTTTAACATTAATCGTAATTGGATTGATCGGCTTTCACGAATTATTTTTTCATGCGTAAATGTATTAATATTTTGTTTTAGCAAGGAGTAGTTTTCTTCATTTTTTTTCTTAATGGATTCTAGTTCGGAAAGGTCTTTTTTAATTTTGAATATTTTTTTCTCAGAGTCTAACGTTTGAATTTCTTCTTGTAGTTTTTCTATTGAGGAAATAGTTTTATTTAGTTTTTTATTCTCATTCTTTAGTTTTACATTTTGTAATTTTAGTTCTTTTGAATTTATTTTTTGCACCGAAAAAATTTTTTTAATCTCACTTTTGATGAATTTCTTTGAACCCTCTGGGTGAAAACAAAAGTTTCCTGTGAAGTAATAGGAATTTTCATAGATAAGAAGTCTTCCCTCAAATATGCTATTTTTACTAAAGTAGAGTTTCCCTGATGGTTCAACAACATCATATTGTTCATTATTAAATAAATTGATTGCTTTGACAGAATGGTCTTTTATTTTTTTGATTATAAAAAGACCGTGGATGTGAGAGATGAACCCATTGATGTTTTTTAGTAGATCGAGAGTTGCTCCTTTACCGTTATTAATTATTAATTCAAGTACTGTTTGGTCATGAGCCGGATCAATACGGTCAAAAATATACCATTCAAGAAATAAGGCCATTTGGTTCTCATAGGACTTGTCATCGTCAAAAATATCACCAGCATACTTTTGATACTCCTGACGAGCTGCCAATAGATTATTTGAGTACGGGGGATTTGTTGCGATTTTAATTAAATGCTCGATGCTATCTTTTATCATTTGTTTATATCTATCAATTCAGTGAACTCTTTAAATAAGTGTGACGAATCGTGCGGTCCTGGTGATGCTTCTGGATGATATTGAATTGATATAATTGGAAGAGACTTATGCCGGATTCCCTCAATCGTATTGTCATTTAAATTAGTGGATGTGATGTCACAATCGCTACTCAGAGATTCCGCATCAACAGCGAACCCATGATTTTGAGCGGTTATCTCAACTCTTCTGGTTTTTAAATTAATAACAGGTTGATTGCCTCCATGGTGACCAAATTTTAATTTATAGGTGCGTGCTCCTAATGCAAGACTTAGAATTTGGTGTCCAAGACATATTCCAAATATTGGGATTTTCCCAACTAAATATTTTACATTTTTCAAAGCGTATTTCACGGCTGCCGGATCGCCCGGTCCGTTTGATAAAAATATACCGCTTGGGTTCATTGCAAGGACATCTTTGGCCGGCATTGAAGCAGGCACGACTTTTATCCGGCATCCTGCCTGAACAAGCTTTCGCAAAATATTTCTTTTAATCCCAAAATCATAGGCAACAATAAAATAGTTACTGGGTATACGAGGGGCACTTTTAAAAAAAGTTTCCCCATTGTTCAATTCCCACTCACCCTCGTACCATTCGTATGGTTCTTTGCAGGTCACTTCTTTTACTAAGTCACGGCCATTTAAGGAAGGTAATCGATTTGCTTGAGCAACTAACTTCTGTCGATCTGTTGGTTTAGTTGAAATGACAGCTTGTTGGGCGCCGGTGTTTCTAATGTGGCGTGTCAATGCTCTTGTGTCAATCCCTTGGATTCCTATAATGCCATACTTGGCAAGAAAAGCCTGTAATGTTCCTTGAGATCGCCAGTTACTTGGGATGGGGCTTAATTCCTTTATAATGAAAGCAGAAAGGTGAGGCCGGTCTGATTCAAAGTCTTCTGAATTAACCCCATAATTGCCAATGAGAGGGTAGGTCATGACCACTATTTGTCCATAATATGAAGGGTCGGTTAGAACCTCCTGATATCCAGTCATGCTGGTATTAAATACTACTTCACCATCAGTCTCACCTTGCGCTCCGAAGGACGTTCCTTCAAATATTCTTCCATCTGCTAAGGCCAAAATAGCTTTCATAATATTTTTTTATAAATTTTTAAAAGGAATATTAATTTTCATTTGCTGAGTACGCAGTTTTTCCTTTAACTAATGTGTGGATGACCTTTCCCTTAACTTTCCATCCATCAAAAGGGCTATTCTTACTTTTAGAATGAAATTTTGAAATATCGATTGAGTATTCGAGATTTGGATTGAAAATTAGAAGATCTGCTTTGTTGTCCAGCGAAAGGCTCCCAGCTTCTAGATTGAATATATCCGCAGGAGTAGAGGTGAGCTTCTTGATGACATCAGCCATAGGTAAGATTTTTTCATCTACTAATTTTAAAGAAAGGGGGAGGGCAGTTTCCAATCCGACGATTCCAAAGCACGCATTCTGATATTCGACCTGTTTGTCTGCAATATCATGGGGTGCGTGGTCGGTAGCAATAATATCAATTGTTCCATCTTGTAAACCCTCTTTAATAGCTTCAACATCATCAATTGTGCGAAGCGGAGGACTCATTTTTGTGTTTGTGTCATATCCACGTACAGCTTCGTCAGTCAAAGTAAAATGATGAGGTGCTACTTCACAGGTCACAGATAATCCTCTGGATTTTGCCTGTCGTACAAGGTCAACAGAATTTTTACTGCTTATGTGTGCGACATGAAGCTGGCCTCCAGTTTTTTCAAGTAGTGCTATATCACGGTATACCATTATGTCTTCGGCCTCTGCAGGCATGCCTTTTAACCCGAGTTCTGTTGATACTATTCCCTCGTTCATGCAACCTCCTTCCGTAAGATCTAGCATTTCGCTGTGCTGAATCAGTGGAAGTTTAAACATTTTGCTGTACTCAAATGCTCTGCGCATTAGTTCGTTGTTTATAACGGGGCGCCCATCATCTGAAAAGGCTATCGCTCCAGCATCCTTTAGATCCGCCATTTCAGACAAACGTTCTCCCTCAAGTTTTTGCGTAATAGCAGCAATGGGATACACATTAATAATACCTTCAGCTCTTGCTATGGATAGAATGTGCTCTGTAACTGCTCGTGTATCGTTTACGGGGTTAGTGTTTGGCATGACTGCCACGGAAGTAAAACCACCAGCTGCCGCTGATTGGCAACCAGATGTAATGGTTTCTTTATATTCGAAACCAGGTTCTCTAAAATGTACATGCATATCTATCAATCCTGGACAGACAACACAGCCTTTGGCATCAATAACGGATGGTTTTTTCCCAGCTTCAAAACTTATGCTCCCTGGTGATTCTATAGCTTTAATTCTTCCTTTATCGATCAAGAGATCCTTTGGTTCATCCAAACTATTGGCTGGGTCAATAACCCTTCCATTTTTAATTACTAGTGTCATTTTTGCCCCCTAGAAGGAGATACATCAGGGCCATACGAACAGCAACTCCGTTGGTAACCTGAGTTAATATAAGTGACCGTTCGCTTTCCATAACATCTAGAGAAATTTCAATTCCACGGTTGACCGGACCCGGGTGAAAAATAAGCACATTCTCTTTTGCTTTTTCTAGGAATTTAGAGGTAAGACAATATAAATTAGAGTATTCGCGAATACTGGATAAGAGATACCTGCTTTGTCTTTCTGTTTGCAAGCGGAGCATCATGATAACATCTGCATCATTAATTGCTCTTTCTAAGTCATAGCCTACACTTACTCCCATCTTCTCTATTCCTAGAGGAATCATAGTCGGAGGACCGATAACTTTCACGTTCATACCCATTGTTTTCATGGCATAAATATTAGATCTGACCACTCGGCTGTGCGCTATATCTCCAACAATTATTATGTTTAAGCCCTTCAAGCTTCCTTTTGCCTCTCTGATGGTATGCAAATCTAGTAAGGCCTGAGTAGGATGTTCATGATAACCATCTCCAGCATTAATGATAGGGCATTTAACATAGTGAGAAATCATTTCAGGGGCTCCTGAGAGGGTATGACGTACAACCATAATGTCTGGATGCATGGCTTCAAGATTTAGCGCGGTGTCTATTATGTTCTCACCTTTAACAGTACTACTAGAAGACCCTGAAATATTGATGACGTCGGCGCTTAACCTTTTACCTGCTATTTCAAATGAAGTACGAGTTCTAGTGCTCGGTTCAAAAAATAAATTAATGATGGTTTTTCCCCGCAATGTAGGGACCTTTTTGATCGGACGAGTGGAAATTTCTTTAAAGGAATCGGCCATATCTAAAATAGTAGTAATCTCTTCCTCGGCTAAGCATTTCGTTCCCAAAATATTTTTACGATTAAACATCACGAATTGTCTTTTGTTAAAGCGTCTATTATGCAAACTTCATCTTTGCCGTCATCTTCTCGCATTAGTACCTGCACGCGGTTAGCTTTAGAGGTTGGAATATTTTTACCAACATAATCAGGTCTAATCGGGAGCTCTCTGTGCCCTCGGTCTATCAGGACACCAAGCTGAATAGAGGCGGGTCTGCCAAAGTCAATCAGAGCGTCAATAGCGGCCCTTATTGATCTGCCCGTAAAAAGAACATCATCAATTAAGACAACTTGCTTACCCTCTAAAGCAAAGGGAATGCTTGTTTTCTCGATTACCGGATTTTGTTTTCCCGCCGATAAATCATCTCGGTATAAAGTTATATCTAAAACTCCAAGATCTACTTCTATACCATCAATATCATTGATCTTTTTTGCAATTCTTTTTGCGAGAGTTGCGCCCCTTGTACGGATTCCTACCAATACTAGACTTGTAGCCCCTTTATTTTTTTCCAGTATTTCATGTGTTATACGCGTTACTGCCCTGGAAATATCTTGTTCGCTTAAAACAACAGAATTCAATTTTGACTCCAAATCAAGGCAAAAAAATAGCCCCTACGCAATTCTATACACGAAGGAGCTGGCTTATTATGTGATTTATCATTAAATCCCTTAACGGTCTCTCAGAACCGGCTTAAAGAGTTTCAAAGTATGATAATATATTCTATTTATTAGTCAATGATAAGTCAATAGATAAAAAAACTCCTTGATCTGATAAATAAAAAATAAATAGTGAAAACATTAATATAAGAATATTTAAATGGTTTTAAGCTTTCTTGCTTTTTCTCCAGGTTAAAGATACCTCTCCTTTTCGGATTTTTAATTGACATCCTAAACGCATTCCTTGGTCCAAATCTTCGGGCAGTAAATAATTTTTTTCCTCATCAGTAATTTTCGATAAATTACTTCTTCCATTCAAAACAGTAAGCTCACAGACACCGCAACTTCCCTCGGTACAACCGAAGGCTAAAGAAACAGCGATTTCATCACATATGTCAATTAATCGACAACCATCCTCAATGTGATGAATTACCTTGTCTGGTATAAAGTTTATGGAAGCCATATCTTATAATGGCATATTAAAAAAATGATAACAGACATAATTCTTATATCACAAACCAGAAACTTTTAACTTATGAACCAGTTCAAGTTGTTTCTCTGTTAGTTGTTTTGGATACTTGACAATAATACGTACTAGTTGATCCCCCGTATTCTTACCTTGATTGAATGGGATGCCAACTCCTTTGAGTCTAAGTTTTGTGTGACTTTGAGTGCATGGAGGAATTGTTAAGAATTTTGAGTCATTTAGCGTGGGAACTTCAACTGAAGTTCCTAGTAAGGCCTCCGTTGGGCTTATTTCTTTACTAAATACTAGATCGTCTCCCTCTCTAGAGAAGTGAGGATGTTTATTAATACGTATTTTGAGATATAAATCCCCATGAGACCCTCCATTCTCTCCAGGTTGGCCTTTCCCAACAAGCCTTAATCGACACCCATCCTTAGACCCTACCGGTACCTTGAAGGTTGTTTCTATTTTTTTTCCGTTTAATTCGATAATTATACTACGTTTAGTACCCAGCGCTGCTTCGTGAAAAGATATATAAAAATCCTGCCTTATGTCCTTTCCTCTGCTTGTACGTGGACCTCCAAAATCTTGTCCCGATAGGAAACTATCTAGATCAGGAAATCCTCCAGTCCCACGAGAACCGGTTTGGGATCCAAAAGAACTAAAAACATCACCAAAATCAAAGTCTCTGAATATATCTTCTCTTGAAAAACGTTTATGAAACCCATCACTTCCAAATCGATCATATTGGGACCGCTTTTCTTTATCACTCAGAACAGCGTAGGCCTCATTAATTTCCTTAAATTTTTCTTCTGCGCCTGGGTTGTCGTTATTTCTATCAGGGTGATAATTCATGGCATTTTTTCGAAAAGCTTTTTTAATATCTTCCTCAGTAGCGCCACGAGACACACCTAGTATTGAATAATAATCTTTCACATTTCTAACCACTTGAAATAGTTGGGGTTTTCTATTAATATAGGACAGTTATACCTTAATTATAAAGTAATTCTTTACTAAAAATGATTAAAAAATGGATTTTAATTTTTTTGGTTTCTTTTTTGTTTGGTTGCTCGGTCACTTCCCAATCGCAATCGACTGATTCAATCATAAACACAGCAGACCGTCAGATTTGGATTCCCGCTGATGAGAATGAGTTGGAACAGAGGCGTATTCATCAGGCGAGATTTGATCAGATCGAAAAAGATATTGAATCACTATTTCTAAGGCTAGATGTTCTTGGTTCAGATGAAATAAATATGCGAGGAGGAATAAAAAAAATTACTCCTGGCATAGCATCTATGGATAAAACAGTATCAGGAATGATTAAAAAGGAAGAAAGTCGTGTTAATAATTTGGGCCAACAATTAGACAATGTCAGACGAGATAATAAAATTTTTGATAGTGAGATTGAAAGATTAAATCAGACAATTAAGCCGGATCCCGTTTTTTCTTCAAGGGATTATGTCGGTGCATTCGTGTCTTTTAGAAAAGGTCAGTATGCAAAAAGTGCGAATTTATTTAGAAAGGCTCTTCAGTCGAATCCACCATACGAGCTAACCGATAATTTGCTGTTTGGGTTAGGTATGTCGCAGTATAGGTTGGGTAACATCTCAAAGGTTTCTAAGCCCTTATCCCGACTGATTTCTGAATACCCTGATAGTGAAAAGTGGTATATGTCACATTTGGTGCTCGCTTTAACTCACTATAAAAAACGAGAAAAAAGTCAAGCCTTATATGTTCTTCAGAAGGGATTAAAAAAGAAACCGCCTTACTTTATCCGATCCATGTTTATGAATTTAAATAAATTGATTCATAAATAGTCTATAGCTGAGTCAGAGTTTTAATAGTCAAACCTCGAATTTCAGCTACCAATTTCCCATAATTTGTATTTCAAGTGTACCCCTTTGTAAAAAAAATGATGCTTTCATATAAAAATATCATTAATAAAATTGATCAACTTGAAGAAGCTAACATAATACTATCTGCTTTAGAGTTTAATGTTTTTTCAGTTTTAGAAAAAAAATCCTTACGGGCTAAACAAGTAGCAAGTCTTACAAAAACAAAGCTTGAGGGTATGGAGATACTTTTAAATGCTCTTGCTGCCATGGGTGTTCTAAATAAGAACAAGAATACTTTTAGGAATACACCCGTGACTTATAAATATTTTTGCCAAACAAGTCCTGATTTTAGAATAGGAACGGTAATGCTAAAGATGGATAGCAGGGGTGAGTATGAGAAACTTTCCAAAATCATCAAAAAAGGAAGAGATCGTAAAGAGTTTGAGAGTGAAGACGATCCTAAATTCAGGCACCTTTTTACTTATGCGATGCATGAGCGAAGTGAGCTATTAGCTGATAGGGTAGCGGATGCGGTAAGTCAAAACAAAATCGGTAAGCTACTTGACATAGGTTGTGGTCCAGGATCCTACACCACGGCAATTTTAAAGAAAGATAAAGCTGCCACAGCGACATTAATGGATCGTGCTGCTGCAATCAAAGTGGCGCGTAAAATATGTAAAACTCAAGATGTATATAACCGTTTGCACTTTGTTAGTGGCGATTTATTTGATGATGAATTTGGAGAGGGATACGATACGGTTCTCTTGTCCAATATTATTCATATCTACAATGCTAGAGAAAATAAAACTATATTTAAAAAAATAAATAAGGCACTTAAAAAGGGCGGACGTTTTGTTTTGTATGATCTTTTTTTAGATAATTCAAAAACTGAACCCTACGAGGCAAGTCTATTTGCCATTACAATGCTTTTGTATACGAAAACTGGAAAGTCATATGCTTTTGGTGAAGTCAACTCGTTATTAAGAAACGCAGGATTCGCTCGCATTAAAAAAAATAAAATTGGAGATGGGTCCAGTATTATTGAAGGAATAAAAATTTAGCACAATTGCTTTTCCAAGTTTCTAAATCCATGAGTTAGGAAATCAATTGTTTTTGATAGTCTGACAATAAAAACCCGATCCCGTAAATTCTTTTTTTGAATACTATCACTTGCTGATGATTTGCTTGCCGCATTATTTATTCTTTTTGTTTTTTGGTTCCACTCCACGAATGCTATGTAATCATAGCCCTGCATTATGGCAGTTGTAGTTTTATCCTTGAGCAAGTCAACATAAAAAGACTCCATTTCCAAAACAAATTTCCGTTTGTCTATTGATTGTTTGTTCTTGATTAGATACTTATCTTCTATTTTTTTTATAGCATTATTAATTTTATCGAATTTATCTAATTGTTTTCTAATTGAGGACGAAAGGGATTTATTTTTTGTGGGTAGCTTTATTTTTTTTAAATAGTCACTAACTTTAGGAAGTTTGTCTTTATGACAGTGCTTAATTATGGCTTCCTTTAAAGATATATTTATTGCCCCCGGAATGTTTACACCTCCTTCAGTTGCATTCAAAATGCTATCACTTACGTTCATTTCTTTTTTTAATTGATACTTGTAGGTTTCCATAGCTTTAGTTGTCTTTGATTTATGGTCAAATATGTCTACTGTAGGAGTTATGGATGTAGTGTATCCTCTATACTTATTATATTCGAGCACATCTAATGTTTGGTCCGCCCCTATGTTGTCTTGGTTTGCTTGGTTATAAAATGAATCGGTACAATGCATGCGGTGACCTTCAAATGATAAATCTTGTCCCACAAGAATAATAGGTGCGCATCCCATGTGTTGAGCTAAATAAAATGCTGCATGAGCTACCGATGAAATATTCCCTAGGGCCCCTTTTTTTTCACTGTTATCAGTGATCCATTTCGCAAGTTCTATTTTATTCTCCATTATAATTTTTCTCTGATTAAAAAGAGAACATATCTCGGGAGGAATGCATGGATCATAAACTAGCCACAAGTCTTCTGGAATCGCTTTAATGTCAAACGACTGTATTGTGTCTTCATTAGGGTCAATGGTTATAACAAAGTCAGGTTTGATGCCATTTCTTAATAAAGGCTTTAATGCAGTTGCCACTGTAATAACGAGGATTTGATTTCTTACGCTTTTAATGAGTCCAATATTTTTATCGAGAGAGGGACCCGCTGAAACTATTATTGTTGGAATGTTATAGAAGGTATCTTTTGTTGTTACAATTCCAGGACTTTCGGTAATAGCTAGTCCGTTATTAAATATATTTTTGTAAAATTTTTGTGAGTATGCGGCTTGTGTATTTATATCAATTTTGAACTTTTGATGTGCTTGTTCAATAGCTAAATTTATTAATTTGTAATAATCACCTTCAAGATTAACTAGGGGCTTAAGATGTATAGGTGTGTATCCATGAATTGCTAGATTGGTGCGGTCCTCATGTAAAATTTGTTCAATTTTGCTGGGATCAGCATCTATGTGAATGCTCACTCCTGGATTGCTTAAGGCCTCAGAAAAATTATTTTGAGAAAAAGCCAAACGTACTAGGGTTGGGTTTTTTTCAAATATAATTATTCGGTCTTGGGGGGATACTCTTCTATGAAGATCGTTTAAGTGGTAACCCAATCCAAGCCCAATTAAAATATAATTTGAGTTTTCATCTGAATAGCTAGCATCTATGAATTGAGTTGCTTCTTGTGTGGGGTCGTACTTACTGTGAAGAGACTTTTTTGTTCCGTCTGGGGAAACTCTTGATAAAGTGGCAATTCCTGATCTGGAGGTAGTTATATTATATTGGTTATCGTTAGGTGCATTTTTTATTAACGAACACAGTTCGGGTGATTTATGACTTAGTATTTCTAGGTTATCTTTTAAAAAGTCTCGCATCTAATAAATTTTAGATCTTTATAGCATTTGATTATCTTTTGTAAAAAGCACTTCTCAGTCTAATATCTCATCGGATAAACACCTATTATTGTTTATTTATTGCTGAAAAATATAATAATTCCCAGTTAGCATGTACACCTTGCTGGGTTAAACAGATGTCATCATAATCCTTTATTAGTTGACGTAATATTTTTGGACTAGTCATTTGAGTGGGCGCTGCCCCTATTTGTTGGAGGCTTTTGAGTAAACTTAAAGTATTAGGAAAAAAAGTTTTATGCGATTCTTTTGCGGATAAATGTACAGTGAAACCAGCCTCTTCGATCCATTTGCACCATTCGCTTTTTGATATAAGTAAAACGGGACTTTCTAGTGGGGCTATTTTCCTCAGTTCTGAAAGAGTGGACGGGCCAAACGTACTAAAAATCAAACTACCATTTGCCTTAATATAGGAGTTTAGCCGTCCTAATACAATCCGGGGATTTTTAAACCATTGAAATACCGCATTAGCTGCTATCATATCAACCTTTTGAAATTTTAATAACTCAGCGTTTCCATGGATGATCTGAGAATAGGGTGGGAGGGAGATTTTCAGACTCAAACATGTAATCATTTCAGGTGAAATATCGTTAATAAATATTTTTTTAACTGGTTTGGCGAGTAGATATTTAGTAAACAAACCAGTGCCGCACCCAATTTCTAAAATTTGTTCAGGCGTATCCTTTGGAAGAAATGAAGCTAATTTTTTGGCCATCAACTTTTGCAATTGAGCGTGTTTATCGTATGTATGCGCATATTTAGAAAAATTTCGCCCAATCTCTTGGCTGTTATTATTTTCACTTTTCTGTTTAAACATTTGATCTATAAGCCGAATGAGAGCCTTAATTAATTGATAGTATGGGGAGAGGAGGTAGAATCTAAAAAAATTGCAAAGTCATGCGCGAAATAGCCCTAAACTAGAAGACTTTCTTAAAAATTATTGGTGCTTGTTATTTAGGATTGATTGAGTATCATTGCCAGCTTACTAAGGAGTAAGTCTGGCGCGTGTCCGGCGCCAGATACTATTTGGGTTTGTGGAATTAAATTTTTTAATTTCATGGCATCGAGAAAAACATCATTTTCTCCGACAATAACTTTAAAGTCGAATACTGAGTTTTTAGACGCAATAACTGATTGAAGAAATTCTAGCCCTTTTATTAGGATAGAACGGCTTGGTAAAGTTTTTAGAAGAATGCTAGGAAAAGGGATATCGCAGTTGGCATAAAAATCTACCAATGGGTTTTCGTTGTCGCTTCTTTTTAATAATTTTATAAGGTAGTTTAGTTGCGTGGAAGTTGTTTTTCCGCCCATATCGTGTTCTTTTGTAAATGCAAGAATAGGAGCGAGAACCGCCTTAATAGATTTTTTTGGAAATAGCTCACGGTGCCTAAACATCCATAGACTACCCAATGAATATCCTAGATATAGGTCGGCTGGTTTTTCATATAATTGTCTACGTGCCTCTTCCGTGTCAAATGGATTGGATGGATAGATTATATTTACCTCAGAACCTATAAAATATTTTTGTATCTGCTCAGAAAACCAATCAGTTGGAATTGCCCATCCTGAAACTGCAGTAATTCTCATTTTTTTGACCATTTTTTAACAATTAAAATTAATGGTTCTAGTTTTTCTTTAGACAACTCAGAGTTGAGTGACAAACGAATTCTTGAGCTACCTTGAGGAACAGTAGGAGGACGCACTGCCCCAACTACAATACCATTATTTAAGAATAATCTTTGAAGCTTGAGTGTAGAATCGTTACTGCCCACAATAAGTGGAATTATAGGGGTATTATAGTTCGTTTGTATATCTATATATTCAATCAGCCTATTTCTAAGCCAGAGGGATAATAGTTTCAGTGATTCTCGTTTTTTATGCGCATTTCTGACTACGTCAATGGATGCCAAGGCTACCCCTGTCTGGTAAGGTGATAAAAATGTAGAGTATATATATTCGCCAGCTTTATTTGTTAGATATTCAATTATTGGCAACAAATTTGTCAAGACATAAGCACCCATCCCTGCAAGCGATTTACCAAAAGTTCCAATTATAATATCTACTTCATTGGAAGTTTCAGTTTCTTCTGCTAATCCAGCTCCAGAATTGCCTAGGATCCCTGTTCCGTGAGCTTCGTCGAGTATCAGAACAAAATGGTATTTTTTTTTAAGCTCGACTAATCGTTTTAAATCTGGATAATCGCCATCCATGCTAAATATACTTTCAGTAATTACAAATATAGTATCGTAATTGCTCTTGTTATCAGATAGTAACTCTTCAAGATGACACAAATCTAAATGATTGTAGCGTTTAAATTTTGTGGATCCTCGGTTTAAGGCTTGGGCAATAGAGTGATGAATATAGTGGTCTACTAAAATAAGATCATGTTTACCCGGTAGGTTTTTTACTAAAGCCTGATTTGCCAAAAATCCAGAATTGAATAACATCCCAAATTTTTTATGCTTCCACCCTAGTAACTTATTTATTAACATTTGATGGCATGGAAGATAACCAGATAAGAGAGGTGATGCCCCACTTCCTGTGCCATATTTGTGCGCTATAGTATTAGCAATAGCTAACACTTGTTTGTTATGGCGTAGTAGAAAGTAATCATTTGTTGCTAAATTTAGGAAGTTTTTATTTAAAGCAAGTGGTTCCCTAAATAGATTTTCTGTATGAAGATCTTTTAGCTCACTTTTTAAGCGTTCTTCAAATGATTTTGGCAAAAGAAAATTTCAATTATTGGTATTAGATTTTAGAATGGCTATTTGATTATGATATAAATTTAATTTTATGTCAAAATGAACACTTTAGGGTAGGGTCATCTTAATGCGGAACATTAATGATTCAGGAAAAATATGGTTGCGAGGTTCTGTTAGGCCAGAATATGGAGTTAGGGTCGATGATAACTACTTTGTTGTTGGAGAAAGCGATTCTCAATCAACTATTTATTCCGTCTACGAAAATCATTTGTTTGTAGCTCTTCATTTTCCAGAAAAAAAAATGAGAATATTTCGAAGATTCTCGTTGGATCTTATCCCTAAATCTAAAGGTACATTATTTAATGGATTCAACGAGACCAAACATGCTGACATAAAGGCTATTACCTATCAAGATGATGGGGTAGATGAGCATGTTGGCGGAGAGAAAGATTGTTTTCTTGATAAAAATGGAGAAGTCGACCCAATAAAAATAATTGAGTTAGCTGGTTGGGGATAAGAATCAATTATTTTTTGTATCGAATTAACCGGACAGCCTGGTGTTCTCTTTCTTCGGTATCTATGAAATCTAAATCCCCGGTTCTTAAATCTATTCTTAGGTGTTGACCGGTGTTGTTTTTTTCAACAGACCATAGGTAAAATGAACAGTTCGTTAAAAATGAGGGTGCAATATGAATGTCATTACCCTCCCAATCCTTCTGGATTAAATCTATATTATACAAACAAAGCAAATCTTCTTTGTTTGGGAGAGTCCAATCGGATTGCCCTCCTGCATAAACCTGATTCATTAATTTAGCATAATTTAGGCCTTCTTGTAGGTTGACCCATTTCCCTAAATCACCATAAGAGTCTTTTGGTAGCCACTCGTTACCATTTTCTGTATCTTCGATTACTCCTCGAGCAGTATCTTTAAACCTATCTTTATTCATATGTGACTCTAATTTAATGTGATATTAGTTAGTCAGGAAAGTTATCATTTTTTAAATGATTCATCAAAACTTTTTAGAAGTAGCGTGTGTATGTGCGTGGTCATAGAATTTGGATTTATATCTTTAAGATTCCGGTGATTTATATTAGATACGGGTAAAACTTCTATTCCTGAGTTGGTTAGAAAAATTTCATCTGCTTCGTAAAGGTCTTTTTCAGTTATTGCGGTCTCCTTAAAAGAAATATTATTTGCTCGGCAAATATCTAATATAGCTTTACGCATTATTCCACTCAGTACAAATTCATTCAAGCTTGGTGTTTTTAGTTGATTATTCTTGATAATAAATATATTAGAAAATGTTCCCTCAGTGGCATTATTGTCATTATCTAATAAAATTGCTTCAAAAAATCCCTCTTTGATTGCCTTCTCTCTCAGTAGTATATTTGATAGATAGTTGCACGATTTTATCTGGTTAGAGATTCCTTGGGTTCTAATGGCACTTTTTTTATATAACTTTATGCTAATGCCTTTTTTGTAGACATTTTTAGAAATATCCTTTGTTGGCCTAACTAAAATTACAACTGTAGGGGGCGCGCTGTAATCAATATTTAATCCTGGCTCCTGTTCCCCACGGGTAATTGTGAGTCTGAGTATTGAATTTGATAACTTGTTTAACTCTATTGATGCATTAATAGCCGATCGGATTTCATTTTTTGTCATAGGTAGATCGATGAAAATTGAGCGGGCAGAACGAAATAAACGATCCAGGTGACACTCCAACCTAAATATTTTTCCTGAGTATGAGCGCATTGTTTCAAACAAACCATCCCCGTATGTAAATCCTCTGTCTAAAACAGATATAGTAGCTTTATCTATGGACCAAAAAAGTCCGTTAATGTATACGATAGGTGTGTGCATCAGATTCGACATGTGGGATCTGATAAAACTTCAATCATTGCTGCAGCCTTGGATAATGTTTCTTCATATTCGTTATCAGGATTTGAGTCAGCGACAATACCTGCTCCAACATGAAAAGAAGCTTCGCCATTTTTTATGAAAATTGTTCGAATCAAAATATTAAAATCCAATTGACGGCAAAAACCAATATACCCAAAAGAACCAGAATAGGGACCCCTACTAGACGGTTCTAGTTCATTAATGATTTCCATACAACGAATCTTTGGACAACCAGTAATAGTCCCACCAGGAAATAAGGACTTTAATAGTTCGTAGAGAGTTACGTTTGGATTTAGTTTACCCTCGATATTAGAAACGATATGACTAACGTGAGAATACTTCTCAAGACACATTAATTCTGTCACATTGACTGACCCAGGTTGACACACACGCCCCATGTCATTTCTCTCGAGATCAACTAGCATCAAATGCTCAGCACGCTCTTTTTCATTTAGCAATAACTCTTTGGTCAAAGCAGCATCTTTTTTATCATCAGACCCTCTTGGACGAGTACCAGCTATAGGCCTAGTTTCTAACTTGTCATCTTTAACCTTTAAAAGGCGTTCTGGAGAAGAACTAATAATGGTGAAATCTGAAAACTTTAAAAATCCTGAGAAAGGTGCAGGATTGATATTGCTTAATTTAAGATAAAGATTTAACGGGTCACCATTAAACTCAGTGTTGAAGCGTTGAGAAAGGTTTGCTTGATAGATATCACCATCACTAATATACATTTTAGCTCTGTTAACTATTTTTTTATACTTATTTGGCGATAAATTTGATCGAAAATTAATTGAATTTGAGACTTTATATTGTTTTTTTGCAGAACTTTTAATTAAAGATTTTGACAGGATAGGATCAATTTTTTTTAACATTCTATTTATTTCAACCGTGTATTGATCGTATTTTGATTTATCAGAACACGGTTCTGCAGCTATTATATATTTCAATTTATTTAAATTATGATCGTAGACAATTAATCTATCAACTTGCATGAAGTATGCGTCTGCCAGCTCAAATTCATTAGATTTCCTTTTTGGGAGCTTTTCGAATGAGTTGCCAGCTTCATAAGCTATATAACCGACCCAACCACCCCAGAAATGAGGGGAATATTCATAATTTGGTACGTTAGTTTCAAAGTTCAGCGCCTTCCAACCATCCTCGACAGTTCCAATGATTTCTTCAGAATCTTCATTTAATTTAAATGATGAATACTCACTTTCAATTCTCACATAATTATTATTTGGAATACCCATAAATGAATATTCCGATGTGTTTTGTGTCCCATTT